>NZ_JBEYXQ010000007.1:0-328411 GCF_040645115.1 Streptomyces sp. NPDC046860 | reverse complement strand
GTTAAGCACGCCGCCAGCGTTCGTCCTGAGCCAGGATCAAACTCTCCGTGAATGTTTTCCCGTAATCGGGACTACACATCACGAGAGCGGAACCATCGGAGGAATAGTCCGATGGTTCACAGCGTCCTCGCTGTGTTTTTTCAAAGGAACCTCGTCCCAGCTGATGCTGGAGACGGGGTATCAACTAAATCTGGCGTTGATTTTTGGCACGCTGTTGAGTTCTCAAGGAACGGTCGCTTCCTTTGTACTCACCCTCTCGGGCTTTCCTCCGGGCTTCCCTTCGGTGTTTCCGACTCTATCAGATCTTTTCCGATCCGATTTCCTCGGTGCTTTCCAGGTTCTCGCTTTCGCGTTTCCCTTTCCGGCGGTTCCGACTCTATCAGATCCTTTCGGCGTCTGATTCCCAGTCAGAGGGGGTTGTCTTCCCGGCCCGCTGGGCCGTTCCGACGTCTCAAACTCTAGCGGATCATCCCCGGCAGTTCCTAATCGGGCTGCCGGCTCCCTATTCGAATTGAATTCGGACGCGCCGAAACCAATCCCAGGGGGATGGTCGTACTGGTTGTTTGAGGTGCCGCTCCAGGCGGCGAGATGTTGCGGGAGAACCGTTACGGCTCCGTGCAACTCGAAGAACTCTACGGACTTGCCGGGGGCCGGTCAAGCCCCGCTGTCAAGATTTTTTTCGGCGGCCCGTCAGTCCAGGTCGGACAGCCGGCCCTCGGCGTCGGGCTGGGCGTGCTCCACGCGGCGCAGGAGCCGGGTGAGGACCTCTCCCAGTACGGAGCGCTCCCCGGAGGTGAGGTCCTGGAGGAGGTCCTCCTCGAAGACCGTCGCCATGCGCATCGCCTCGAGCCACTTCTCGCGGCCCTCGGTAGTCAGCTCCACGATGACACGGACGCGGTTGGACTCGTCGCGCTCGCGGGTGACCAGGCCCTCGGTGACCATCCGGTCGATCCGGTGGGTCATGGCGGCCGGGGTGAGCCCGAGCCGCTTGGCCAGCTCGCCGGGGCCCAGCCGGTACGGGGCGCCGGAGAGGACCAGGGCCTTCAGTACTTCCCACTCCGCGTTGCTGATGCCCAGCTCGGAGGTCTGGCGGCCGTACGCCACGTTCATCCGGCGGTTCAGCCGGGACAGTGCCGACACGATCGCCTCGACCTGGGGGTCGAGGTCCTGGAACTCGCGCTGGTAGGCGGCGATCTGTTCTTCGAGTGTCGGCTCCGGGACGCCGGCGGTGTCGGCCATGGCAAGGAGTATGGCACGGGGACTCTTTGCTTTGAAGTCCTTCGGCATGTACTCTTTAGCTTCGAACTTTAGCTTTGAAGTCTTCACTCCTAACTTGTGGAAGAGGTGAACGTGACCAGGGCGATGGGGGCGGCGATGCCCCGCATCCACGTGGGCAACGCGCTCAGCGCGTTCGGACTCGGCTTCACGGTCCCGTATCTGTACGTCTACGTGGCGCAGGTGCGAGGGCTGGGGGCCATGACGGCGGGACTCGTGCTCGCCGTCTTCGCCGTGGCGGCTCTGATCGCGCTGCCGTTCGCCGGGAGGGCGATCGTGCGGCGCGGTCCGCTGCCCGTCCTGCTCGCCGCTCTGGTCCTGTCCGCGCTCGGTGCCCTGGGACTGGGGCTGGCGGGCAGTGCGGCGTCCGTGCTGCTGACCGCCGCCGCGCTCGGCGCCGGGCAGGCCGTGATGCAGCCGGCGCTGGCCACGATGATCGTGGACTGCTCGACCACCGCCACCCGGTCGCGGGCGTTCGCCATGCAGTTCTTCCTGCAGAACCTCGGCCTCGGCGTGGGCGGTCTCATCGGCGGCCACCTGGTCGACGCGAGCCGGGCCTCCTCCTTCACGGTGCTGTTCACCATCGAGGCCACGATCTTCCTGCTCCTCGCCGTGCTGATGGCGACGGTGCGGATGCCTCGGTCCCCGCGCATCACCGACCTGCCCTCCGGCTCGGCCAAGGGCGGCTGGCGGCAGATGCTGGACAACCGGGCGATGGTGCAGTTGTGCCTGCTGGGCTTCGTGCTGTTCTTCGCCTGCTACGGCCAGTTCGAGTCGGGCCTGAGCGCGTACGGCGTGGAGGCGGCCGGGATATCCACGTCCACGCTGGGCACCGCGCTCGCCGCCAACACGATGATGATCGTCGTGGCGCAGTTCGCCGTGCTGAAGCTGGTGGAGCGGCGCCGCCGTTCGCGGGTGATCGCGGTGGTCGGCCTGATCTGGACCGTGGCCTGGCTGGCGGCGGGGTACGCCGGTCTCGGGCACGGCAGCCAGGAGATGGCGACGGCCGCGTTCGTCTCCACGTACGCGCTGTTCGGGCTGGGCGAGGCGATGCTGTCGCCGACCGTGGCCCCGCTGGTCGCCGATCTGGCTCCGGAGGGCATGGCCGGGCAGTACAACTCCGCTTTCGCGCTGGTCAAGCAGCTGGCGCTGGCGGTCGGTCCGGCGGTCGGCGGGCCGCTCGGAGCCTCGCTGCACGGTCCGTACATCGTGACGTTCGTGCTGTTCTCGGTGGCGATCAGCGTGCTGGCGCTACGGCTGGGCCGGCGGCTGACGCCCGCCCAGGACCACCCGTGGGCGGCCGCGGCGAAAAGCCGGGTCGTGGCGCGGGGCGGTACCCCGGCGGAGTCGGTCAGCGCGTAGGCGTGAAGCCTTGTACAAGGAGAAGGGCCGGGAGCACCTGATGTGCTCCCGGCCCTTCTTCATGTGCGGGGCCCGTTCCTCATGTACGGGGCCGGCTCTTCGGGAGCAGGAACTCGCACCAGACCGCCTTGCCGCCACCCGGTTTGCGGCGGGAGCCCCATGAGGAGGCGATGGTGGCGACGATGTCGATGCCGCGGCCGGACTCGTCGGCCGGGTCGGCGCGGCGGCGGCGCGGGAGGTGGTCGTCGCCGTCGGTGACCTCGATGATCAGGCGGCGGTCGGTGCGGCGCAGCCGCAGCCGCATGGGCGGGGTGCCGTGCTGGAGGGAGTTGGCGACCAGCTCGCTGGCGGCCAGGACGCCGAGGTCGTGCAGTTCGGTGGGGAAGCGCCAGCTCGTCAGGACGCCGGAGGCGAAGGCACGGGCGCGCGGGGCGGCCTCGACCCCGCCGAGGAGGTCCAGCGCGGCGTTGCGGAAGAGCTCGGCCGCGGGGCCGGTGCGGGCGGGGTGCTGGAGGACGAGGACGGCCACGTCGTCGTCGTGGTCGGCGGTGACGCCGGCCGAGCGGACCAGGCGGTCGCAGACGACCTGGGGGGTGCCGGTGGCTCCGGCGAGGGCGCGTTCCAGGGCGGCGATGCCCTCGTCGAGGTCCTGGTCGCGGCGTTCGACCAGACCGTCCGTATAGAGGACGGCCGTGGAGCCGGGGCCGAGGGGGACGGAGCCGGAGGAGTGGACCCAGCCGCCGGTGCCCAGCGGGGGGCCGGTGGGTTCGTCGGCGCGCAGCACCTCGCCGGTCTCGTCGCGGACGAGGATCGGCAGGTGTCCGGCGGAGGCGTAGAGCAGGCGGCCCTCGTTGGGGTCGTGGACGGCGTAGACGCAGGTGGCGATCTGGTTGGCGTCGATCTCCACGGCGAGGCCGTCGAGGAGCTGGAGGACCTCGTGCGGGGGGAGGTCGAGGCGGGCGTAGGCGCGGACGGCGGTGCGGAGCTGGCCCATGACGGCGGCGGCGCGCACGCCCCGGCCCATGACGTCGCCGATGACGAGGGCGGTGCGGCCGCCGCCGAGGGTGATGACGTCGTACCAGTCGCCGCCGACCGCGGCTTCGGTGCCGCCGGGCTGGTAGGTGGCGGCCACGCGCAGGTCGTCGGGCTCCTCCAGGTCCTGGGGGAGCAGGGAGCGCTGGAGGGTGACGGCGGTCTCCCGCTGGCTGCGCTCGCTGGCGCGCAGGCGTTCGGCGGCCTCGGCGTGGTCGGTGACGTCGGTGGCGAAGACGAGTACGCCCGCGTCGCGGTCGCCGTGTCCGGTGACCGGGGTGCAGGTGAACGTGTAGGAGCGGCCGTCGACGGCCTTGCGGGACTTCAGGGTGCGGGGTCTGCCGCTGCGCAGCACCTGGTCGAGGAGGGGGAGGAGGCCCAGCTCGGCGAGTTCCGGGAGGGTGTCGCGGGCCGGGCCGCCGGGCGGGCGGGGGCCGAAGGCGGCGGCGTAGGCGTCGTTGACGTGGGCGAGGCGGTGCTCGGGGCCGTGGACCAGGGCGACGAGGGCCGGCACGTGGTCGAGGACCTCGCGGGCGGGCAGTTCGTCGACCGCCGCGGCGGGGTTCCCGGCGCGGGCGGCGGGCACCGGGCTGTCGCCGCGCCGGTCCGTGGGGACCGTCTGCTCGGTCCGCGCTGCGGCGCGGCGCTGCGTTCCGGGGAGCCGGGCGCTCCAGCGCGTGAAGTTCACAGTGGGGAAAGCCTCGTGTGTGCTGAGGGCGGGCTGTTGCCCGTCCGAGGATGTGGAGCAGTCTGGCAGGTGCCCGTCCGCGGCGACATCCGTCAGACGGCCTGGCCGGCCGGGGAGTTCCCGGCTCCGGTCAGGACGACCCCTTCGGGGGGTCCTGGTGGGGCCGCGGGGGTTCTCCACCGGCCGCGAGTTCGAACTCGGCCCGTGGGTGTTCGAGTGAGCCGAGGGAGACGATCTCCCGTTTGAAGAGTCCGGCGAGGGTCCATTCGGCGAGCACGCGGGCCTTGCGGTTGAAGGTGGGCACGCGGCTGAGGTGGTAGGCGCGGTGCAGGAGCCAGGCGGGGCGGCCCTTGAGCCCGCGCCCGTACACCTGGGCGACGCCCTTGTGCAGGCCGAGGGAGGCGACGGAGCCGGGCGGCCGGTGGGCGTAGGTGCGCAGGGGTTCGCCGCGCAGGGTGCGCACGATGTTGTCGCCGAGGACCCTGGCCTGGTGCAGCGCGTGCTGGGCGTTGGGCGCGGTGGTGGCGCCGGGGCCGGTGGCGGTGGCGTCGGGTACGGCGGCGGCGTCGCCCGCGGCCCAGGCGTGCTCGGTGCCCTCGACAGCGAGCTGGGCGGTGCAGCGCAGCCTGCCGCGCGCGTCGAGGGGGAGATCGGTGGCGGCGAGCATCGGGTGGGGTTTGACCCCGGCGGTCCACACGACGGTGCGGGTGGGGAAGCGGCGGCCGTCGCTGAGGACGGCGACGCGGTCGGCGCAGGATTCGAGGCGGGTGTTCAGCAGCACCTGGATGTTGCGGCGGCGGAGCTGGGTGACGGTGTGGCGGCCCAGTTCGGGGCCGACCTCGGGCAGGACGCGGCCGGTGGCCTCCACCAGGACCCACTTCATGTCCTCGGGGCGGAGGTTGGGGTAGTAGCGGGCGGCGTAGCGGGCCATGTCCTCCAGCTCGCCGAGGGCCTCGACGCCGGCGTAGCCGCCGCCGACGAAGACGAAGGTGAGGGCGGCGTCGCGCAGGGCGGGGTCGCGGGTGGAGGAGGCGATGTCCATCTGTTCGATGACGTGGTTGCGCAGCCCGATGGCCTCCTCGACGGTCTTGAAGCCGATGCCGTGCTCGGCGAGGCCGGGCACGGGCAGGGTGCGGGAGACGGAGCCGGGGGCGAGGACGAGCTGGTCGTAGCCGATGAGTTCGGCGGCGCGGCCCTGCTGCTCGGTGGCGAGGGTGGTCACGGCGGCGGTGCGCACCGCGTGGTCGACCGCGGTGACCTCGCCGATGACGACGCGGCAGTCGGGCAGGACCCGGCGCAGGGGGACGACGACGTGGCGCGGGGAGATCGAGCCGGCGGCCGCCTCGGGGAGGAACGGCTGGTAGGTCATGTACGGGTCGGGGCTGACCAGGGTGATCTCGATGTCACCGCGTCTGATCCGCCGCCTCAGTTTCCGCTGGAGACGCAGGGCGGTGTACATGCCGACGTGGCCCCCGCCGACGACCAGAATGCGCGCGCGTTCCTTCACCCTCCCATGACGCACCCGGCGCTGGTGTTTGTCCACAGCCTCGGCGATTTGTGTGACCGGTGGCCGCCTGCGCGAGAGCGCGGAATCCGGACATAAATGGCTCGTACTCCGATCGAGGGGCGCACTGTGCGGAACCTACCCCTTCTGAATTGACTCCCGCTCAACTATGTTCGTGTGTCGACGGGGTGCGGGAGGGTCGTCGAGGGGGTCGCCGGGTGCGGTCCGCTCAGGGACCGGCGCCAGTTTTCCGCGCGCTTCGCAATCAGTGGCGGGGAGAGTCTCCGGGGGGAGACGTCATTACCGGGGGAACACATGCATGTTCAGGACACGCACTGGTCGGCGGCGGCTCTCGCGTCGGGCGGCGGACGGCCGGGCGGCTCCCGCTCGGCACCGCTGCGGGTGGACGCGCAGCGCAATCTGGAGCACGTGCTGAGGGCCGCGCGTGAGGTGTTCGGCGAGCTGGGGTACGGCGCGCCGATGGAGGACGTGGCGCGGCGGGCGCGGGTCGGGGTCGGCACGGTGTACCGGCGTTTCCCCAGCAAGGACGTGCTGGTGCGGCGGATCGCCGAGGAGGAGACCGCGCGGCTGACCGAGCAGGCGCGGGCCGCGCTCGGGCAGGAGGACGAGCCGTGGTCGGCGCTGTCCCGCTTCCTGCGCACCTCGGTGGCGTCCGGCGCGGGCCGGCTGCTGCCGCCGCAGGTGCTGCGGGTGGGGGTGGCGGAGGAGGGCTCCGGCGCCGAGGAGGCGCGGGTGCCGCAGCAGCGGTCCCAGGCCGCCCCCGGGGAGCTGCGGCTGGTGGAGGGGGACCGCGCGGGCGGCGATCCGGGTACGGCGGCGCTGCTGGAGGTGGTCGGGCAGCTCGTGGAGCGGGCCCGCGCCGCCGGTGAGCTGCGGGCCGACGTGTCCGTCTCCGACGTCCTGCTGGTGATCGCGACGGCGGCGCCCTCGCTGCCGGACGCGGCGCAGCAGGCGGCCGCCTCCGCCCGGCTGCTGGACATCCTGCTGGAGGGGCTGCGGTCCCGGCCCGCGTAGCGCGGGCGCGGTTCCCGGCACGCTGAACGCCGTTACGGGGCCCGCTTGTTCGGATCTGTCGTGGGTGGACGGTGAAACTTCCGCCCGGATGAGTGACGGGTCCGGAGAGCGGGCCGGCGGCGAAACCGGCTATGGCACGCTGAGCCCGTAAAGGATTGGGCTGTGCCGGTGTCGGGGGCTTCACGCGATGGGCGTTGACGGGTGGGACGGCGCGCGCGCCGACGGTGGTGACGCGGAGGCCGGCGGACTGACCTCACCGCAGGTGCCCAGCCAGGGCGGCCGGGCCGTCTCCGGCGGCGGGGACCGGGCGCAGGCGAGCCTGCCGGCCCAGCGTGAGGGCAGTGTGCTGCCGCCGCCGCGCGACGCGCCCCCGGCCGACGGCGAGATGATCGAACGGATGCGCGCCGGGGACGACTCGGCGTACGAGGAGCTGTACCGGCGGCACGCGGACGCGGTGCGGCGCTACGCGCGTACCTGCTGCCGGGACGGCCACACCGCCGACGATCTCACCGCCGAGGTGTTCGCCCGCGTGCTCCAGGCGGTGCGCGGCGGTTCGGGCCCCGAGTACGCGGTGCGCGCCTATCTGCTGACCTCGGTGCGCCGGGTCGCCGCGCACTGGACGCAGTCCGCGAAGCGCGAGCAACTCGTGGACGATTTCGCGGTGTTCGCCCAGCAGGCGGCCAGGGCGGCCGAGGTGGCCGACGACACCGGGCCGCTGGGTGCCTTCGGCGCCGACATGGGGGCCGACGTGCGTGCGATGCACGAGGCCGAACAGACCCTGGCCATGCGGGCGTTCCGTTCGCTGCCCGAGCGCTGGCAGGCGGTGCTGTGGCACACCGAGGTGGAGGACGAGTCACCGAGCGAGGTGGCCGTGCTGTTCGGGCTGGACGCCAACGGCACCCGGGTGCTGGCCAGTCGGGCCCGTGAGGGGCTGAAGCAGGCGTACCTCCAGGCGCATGTCAGCGCGACCCTGGTGAACGACGAGGAGTGCGCGCGCTACGCCGACCAGCTCGGTGGCTACGCGCGTCGCAAGCTGCGCGTCCGGGCGGAGCGCGGGCTGCGCAAGCACCTGGAGGAGTGCGCCAAGTGCCGGCTGGCGGCCGCGCAGATCGAGGAGGTGGCCGGCGGGATTCCGGCCGTCGTCCCGATCGCGGTCATCGGCTGGTTCGGCGCCGCCGGGTACGCCAAGGCGCTCGGGGTCGTCGCCGGTGGCGCGGGCGTGGGCGCGGCGGGTGCGGCCGCCGCCGCGACCGGGTCCGGGGGTGGCGCGGCGGGCGGCGGCGCGGCCTCGGAGGGGCTGGGCGCGCCGGTGAAGGCGGGGATCGCCACGGGGGTGGTGGCGGTGGCCGCGGCCGTCGTGGCGCTCGCGCTGGTGAACGACAGCCGGCCGGCGAAGGAGATCGCCGAGCCGTCGCCGTCCGCGCCGGTGGTGCGGCAGACGCCGCCCGCGCCCCCGCCGCCCGAGAAGAAGGAGCCCGCGCCGAAGCCCCCCGCGCCTCCCGCCCCCGCGCACAGCGTCCCGCCCGCCGAGAAGCCGGCACCGGAGCCGAAGCCCACGCCCGAGCCCACCCCGCCGCCGAAGCCGAAGCCCGAGCCGACGCCGAGCCCGACGCCCCCCAAGCCCAGGCCGACCCCCACCCCCACTCCGACGCCGACTCCCACCCCCACGCCTCCGCCGCCCCCGCCGAAGGCGTACGAGCTGAGCGAGCTGAGCTACGACCTCACCGGCGACGGCTCCGAGCCCGAGGTGCGGCTCGGCGGCAGCAGCTGGGTGTGGCAGCGGTACGGCATGTCGATCGGCGGGGAGCGCTATTCCCCCGGGGTCACGGTGCGCGGCGACTCCTCGGTGACCGTCGACCTCAACCGCGCGTGCGCCGCCTATGACGCGGTGGTCGGGGTGGACGACATGACGCTGGGCCTCGGCAGGGTCGCCTTCGCGGTGTACGCGGACGGCGTCCGCCTGTGGCGGTCCGGCACGGTCTCCGGCGGCGACCCGGCGGTACCGGTCCATGTGGACCTGACCGGGCGGAAGACGGTACGGCTGGTGGTGGAGCCCCAGGACACGGTCTTCGGCCAGGCCACCCTGGCGGACTGGGCCAGGTCCCGCTTCAGCTGCGGCTAGCTCGGCCGGGCTCCCGCGCGCAGCGCGCTCCGCTGGGGGGCGATGCCGGCCGGGACGGCGCGGGCGCGGGCCGGGGTGCCGGTCCAGCAGGTGCCGCGACGGGCCAGGAGACGGCCGAGCCAGAGTTCCAGGGAGACGAGGTCGGCCAGGCCGTCCAGCGGGAGGGGTTCGCCGGCGGCGGCCTCACGGACCGCCTTGCGCACCACGCGGGCCTCGACCAGACCGGCGTCCGCGAGCAGCGGGGTGTCGAAGAGGTCCACCAGGGAGTCGGCGGCCAGGCGCAGGCCGGTCCGGGCCGCGGCGGCCGAGGAGGCGTGGGACGGGGTGCCCCAGCCGGGCGGGAGGTCGGTGACCCCGGCGCCCTCCAGCACCCGGCGCAGTACGGCGGAGCGGGCTCCGGGTTTGACGCGCAGCGCCTCGGGGAGGTCGCGGCAGGCGCGCACGACCTGGTTGTCGAGGAACGGGGCGTGCAGCCGCTGGGAGCGGACCTCGGCGGCCTGTTCGAGGACGCGGAGATCGGCGGCGTGCCGGGCGAGGACGGTACGGGCGCGGAACTCGCCGGGTCTCTGTCCGGGGCCGCCGGCCGCGCGGTCGGCGCCGGTCTGAAGGAGAACCGATACTTCGGCCAGTGCTTCCCCGGTGAGCCACCTAGCGGCCGGACCGGGTCTCGCCCAGGTCAGTGCGGCGAGCGAGGCGCCCACCGGGCCACCGGGTTCGTCGAAGCGGCGCCGCATCAGCCGCTCGGCCAGCGCCTCCAGGCCGGTGCGGTACGGGGTGCGGGACAGCTTCCGGGCGGCGCCGTACACCCGCGCGGGGACCAGGACCGAGCCGTCGGCGCGGGTCAGGGCGGCGACCGGGCGCACCAGGTGGCGGCGCTGACGGTCCAGCAGCAGGTCGGCCAGGCGGGCGGGGTGGGCGTCCAGCACCTGGCGGGCGCCGTGGCCGGTGAAATGGTCCGCGCTGCCCGCCGCGAGCCGGGCCCGGTGCCGGGCGGCGGTGACCAGGGAGGGGCCGGGCTCGTCGGTGAGGGGCCCGTCGAGGTCGGCGTACGGGAGGGTGTCCTCGGCGCCGGTGACCACCACGTGGTGCAGGCGCGGGTTGGCCGCGAGGGCGCCCGCGCGCTCCACCTCGGCCTCGCGGCCGCTGACGGCCAGGTCGTTGAAGGTGACGGCGAGCAGCCGCTCGCCCGCGCCGGTGCCGTGCCCGAGGAGGGTGCCGGGTCTGCCCGGCAGCCCGGCGGCGAGCAGCGCCAGGGTGCCGGAGGCGGGCCCGCCGGAGAGGTCGGCGCCGATGCCGGGCACCGGCATGCCGCGCGCCGCGCGCCGTTCGGCCGGGCCCATCCCGGGCACCGGGCCGGGGTCCAGTCCGGGGACGTGCCGGGGGGCGGCGAGCCGGACCCGTACCGCTTCCACCAGGGCGTCCCGTACGGCGTCCACCGCGCGGTCGGGGTCGGCGGGGGGCGCGGCGACGGCGAGGGAGGCGACCGGTTCGTACCCGGCGATCTCGCGCGCCCCGGCGCGCAGCACCAGCGCGTGTCCCGGCGCGACGCGGCGTACGCCCTCGTACGGGGTGGTGTCGCGCAGGGCGGCCGGCACCTCGGGGGCGGCGAGGAGGGCGGCGAGGTGGCCGAAGTCGAGGTTGGCCTCGGTGAGGTCGGCGAGCGGCAGGGCGGCGGTGGCGTAGGCGGTGCCGCCCTCCCAGGGGGCGTGGAAGACCGGGCGGGCTCCGGCGAGGTCGCCGCAGACGGTGATGCGGCGCCCGGCCTGGACGACGGCGGTGTAGCTGCCCGGCCACGCGGTCAGATGGCGCAGGGCGCCGCCGCGGGCGGTGAACAGGCCGCGCCGCAGCTCCTCGTCGGAGGCGCCGCAGATGCCGAGGACGGCGATGCGGTTCTGCGGGTCGGCGTGCACCACACGGACCTCGTCGGGGCGCCAGTCCCCCACCGCCCACAGCGGATCGGGGTCGCCCCACAGGAGCTGGGAGCCGACGGGCCGCAGGGTCTCGCCCTCGTACCCGGTGGCACCCGCGGTGCCGTCGCCCAGGGCGCGCGCGGCGGTGCTGCTCCAACCCACCAACCACCGCATCGACGCCTCCACAGGCTGTGGACCACCAGAGCACCGCACGAACCGGACCCATGCTGCCATGAAGAACGCGCCGGGGAAGGGTGGTGACGCCGCCTTCGATCGAGGGAAAGCCGGCGGACGGCCGCCGGAAATCAGCGGGAAACACGGCGGGCCCCGGATGGCGCGGTGCGCGGCGGGCGGAAGTGAACCGCGCTCACGGCCGCGGGAGATGGGGGACGCGAGCGGCGCGAATGCGCCCCGGTTCACTCCCCCGGAACCTCTTTCGCGCCCTCAAGTGCCGTGGTGGGAACGGGAATGACGGCTGTGGAACGGCAGCTGTTTTCGGCCAAATCGGCGACAGGGCAAGGGATTTGAGTACGCTCCGTACAGGCCCTGCGGAGCGCACGGCGGTCCGGCGAGCGCGCGCGGCCCGGGAGGCGGGCGTCGCCTCCCGGACCGGTCCGCCGCCCGCGGGGATGTAGGCGGCGGCGTCCCCCAGCCCACTGGACTCAAGTACAGCGGGCCGACCCACGCAGCCATGGAACCGCTCCCCCGGTGGCCGGAGTAGAGCGCACGGACAGGCGCACGGCCACACGCGCGGGGGCACGCCGCGACAGTCCGTGCACGGTGCGTACAGGGCCGTACTCCCGTACGGACCGCAATCACGCCATCCGGAACAATGCCCCTTAACGCTTGGGATGCGGCGAACTACGCTGTGTTTACGAATGCCGCGCGGTTATGCCAGCGGGGCAGCCGTCTGTGTCGAGGGGTGGCTCATGTCCAGGGAGCAACGCGGGCCGAACGAGAAACTCGGCGCCGTTCTCGCCCTCGCGGGAATCAGCAACGCGGGCCTGGCGCGCCGCGTCAACGACCTGGGCGCGCAGCGGGGTCTGACACTCCGGTACGACAAGACCTCGGTCGCGCGCTGGGTGTCGAAGGGGATGGTGCCGCAGGGTGCGGCCCCGCATCTGATCGCGGCGGCGATCGGGCAGAAGCTCGGCCGGCCGGTGCCGCTGCACGAGATCGGCCTCGCCGACGCCGACCCCGCTCCCGAGGTGGGGCTCGCCTTCCCCCGGGACGTGGGGCAGGCGGTGCGCTCGGCGACCGACCTGTACCGCCTCGACCTGGCCGGACGCCGTGCCGGGTCCGGCGGCATCTGGCAGTCGCTGGCGGGGTCGTTCGCCGTGAGCGCCTACGCGACGCCCGCTTCCCGGTGGCTGATAACCCCCGCCGACAGCTCGGTCGAGCGGGAGGCGCCCTCCGACGCGGGCGCCGCCGCACCGATCAGAGTCGGCCACAGCGATGTGCAGAAGCTCCGGGAGGCCGCCGAGGACGCCCGGCGCTGGGACTCCAAGTACGGCGGCGGCGACTGGCGTTCGTCCATGGTGCCGGAGTGCCTGCGGGTGGAGGCGGCCCCGCTGCTGCTCGGCTCCTACTCCGACGAGGTGGGCCGCGCCCTGTTCGGCGCGGGCGCGGAACTGACCCGGCTCGCGGGCTGGATGGCCTTCGACACCGGCCAGCAGGAGGCGGCCCAGCGGTACTACATCCAGGCGCTCCGGCTGGCCCGAGCGGCGGCCGACGTACCGCTCGGCGGCTATGTGCTCGCCTCCATGTCCCTCCAGGCGACCTACCGGGGCTTCGGTGACGAGGGCGTCGACCTCGCCCAGGCCGCCCTGGAGCGCAACCGCGGACTGGCCACCGCGCGCACCATGAGCTTCTTCCGGCTGGTCGAGGCGAGAGCCCACGCGCGGGCGGGCGACGCGCACGCGGCCGGTGCCGCCCTGAAGTCCTCCGAGGGCTGGCTGGAGCGGTCCCGCGAGGGCGACAGCGACCCGTCCTGGCTGGGCTTCTACGGCTACGACCGCTTCGCCGCCGACGCCGCCGAGTGCTACCGCGACCTGAAGGCGCCCCGCCAGGTGCGCCGCTTCACCGAGCAGGCGCTGTCCCAGCCGACGGAGGAGTTCGTGCGCTCGCACGGTCTGCGGCTGGTGGTCTCGGCGGTGGCCGAGCTGGAGTCGGGCAACCTGGACGCGGCCTGCGAGCAGGGCGTACGGGCGGTGGAGGTGGCCGGCCGCATCTCCTCCGCGCGCACCACCGAGTACGTCAAGGACCTCCTGCACCGGCTGGAGCCGTACGGGGACGAGCCCCGGGTGGTGGAGCTGCGCGAGCGGGCCCGCCCGCTGCTGATGGCACCGGCCTAGGCAGGCCCGGGCACGGCCCGCAGCGCACAAAGGCCGCCGTGGCGCGGTTTGAAGGCGTTGTCAGTGGCGCAGTGCACTATCGAGGCCGGGAGGTGGTGCAGGTGCGGGCGGACGCGTACGACTGCGACGTGCTGGTGGTCGGTGGCGGCATCGTCGGGCTGTCGACGGCCTACGCCCTCACGCGCGCGGCCCCGGGCACGCGGGTCACCGTGCTGGAGAAGGAGCCCGGCCCGGCCCGCCACCAGACCGGCCGCAACAGCGGGGTGGTGCACAGCGGGATCTACTACCGCCCGGGCTCGCTCAAGGCGCGGTACGCGGTGCGCGGCGCCGCCGAGATGATCAAGTTCTGCGCGGAGTACGGCATCGACCACTCCGTCACCGGCAAGCTGATCGTCGCCACCGACCGGGCCGAGCTGCCCCGGCTGCACGCCCTGGTCCAGCGCGGCCGGGAGAACGGCATCCCGGTCCGCGAGCTCGGCGCCGCCCAGATCGCCGAGTACGAGCCGGAGGTGCGCGGCCTGGCCGCGATCCACGTCGGCACGACCGGCGTCTGCGACTTCACGGCCGTCGCCCGGCAGCTGGCCCGCGCCTCGGGCGCCGAGATCCGGTACGGCTCGCGGGTCGTCCGGGTGGACCGGCGCCCGGAGCGGGGCGTGGCGGTGCTGACCTCCGCCGGGCAGGTGCTCCGCGCCCGCGTGCTGGTGAACTGCGCGGGCCTGTACTGCGACGAGCTGGCCCGCCTCACGGGGGACGAGCCGGGCGTGCGGATCGTGCCGTTCCGGGGTGAGTACTACGAGCTGGCGCGGCCGGAGCTGGTGCGCGGCCTGGTGTATCCGGTGCCCGATCCGGCGTTCCCGTTCCTCGGCGTCCATCTGACCAAGGGGCTCGACGGAGGCGTGCACGTGGGCCCCAACGCGGTGCCGGCGCTGGCCCGTGAGGGGTACGGCTGGGGCGTGGTCCGGCCCCGCGAGGTTGCGGGCACCGCCGGCTGGCCCGGCACCTGGGCGCTGGCCCGGCGCCACTGGAAGTACGGCGCGGGCGAGCTGTACCGGTCGGTGTCCAAGGGCGCCTTCCTGGACGCGGTGCGCCGGCTGGTGCCCGGTGTGGAGGAGCGGGACCTGGTGCGGGCGCCCGCCGGGGTGCGCGCGCAGGCGGTGACGCGGGACGGCACGCTGGTCGACGACTTCCTCATCCGCGAGGGCCCCCGCGCGGTGCACGTGCTGAACGCCCCGTCCCCGGCGGCCACCGCGTCCCTGCCCGTCGGCCGGGAGGTGAGCCGCCGCACACTTCGGCTGCTGAGGGCGCTGTGAGGGCCGCGCACCCGGCGGGGGCGGCAGCGGTGGCCCTAAAATCGGACCCACTGTGTCTGACTCCGTGAACACCCCCGAAGCCATCCGGCCCGCCGACGCCGGTCCGCGCAGCGCGCGGCCCGCGGAGCCCGGACCGTCCGCCCGGACCTCCCGGAGCAAGGGCGAGCCCCGGTTCCCCGACGGCCCGCAGCCCGACCCCGCCGGTTCGCACTTCGAGCGGCGCATCCGCAGCTTCCAGCCCCGGCGCAGCCGCGTCACCACCGGCCAGGCCGAGGCGCTGGCCCGGCTGTGGCCGCGGTGGGGGCTGGACATCGACGGGCAGCGGCGCATCGACCTCACGGAGCTGTTCGGCAACGCGAACCCGGTCGTGCTGGAGATCGGCTTCGGCATGGGCGAGGCCACCGCGCAGATGGCCGCGGCCGCCCCGGACACCAACATCCTCGCCGTCGACGTGCACACCCCCGGCCAGGGCAATCTGCTGAACCTCGCCGAACAGGGCGGCCTCACCAACGTCCGGGTCGGCAACGGCGACGCGATCATCCTGCTGCGGGAGATGCTCACCCCCGACTCGCTCGACGGGCTCCGCGTCTACTTCCCCGACCCCTGGCCGAAGAAGCGGCACCACAAGCGGCGGCTGATCCAGCCCGAGTTCCTCACCCTGGCCGCGACCCGGCTGGCGCCCGGCGCGACCGTGCACTGCGCGACGGACTGGGAGCCGTACGCCGAGCAGATGCTGGAGGTGCTCGACGCGCACCCCGGCTTCGAGAACACGTGCGCCGGGGGCGGCTACGCCCCGCGCCCCGCGTTCCGGCCGCTGACCCGCTTCGAGGGCCAGGGCCTCGACAAGGGCCACGTGGTGAACGACCTGCTCTTCCGCCGCGTACCGCACGAGAACCCGTAGACCGGCGGGCCGGGAAGCCCGAGGCCGTCCGGCCCCGTCACCGTTAGGGTCGATGCTGTGGCCATCAGTTCTCCGTCGTACCCGCCCCACCCCGACGGCCGCCGTCCGGCCTGGTGGCGGCGGGAGTGGGTACGGCACGGGGCGCTCACCGCGCTGCTGGCGCTGTCCGGGCTGGTGATCCTGGCGCTGGTGCGCCGGCAGACCGGCACGGAGGGCTTCCTCGTCGGGCTGGGGCTGGCCGTGGTGCCCGTGCCCTGGCTGATCGCCGCGTTCCGCTGGCTGGACCGGGTGCGGCCCGGGCCCTGGCGGAACACCGTGTTCGCGTTCGCGTGGGGTGCCTGCGCGGCGGCGCTGATCGCCATCGTCGCCAACAGCTTCGCCACCCACTGGATCGCCACCGCGACCGCGGACCCGTCCGGCGCGGACACGCTCGGCGCGACGGTGATAGCGCCGGTGGTGGAGGAGTCCGCTAAGGCGGCCGCCGTCCTGCTGGTCTTCGTCTTCCGGCGGCGGGACTTCACCGGGCTGGTCGGCGGCGCGGCGATAGCCGGGGTGACCGCGACCGGCTTCGCGTTCACCGAGAACATCCTCTATCTGGGCAACGCCTTCGGCACCGACCGGTCCATCGGCACCTCGGGCCTGGTCTCCGTGACCGCCGCGACCTTCTTCGTGCGCGCGGTGATGTCGCCGTTCGCCCACCCGTTGTTCACCGTGCTCACCGGCATCGGCTTCGGGCTCGCCGCGCTCCCCGTCCGGCGCCGGCCACTGGTGCGGGTGCTGTTCCCGGTGGGCGGCCTGCTGCTCGCCATGAGCCTGCACGCCCTGTGGAACGGCTCGGCCGCCTTCGGCCAGTTCGGCTTCCTCGCCGTCTACGGCGGCTTCATGGCCCCCGCGTTCGCGCTGCTGACCTGGCTGCTGATCCGGTCGCGGCAGCGCGAGCTGCGCATCACCCGCGAGGAACTGCCCGTGTACGTGTGGGCCGGCTGGCTCGGCCCCGCCGAACCCTTCGCCCTCGGCTCGGTGCGCGCCCGTCGGCTGGCCCGCGACCACGCCCGCCGCTTCCTCGGCGGCCGCCCGGCCGCCCGCGCGGTGGTCCGCTACGAGAGCGACGCCACCGAACTGGCCCTGCTGCGCCACCGCGCCCGCGCCGGGCGCGTCGGCACCGAGTTCGCCGCCCGGGAGCGGGAACTGCTGGCCGCGCTCTGGCAGCGCCGTGCCTGCTCGCGTCCCGCCCTGGAGTACGCGGCCCGCGTGACGGCGCCGCCGCCCGCCCCGGTCCCGTACTGGCAGCGGTACGGGCACCCGGCACCCCCGTACGCCGGGTACAACCCGTACCGCTCATAGGGACGGCGTCAGGCGGAGGCCTCCGTCAGGCGGTCCAGCTCGGCCGCGGTGAGCGTCAGCCCGGCGACGTCGGTCAGGGCGGGCAGCTGCTCGACCGTGCGGGCCGAGGCGATGGGGGCGGCGACGGTGGACTGAGCGCCGAGCCAGGCGAGGGCGACCGTGGCCACGGCGGTGTCGTGGGCGGCGGCGACCTCGTCCAGGGCCGTCAGCACCTTCCGGCCGCGCTCGGTGCCGAGGTGCCCCGCGGCCGACCCGGCGCGGGCGCTGTCGACGGTCGTGCCGGGCCGGTACTTGCCGGTGAGGAAGCCTGAGGCGAGGGCGAAGTACGGCACGGCCGACAGACCCTCGCGGGCGGCGACGTCCTGCAGCGGGCCCTCGTAGGTGTCGCGGGAGACCAGGTTGTAGTGGGGCTGGAGGGCGACGTACCGGGCCAGACCCGCGCGGTCGGAGAAGTCCAGGGACTCCTGGAGCCGTTCGGCGCTGATGTTGGAGGCGCCGATGTAGCGGACCTTGCCCGCCCGCACCAGCTCGTCCAGCGCGCCGATGATCTCCTCGACCGGCACGTCGGGCTGGTCGAAGTGGGTGTAGTAGAGGTCGATGTGGTCGGTGCCGAGGCGGCGCAGGGAGGCGTCGGCGGCGGCCTTGATGTTGGCGGCGCTCAGGCCCTTGTAGTCGGGGTGCTCGCTGACCTTGGTGGCGATGACGACCTGGTCGCGGTTGCCCCGCGCCCGCACCCACTCACCGATGATCGTCTCCGACTCGCCGCCCTTGTTGCCCTCGGCCCAGGCCGAGTAGTAGTCGGCGGTGTCGACGAAGTTGCCGCCCGCGGCGACGTAGGCGTCCAGGACGGCGAAGGACGTGTCCCGGTCGGCCGTCCAGCCGAAGACGTTGCCGCCGAGGGCGAGGGGGGAGACCTCGAGGGAGGAGGAGCCGAGCTTGCGCAGAGAAGCAGTCATGTCTCTTCTCAACGATCACTCGGGCCCCGTCCATTCCGCATCGGGGTCATCCGCTCAGGGAGTGAGCCCCTTGCCGCGCAGCCAGGCGCCGGGGTCGATGCCGGTGGGCTGGCCGCCGGGGTGGATCTCCAGGTGGAGGTGGGGCCCGGTCACGTTGCCGGTGGCGCCGACGCGGCCGATGACCTCGCCGGTGGACACCTTCTGCCCGGCGCTGACGCTGATCGAGGACTGGTGGCAGAACCAGACCTCGGTGCCGTCGTCGAGGGTGAGGATCGTGCGGTAGCCGTACGCCCCGGCCCAGCCGGCCTCGGTGATCGTGCCGCTGTGGACGGCCTTGATCAGCGTGCCGGTGGGAGCGGCGAAGTCCAGCCCGGTGTGGTAGCCGGAGGACCACATCGATCCGGCCTGCCCGAAGGTGGAGGTGATCGTGTACGAGGAGGTCGGCAGCGCGTACTGCTTGGCCAGCGTGGCCAGGCGGGCCGCCTCGGCCTTCTTCTCGGCGTCGGCCTCCGCCTTCTCCTTGGCCTCGGCGGCCTTCTCGGCGGCGTCCGCCGCGGCCTTGGCGGCGGCGTCGGCGGCCTGCTGGTCGGCCTTGGCGACGGCTGCGGCGGTGGCCCGGCTGTCGGCCTTGCTCTGCTGTCGCTCGGCCTGGGCCATGATCCGGCTGCGCAGCGCCTCGCCCGCGTCGGAGGAGTCGTCACTCGCGGCGGGGGCCGTGGCCGTGGCGACGCCGGCCAGGGAGGCGGCGGGCGCGTCCGTGTGATGGCCGTCGATCAGGGAGCCGACGGAGGGCAGGTCGGGCATCGCGATGGACACGGGAGGCTTGCCGGTGTTGGCGCTGGCCATGCCGCCCGCGCCGACGGCGGCTATGACGCCGACGCCGAGGACGGTGGAACTGCGGGCGAGGCCGCCGCCTCCGCGCTGCTTGGCCACCCGGTGGCGGCCACGAACGGGAGGCAGGGACTCCTCGGTGGGATTCCACTCCTCCCACGTGCCGTCCTGCGCGCGGGGGGCGCCGTAGGCAAAGGGCTCACTCGCGTCCGGCGCGAACGGGGCTTGTGGGGCAGGCCGGTTGGACGCCACGCGGGCGCACTCCTTTCCCTCCTCCGCCTACCGGGTTAGCTGACGGGTTCGGAGAAGGAAGGTCTCCTACGCGCGTAAACCCGGCGTGCTCCTGAGGCGGTGCACTGCGGATCGGGCGCGATTCACCCCAAAGTGGTGGGTCCCCGGTTCCCTCGCGGGATTCGGCGTGTGCGCACGGCGCCGTCTCTGCTGACGGCTGTAACGACCGCGCTGCGTTATCGAACGTTAATAGACTCGCACACCGGATTCCAAGCCCGTTCAGCTTGATCCTTTGACGTTCTGACGAGGTGCATACCGGTCAGGAAAGGAGCGAACAGGGCGAGTTGACCGCGCTTCAGGAGTCACAGGAGTTTTGCTGGTGACCTGGAACAACACGGGTCCCGGAAAACACTCAGGGCCGGAGTTCGATTTCTCGAATTCCGGCCCTGAGCCTTCAGTAGCGGGGACAGGATTTGAACCTGCGACCTCTGGGTTATGAGCCCAGCGAGCTACCGAGCTGCTCCACCCCGCGTCGTTGTGTCTCAAGCATACGTCATCCGCGGGGTCCCGCGCACACACGCCGCCGTGACGTGGGCCTCAGTGCGGAAGGTGACCGTTCGGCCGCTGTGCGAGAGGGGCGTACTCCGGCAGCGTCACCACCTCCACGCCCCCGTCCGCGAGCACCCCGGCGCCGTTCGCCGCGCGGACGAAGGTGTCCGGCTCCCGCCAGGCCGTGACCACCCGCCGCACCCCGGCCCGCAGGATCAGCCCGGCGCAGGGCGTGGGGCGGGAGGCGCGGTGCGCGCAGGGCTCCAGGCTGCTGTAGACGGTGGCGCCGGGCAGGCGCGGGTCGGCGGGGTCCAGCTTGGCGAGGGCCGCCTCCTCGGCGTGGACGACCGGGTCGCCGCCCTCGCGGGAGTGGCCGCGCGCCAGCTCGGTGCCGTCCGCCGCGACGACGACCGCGCCGACGCTGAAGGCGGTGTCCGAGGGCGGGCAGAGCGCGGCCAGCTCACACGCGGTGCGCAGCCAGTGCCGGTCGGCGGCCACGGGCAGCGGGCCGGCACCGGGGGCGGTGGGCTCGTAACGCATCAGGACGACGTCCTCGATCCGCCGGCTCCCGGTCAGCCGCAGCCGGCCGCCCTGGTACGCGCCGGGCCCGAACAGCCGGGGGGCCGCCGGGTCGCCGACGAAGAGCGGGGCGAGGACCAGCTGGAGTTCGTCGGCCAGCCCCTGCTGGAGAAGCTGGGTGTGCACGGTGCCGCCGCCCTCGACCATCAGCCGCCGCACCCCGCGCACGTCGTGCAGATGCGTCAGCAGCGCCCGCCAGTCGAGACCGGTGCCGAGCGGGACCACGTCGGCGGTGTCCCCGAGCAGGGCCGAGGCCCGCTTCGCCCCCTCGTCCGTCGTGTAGAGCACCTTCTCCCCGCCGGTGTGCCAGAAGTTGGCGGCCGGATCGAGGTCACCGGAGCCGCTGACGGTCACCTTCAGCGGATACTCCGCCTTCCCCTCCGCCACGCGCGCCGCCCGCCGCGCGGCCGAGTTGACCAGGAGCCGGGGGTTGTCGGCCCGGATCGTCCCGGCGCCCACCAGGATCGCGTCCACCGACGCCCGCACCTCGTCGACCCGGTCGAAGTCGGCGGGGCTGGACAGCAGCAGCCGCTCGGGGCCGGTGTCGTCCAGGTAGCCGTCGAGGGAGACGGCGGCGGACAGCAGGACGTGGGGGTGGGGCATCGGCGGGCTCTCTCCGGGCTCTGGGCTCTGCGGGCGTGCACCCCTTTGTACTCCGTGGCGGTGCGCACACCGCCCAGCCGGGGATGAGTAGCCGTACTCATCCCCGGCGCGCGCCCCCGGCCCACTGTGGAGGCCGACACGACCGCACCGATCCTGGGGAAGCCCGATGCAGCTCACCGTCCGTCCTCGCCGCCTCATATCGCTCGCCACCGGCAACCGGGTCGCACGGGCCTATCTCGCCGTGTTCGCCGCCTCCGTCGCGGTCATGCTCGCCTTCCCCGGGAGCGGTCTCGCCATGGGCCCCATGGTGCTCACGGCGCCCTTCTCCCTCTTCACCGTCGCCCTGCCGTTCGGCCCGGGCACCGAGGGCGGCTGGGCCGAGGTGGCGGCCACCGGCTTCTGGATCGCCTGGCTCCTGCTGTGCGCCCTGGTGAACGCCGCCGTGCTCGGCGCGCTCGCCACGAGACCGGCGGCGCGGGAGGGGGAGGTGACGCACCCGGACCGGGGGCGGGCCCTGCTGGCGCCCGCGGTGGACAACTGGCTCTCGCGCGGTTACCTCGCCGTGGCCGCCGCGGCGGTGGGGTCCTTCCTGTACGCGGTGTACCTGTCGCCGGACCCCGGCTTCGCCGCGATCTGGCCGCTCATCACCACGGCACCGCTCAGCGTCGTGGCCCTCGCGGCGGCCGGCCCCCTGGAGAACGTCTCCCCCGACTGGCTCAGCTCGGCGGTCTTCACCCTCGGCACCACCCTGGCCGCCCTCTTCAACGCCGTGCTGCTCGGCCGGCTCGCGCGGGGCCTGAAGAGGTGAACTCCCTGGCCAGGGCGCGCTGAAGTAGCCGCGACACGCGGACGCCCCCAGCTCAATACCTCTCTGAGCCGGGGGCGTTCTCGTAGGCCCTGTGGGACTCGAACCCACAACCAATGGATTAAAAGTCCACTGCTCTGCCAATTGAGCTAAGGGCCCTGGCGGTGTTGCCTGTCCGAGCATAGCTGGAGGTGGCCGTGTCTCCGATCGGGTATCGGGGACACGGCCGCGTCGGTCAGTCGCGGAGGAACCAGTGGCGGGCGGAGGCGAGCCACCAGGTGGCGGCGAAGCCGAGGACGACGAGGACGGCGACCGGGGCGTAGTTGAAGGTCTCCCAGGTGACCGGGGCGACCTGGGGGAGCATGAAGAGGACCGTGATCAGGGCGACCCAGCCGACCGAGACCACGCCGACCGGGAGCGACCAGCGGCCCAGGTGCCACGGCCCCCGCTCGAAGGCGGCGCCCTTGCGGACGCGCAGCAGGGTCGGGATGACGTAGGCGATGTAGAGGCCGATCACCGCGATGGACGTGACGGCCGCGTACGCCGTGGTGTTGATGAGGTACGGCAGGCCAAGGGCGAGCGCGCCGAGGGCGGCCAGCCAGACCGCCGCGACCGGGGTCCGGGTGCGCGGGCTGACCGTGTGCCAGACGCGAGAGAACGGGAGCGCGCCGTCGCGCGAGAAGGCGTAGATCATGCGGCTGTTGGCCGTCACGGAGGCCATGCCGCAGAAGAGCTGGGCGCCGATCACCACCAGCAGGAGCAGCTTGCCGGTCGTGGCGCCGAGCGCGTCCAGGAGGATCTGCGCCGGGGGCGCCCCGGTGGGCGAGTTCAGCGCGCCGTCGTAGGACTGGATGGCGAAGGTGAAGCCGAGCAGCAGGACGAAGCCGGCGATCCAGGAGGTCCAGATGGAGCGGACGATCCCCTTCGGACCGGCCGTCGAGGCGTCGTGGGTCTCCTCGGTCATGTGGGCGGAGGCGTCGTAGCCGGTGAAGGTGTACTGCGCCATCAGCAGGCCGAGCAGGACGACGTAGAAGCCGCTGCCCCAGCCGGTCTCGTTGACGAAGTGGGTGAACACGAAGGACGCCGACCGGTGGTGGTCGGGCAGGAGGGCGAGCGCGCCAACGATGACCGCGACACCGCCCACGTGCCACCACACGCTCACGCTGTTCAGCAGGCCGACGATGCGCACGCCGAAGGTGTTCAGCAGGCCGTGCAGCAGCAGGATCGCCGCGAAGAGCAGGACCGTGCGGCCCGGCGTCACCACGAAGCCGAACTGGAGGTTCAGCCAGGCCCCGAGGAAGGAGGCGGCACCGAAGTCGATGCCCGCCGTCACCGCCACCTGGCCGAGCACGTTGAACCACCCCGTGAACCACGCCCAGGCAGCGGCCGAGCGCGGGGGCGCGAGCCGGTGGGCCCAGAAGTACAGGCCGGCCGAGGTCGGGTAGGCGGAACAGATCTCGGCCATCGACAGGCCGACGAACAGCGTCATCAGGCCGACGGCCACCCAGCCCCAGGTGATCACGGCGGGGCCGCCGGTGACCATGCCGAAGAGGTACAGCGTGAGGCAGCCGGACAGCACCGAGATGATCGTGAAGGAGACGGCGTAGTTGGAGAACGCCGACATCCGGCGGGCCAGGACCTGGGTGTAGCCGAGCTGGGCGAGCCGCTCCTCGTCGGACAGGGCCGACTCGGTGCTCGCTTTCGTGTCGTCTGTCATGCCCCCAGCAATTCCCTGGGCGCAGAGGTGACATGCGCCACCCGGCGGCCGGAAACCGCCGGGAAACGCGAAGGGCCCGTACGGACGGTTCCGTACGGGCCCTTCGGCGGCTCACTGTGCGTCAGCCGTCATGCTGTCAGCCGTTGCGCTTCCAGCGGGGCTTGTCCTCGCGGCGGCCGAAGGAGGAGCCGCCGGTGCCGCGGTGGTCGTCACGGCGGCCCTGGGGACGCTCGTGGCCGCCGGAGCGGAAGCCCGGACGGTCGTCGCGGCGCTCGCGGTTGAACGGACGGTCACTGCCCCGGTGGCCACCGCGCTCGTCGCGGCGGAAGCCGCCACGGTCGTCACGGCGCTCGAAGCCACGGCCACCGCGGTCGTCACGGCGCTCGAAGCCCCGCTCGCCGCGGTCACGGTCGAAAGAACGGCCGCCACGGTCGTCACGGCGCTCGAAGGAGCGGCCACCACGGTCGTCACGACGCTCGAAGCCACGACCGCCACGGTCGTCACGACGCTCGCCACGGTCACGGTCGAAGCCACGGCCACCACGGTCGTCGCGACGCTCGAAGCCACGGCCACCACGGTCGTCACGACGCTCGCCACGGTCACGGTCGAAGCCACGGCCACCACGGTCGTCACGGCGCTCGAAGCCACGACCGCCACGGTCGTCACGACGCTCGCCACGGTCACGGTCGAAGCCACGGCCGCCACGGCCACCACGGTCGTCGCGCTCGGTCTCGCGCGCCGCCGGACGCGCCGCCTCGGCGGTCGCCTCGGCAACGGCCTGCTCGGCGGAGGCCTGGGCCTCGGCCACGGCGGCCTCGGGGTCCTCGCCGCGGTCGCGGGCGACCCGGGCCACGAGGCGGTCGGCCTCGTCGCGCAGCTCGGAGGCGCGGCGCTGGGCACGCTCCAGCTCCTTGGTGAGCTGGGCGACCTCGCGCTCGGCCTGCTGCGCGGCGTTGCCCGCGGACTCGGCCTGGACCTCGGTCATCGAGCGGGCGCCGGTGATCTCGGCGACCTCGGCGTCGAAGGCGTCGCCGCCCTGGATGATGTGACGCCCGGCGTCGACACCGGCGTCCTCCATCAGGCGGAAGATCTGGCGGCGCTGGTGCGGCAGCGACAGGGAGACGACCGTGCCGGTGCGGCCCGCGCGGGCGGTACGGCCGGCGCGGTGCAGGTAGTCCTTGTGGTCGCCGGCCGGGTCCACGTTCAGGACCAGGTCGATGCCGTCGACGTGGATGCCGCGCGCGGCGACGTCGGTGGCGACCAGGACGTTGACGTAACCGTCCTTGAAGTCGGCCAGGGTGCGGGTACGGGCGCCCTGGGTCATGCCGCCGTGCAGGGCGTCGGCCTTCACACCGGACTCGCGGAGCTGCTCGGCGACGCGGTCGGCGCCGAGCTGGGTGCGCACGAAGATGATCGTGCGGCCCTTGCGGGAGGCGATCGCGGCGGTGACCGGCGCCTTGTCCTTGGGCTTCACGATGAGGATGTGGTGCGACATCGTCGTGACGTTGCCCTGGGCGCTGTCGACCTCGTGCGTGACCGGGTCGTTCAGGTAGCGCTTGACCAGCGTGGAGATCTCGTTCTCCATGGTGGCGGAGAACAGCATGCGCTGGCCGCCGGCCGGGACCTGGTCGAGCAGCTCGGTGACCTCGGGCAGGAAGCCCAGGTCGGACATCTGGTCGGCCTCGTCGAGGACGGCGATCTCGACGTCCTCCAGCGAGCAGGCGCCGCGGTTGATGATGTCGCGCAGACGGCCCGGGGTGGCGACGAGGACGTCGACGCCGCGCTCCAGGGCGTAGATCTGGTTGCCCATCGAGGTGCCGCCGCAGACGACCTTCATCTTCAGGCCGAGGACGTCGCCGTAGGGCTGGAGGGCGTCGGCGACCTGCATCGCCAGCTCGCGGGTCGGCGTCAGGATGACGGCGCGCGGACGCTTCTTCTCGGTGCGGCCGCCGGCCAGCGTGGCCAGGGTGGGCAGACCGAAGGAGAGGGTCTTGCCGGAGCCGGTGCGGCCGCGGCCGAGGATGTCCTTGCGGGCCAGGGCGTCCGGGATGGTCGCGGCCTGGATCGGGAAGGGGGTGGTGACACCGTTCTGGGCCAGCTTGCGCACGATGCCCTCGGGGAGACCGAGGTCAGCGAAGGTGATCTCGGGGGTGGTGTCGGTGGTGTCGTCGGCCTCGACGACAGCGGTGACCTCGTTCGCCTCGTCCACGAGGACGGTCATGTCCTCGGGGTTCTCGGGCGCGACGAACTGGTCAGGACTGGAAACGGACATGCGAATGCGAAACCTTCCGGAGTCTCTCGGCACGCGCCCGTCAACTCCGTGATTCGCACAACACAACCGCCTCAATGCGGTCCGTCACGGCAAAGGAGAGTACGCGCCACACGGCGCGCTCTGCGATGGCGCCGGGCAAATGGGATCAAACGATCTACCACCATACGCACCCCCCACCCCCCAAGGCAAACCCGCTCGTCAGCCCCGGTGCGCTGCCTCTCGGGACTCACACCGCCACCCCGACCTGAGGCACCGGCACACGCGTGGCGAGCTGCGGACCGGGCTCCTCGTGGGCCGACGACGACGGCTCGGCCGACGGCGGCTCGCTGACCGGCGGGGGCGGGGTGGAGGCGGGCGGCTCGGGCGGCGCGGAGGACACCGGAGGCGGCGTCGGCTCCCCGGTCGGCGGCGGTTCGCCGGGGCGCACGGTCCGCCCCGGCTTCGACGGCGCCGCCGAACCCTCGCGCGTCGCGCGGTCGTCCGCCGAGGCGGAGGCCGGTTCCCCGTGCCGCTTCTTCTTCCCGCCGTGCCCGTGCTTGCCGTCCCCCTCCTCCTCGCCGCCCGCCTCGGCCACGCCGCCGCCGGACACCGGCCCGCCCCCGGGCGCCCCGCCCTCGCGCCGGTCCGCGGAGTGCGGGGTGCGTGCGGGACCCGCGTCGTCGCCGACGTGCACACAGCCGGAGACGGCGGCCGCGGCCAGCACCGCGACGGCCAGACGGACGGGTACGTACAAGCGGCGCACGACGGCCACCTCCGGCAGCGGGGAACGTAACGCACTGCCCAACTCCCGCCGCCCGCAAGAGGACACGCCGCTGTTCAAGTACGCCGAAGCACACCGGACCGCGCGTACACCCCCCACGCCGGGCCCGGGTCCCCGACAATGACCGTGTGCTGCAGATGACACGCGACAGGTTCGAAGAGCTGGTGAGCGAGGCCCTGGACCGGATCCCGCCGGAGCTGACGCGGGTCATGGACAACGTGGCCGTCTTCGTGGAGGACGAGCCCTCCGCCGACGACCCCGAACTGCTGGGCCTGTACGAGGGCACCCCGCTCACCGAGCGCGGCGAGTGGTACGCCGGGGTCCTCCCCGACCGCATCAGCATCTACATGGGCCCCACCCTGCGCTACTGCGAGAGCGCCGAGGACGTCGTCCACGAGGTGGCCGTCACGGTCGTCCACGAGGTGGCCCACCACTTCGGCATCGAGGACGACCGACTGCACGAACTGGGCTGGGGCTGAGCCGGCGCCCCGCATGTTCCGGCGATCGCACGGGCATACGGCCCCAATGCCAGAAGTCCCCGCCGCTCCCGTCCCGGACCCGCCCCGCGACCGGAAGCGGTGGTGGCCGCCGCGCGGGACGTGGGGCGGGCGCGCGCTGAGGGCGGCCGGGCTGACGGGGGTCGTGCTGGTCGGGGCGTGGCTGGGTCTGCTGATCGTCGGCGACGTCCGGACACCGGTCGGGCCGATGGACACCACGATGGCCCTGCGGCCCTCCCTCAGCGGCGGCACCAAGGTCGACGTCTCCCCGCTCGGCGCGCTGACGCTGGACAGCCATGTCGCGCCCGTCCGGCTGGACGTCGACGTGGACCGGCTCGACCCGGCGCGCGCCCAGGCGCTGGTCGACCACCCCGAGCGGCTGTCCGGGCTCCAGGACGAGATCGCCCGGGACGTCGAGCGCGGCACGCTCGACCTCGCGATGCGCTCCTGCGTCGCCGTCGTCACCGGCGCGACCGCGCTCGGCCTCGTCGTCTACCGCCGCCCGCGCCGCGCCCTGGCGGCCGGCGGCCTCGCGCTCGCGCTGCTCGCGGCCTCCGGGGTGTCGGCCTACGTCACCTGGAACCCGAAGTCGGTGCTGGAGCCGAGGTTCTCCGGGCTGCTCTCCTCGGCACCGTCCGTCGTGGGCAACGCCCGCAGCATCGTCACGGACTTCGACGTCTACCAGCAGGAGCTGGCCCGCCTGGTCACCAACGTGACCAAGCTGTACGACGTGGCCTCCACGCTCCCCGCCTACCAGCCCGACCCGTCCACGATCCGGGTCCTGCACGTGTCGGACATCCACCTCAACCCGGCCGCCTGGAAGATCATCGGCTCGCTCGTGGAGCAGTACAAGGTCGATGTCATCGTCGACTCCGGCGACACCATGGACCACGGGACGTCCGCCGAGAACGGCTTCCTCGATCCGGTGGGGGACCTGGGCGTGCCCTACGTGTGGGTCCGGGGCAACCACGACTCGCGTGCCACCCAGCGCTACCTGGAGGGCATCAGGAACGCGCACGTGCTGGACGAGGGACGGGCCGAGACGATCGCCGGGGTGCGCTTCGCGGGCATCGGCGACCCCCAGTTCACCCCCGACCGTTCCCAGGCGACCGGCGGCGACGCGGCGGAGCGGCTCGCCGGCGCCCGGCTCGCCTCGGCGCTGCGGGACCAGAAGGCGAAGGGCACCCCGGTGGACATCGCGGTGGCGCACGAGCCGGTGGCCGCCACCGGGACCGACGGCACGGTGCCGCTCGCGCTGTGCGGGCATCTGCACACCCAGGGGACCAAGCTCCTTCCGCTGGGCACCCGGCTGCGCCGCGAGGGCTCGACCGGCGGCAGCGGACTGCGCGCGGTGGAGGGCCGGTACCCGGCGCCGATCGAGGCGTCGGT
Organism: Streptomyces sp. NPDC046860; assembly: GCF_040645115.1. Lineage (NCBI taxonomy): Bacteria > Bacillati > Actinomycetota > Actinomycetes > Kitasatosporales > Streptomycetaceae > Streptomyces > Streptomyces sp. NPDC046860. The sequence goes on along the minus strand of NZ_JBEYXQ010000007.1, from coordinate 300,385 downwards.
GCTGTACCTGGACCGGGACACCCGGCATCTGCAGGCGTGGGACGAGATCCGGCTGGGCGGCCTCGGCCGGACCACCGCGGAGGTCAGCCGGCATCTGGTGGAGCGCTGAGACCCGCGCGCCCGGGGGGCGCCCCGGCGGCGAAGGGTTTTGCCCATACCGCTCACGATCCCCTATGCTTCACTCGTCCCCGACGCGCTGCGAAGCGCCCAGGCGGGCCGATAGCCCTCATCGTCTAGCGGCCTAGGACGCCGCCCTTTCAAGGCGGTAGCACGGGTTCGAATCCCGTTGGGGGCACCACAACAGACTTGTCACGAAGGCCCGCCCTGGATCAGGGCGGGCCTTCGTGTTTTCCCGCGTTCTCCCGCCGAAAGCGCGGTACGGAGCACCGTCCCTGCTCTGATACGCTTCTCGAGCGACGTCAGCCCAACAGATGCGCACCTCAGCACCGGTGAGAATCACGTTGGGACGACCCGCAACCTTGTGCGACACTGTCGTACAGCGCCTGGTCCTGTGGAGCAGTTTGGAGTGCTCGCCACCCTGTCAAGGTGGAGGCCGCGGGTTCAAATCCCGTCAGGACCGCTGAGGTTTCACGCGAAACCTCGTGGCTGGGTAGCTCAGTTGGTACGAGCGATCGCCTGAAAAGCGATAGGTCGCCGGTTCGACCCCGGCCCCAGCCACAAAAGCCCGATCCGGGCCGAACCCCCTCCAGTCTCTGGAGGGGGTTCTCGCGTTGGGTGGTCCGGGGAGCGCGGTTGCAGGCGATCCGCGTGGCACTAGAGTGAAAAGCATCCATTTCGTGGGGAAATCACCCAAGGGGGCGTTTCATGCCCGCCACGAACAGAAAGCGGACGGCTGCCCTGTGTTCGGTCTTCATGGCCGCCGGCATCGTCGTCGCTCCGATCGGATTCCAGCAGGCCGCCTCGGCGGCTCCCGCCACGGCTCACGTCAGCAAGACGACCACGGCACCCGCCTCCCCGAGGGACTACCAGAAGGGGTTCAAGGACGGGTTCAGGTCCGGTTACCGCGACGGCCGTCACTGCCATCACCGCGACAACGACCGTGACCACCACTCCGGGAAGACCGCTTCGCTGAAGGACCCGAAGCGCGACTACCAGCAGGGATTCAAGAACGGCTACAAGTCGGGCTTCCGGCTCGGCCGGAACTCCTGCTGACGCCCGGAGTCCCGCGCGTCAATTCGTTCGCGCACCGTTTCCCCGAGGTGAGATCCTGGATCGCGTATGTCTACGCATCCCGCCCCCGCTTTGGGGTCTCTCGCCTCCCGTCTGACCGAGCTGTCGCTGCGTGACGCGCACCGGCTCGGGCGCAGGCTCGAAGGCGCACGCAAGATCCGCAAGCCGGAGGCGCGTGCCGCCGTGCTGTCCGAGCTGGAGGGCGAGGTCGACAAGGCCGCCGTCCGCATGACCGAGCGCCGGTCGAGGGTGCCTTCGGTCACCTACCCCGAGCAGCTTCCGGTCAGCCAGAAGAAGGACGAGATCGCGGCCGCCATCCGCGATCATCAGGTCGTCATCGTGGCCGGTGAGACAGGCTCCGGCAAGACCACCCAGATCCCCAAGATCTGTGTGGAGCTGGGCCGGGGCCTGCGCGGGATGATCGGGCACACCCAGCCCCGCCGGATCGCCGCCCGGACCGTCGCGGAGCGCGTCGCCGACGAGCTGAAGACCCCGCTCGGCGAGACCGTCGGCTGGAAGGTCCGCTTCACCGACCAGGTGAACCCGGACGCCACCTTCATCAAGCTGATGACCGACGGCATCCTGCTCGCGGAGATCCAGAACGACCGCGAGCTGCGTGCCTACGACACGATCATCATCGACGAGGCCCACGAGCGGTCCCTCAACATCGACTTCCTGCTCGGCTACCTCGCCCAGCTGCTGCCGAAGCGGCCGGACCTGAAGGTCGTCATCACCTCGGCGACCATCGACCCGGAGCGCTTCTCCCGGCACTTCGGCGACGCCCCGATCATCGAGGTCAGCGGGCGCACCTACCCGGTGGAGGTGCGCTACCGGCCGCTGCTGGAGGAGGAGTCCTCCGACGCCGACCGGGACCAGATCACCGCGATCACCGACGCCGTCGACGAACTGATGGCCGAGGGCCCCGGCGACATTCTCGTCTTCCTCTCCGGCGAGCGGGAGATCAGGGACACCGCGGACGCGCTGGAGAAGCGGAAGTACCGCTCGACCGAGGTGCTGCCGCTGTACGCGCGCCTCTCCCACGCCGAGCAGCACCGGGTCTTCCAGCAGCACACCGGGCGCCGGATCGTGCTGGCGACCAACGTCGCCGAGACCTCGCTGACCGTGCCCGGCATCAAGTACGTCATCGACCCCGGCTTCGCCCGGATCAGCCGCTACAGCCACCGCACCAAGGTCCAGCGGCTGCCCATCGAGCCGGTCTCGCAGGCCAGCGCCAACCAGCGCAAGGGCCGCTGCGGCCGTACCTCCGACGGCATCTGCGTCCGGCTGTACAGCGAGGACGACTTCCTGGCCCGGCCGGAGTTCACCGACGCCGAGATCCTGCGCACCAACCTCGCCTCCGTCATCCTCCAGATGACCGCGGCCGGCCTGGGCGACATCGAGAAGTTCCCCTTCATCGACCCGCCGGACCACCGCAACATCCGCGACGGCGTCCAGCTCCTCCAGGAGCTGCACGCGTTCGACCCCGCGCAGAAGGACCCCAGGAAGCGGATCACCGACACCGGCCGCAAGCTCGCCCAGCTCCCGGTCGACCCGCGCCTGGCGCGGATGGTGCTGGAGGCCGCGAAGAACGGCTGCGTCCGCGAGGTCATGGTCATCGCCGCCGCCCTGTCCATCCAGGACCCGCGCGAGCGCCCCGCCGACAAGCAGGCGCAGGCCGACCAGCAGCACGCCCGGTTCAAGGACGAGACCAGCGACTTCCTCGCCTACCTCAATCTCTGGCGCTACCTGCGCGAGCAGCAGAAGGAGCGCGGCTCCTCCTCGTTCCGCCGGATGTGCAAGCAGGAGTACCTGAACTTCCTGCGGGTGCGCGAGTGGCAGGACATCTACCTCCAGCTGCGCACGGTCGCCAAGCAGATGGACATCCACCTCAACGAGGAGGACGCCCCCGGCGACCGTGTCCATGTCTCCCTCCTCGCCGGCCTGCTCTCCCACGTCGGCATGAAGGACGTGAAGGACGGCAGCAAGAACGAGTACCTGGGCGCCCGCAACGCCAAGTTCGCGGTGTTCCCCGGCTCCTCGCTGTTCCGGAAGCAGCCGAAGTTCCTGATGTCCGCCGAGCTGGTGGAGACCTCCCGGCTCTGGGCCCGCGTCAACGCCAGGATCGAGCCCGAGTGGGTCGAACCGCTCGCGGGGCATTTGCTGAAGCGCACATACAGCGAGCCGCACTGGGAGAAGGACCAGGCGGCCGTGATGGCGTACGAGAAGGTGACGCTGTACGGCGTCCCGATCGTCGCCCAGCGCAAGGTGAACTACGGGCGCATCGACCCCGAGGTCTCCCGCGAGCTGTTCATCCGCAACGCCCTGGTCGAGGGCGACTGGCGCACCCACCACAAGTTCTTCGCCGACAACCGCAGACTCCTCAGCGAGGTCGAGGAGCTGGAGCACCGGGCGCGGCGCCGGGACATCGTCGTGGACGACGAGACGCTGTTCGACTTCTACGACCAGCGCGTGCCCGAACACGTCGTCTCCGGCGCCCACTTCGACTCCTGGTGGAAGCACAAGCGGCACGAGCAGCCCGACCACCTCGACTTCGAGCGGGAGATGCTCGTCCGGGAGTCCGCCCAGGCGGTCTCCAAGGCCGACTACCCCGACACCTGGCGCCAGGGCGAGCTGAAGTTCCGGGTGACCTACCAGTTCGAGCCCGGCTCGGACGCCGACGGCGTGACCGTGCACATCCCGCTGCAGGTGCTCAACCAGGTGACCGACGAGGGCTTCGACTGGCAGATCCCCGGCCTGCGCCAGGACGTCGTCACCGAGCTGATCCGCTCCCTGCCCAAGCCGGTCCGCCGCAACTACGTCCCGGCGCCGAACTACGCCGGGAAGTTCCTGGAGCGGGCCGTCCCCCTGCAGGAGCCGCTGACGACCACCATGGCGCGCGAGCTGAAGCGCATGGTGGGCGTGCCCTTCGACGCCGCGGACTTCGACTGGTCCAAGGTCCCGGACCATCTGAAGGTCACCTTCCGGATCGTGGACGAGCGGCGCCGCAAGCTGGCCGAGGACAAGGACCTGGAGGCACTCAAGCTCCAGCTGCGCCCGAAGGCCCGCAAGGCCATCTCGCAGGCCGCCGCGGCCACCGCCTCCCGTGAGGGCGGGCCCTCGCTGGAGCGCTCGGGCCTGACCGACTGGACGATCGGCACCCTCAGCCGGGTCTTCGAGACCCGGCGGGCCGGGCAGCCGGTGAAGGCGTACCCGGCGCTGGTGGACGACGGCGACACCGTCTCGGTGCGCCTCTTCGACACCGAGGAGGAGCAGGCCGAGGCGATGTGGAAGGGCGTACGCCGGCTGATTCTGCGCAACATCCCGGTGAACCCGGCGAAGTTCGCCTCCGACAAGCTCACCAACGCCCAGAAGCTCGCCCTCTCCGCCAACCCGCACGGTTCGGTGCAGGCGCTGTTCGACGACTGCGCGATGGCGGCGGCCGACAAGCTGATCGCGGACTTCGGCGGCCCGGTGTGGGACGAGACGTCGTACCGGAAGCTCTACGACAAGGTGCGGGCCGAGATCGTGGACACCACCGTGCGCGCGGTGGGCCAGGTGCAGCAGGTGCTGGCCGCCTGGCAGGCGTGCGAGCGGCGGCTGAAGTCGACCGGCAGCCCGACCCTGCTGGCCAACCTGGCGGACGTACGGCAGCAGTTGGACGCGCTGGTGAAGCCCGGCTTCGTGACCTCGGCGGGCCTCGCGCGGCTGCCGCATCTGATGCGCTATCTGGTGGCGGCGGACCGGCGCCTGCAGCAGATGCCGACGAACGTCCAGCGGGACACCACCCGCATGCAGAAGGTGCACGAGATGCGGGACGAGTACGCCTGGCTGCTGGAGCAGCTCCCGCAGGGGCGCCCGGTGCCCCGCGCGGTGCTGGACATCCGCTGGATGATCGAGGAGCTGCGGGTCAGCTATTTCGCCCACGCCCTGGGCACCGCGTACCCGGTCTCCGACAAGCGGATCGTGAAGGCCATCGACGCGGCCGTACCGTAGCGGACCGGCTGCGCTGGGTGAGTTCGACCTGCACCCCCGGACTCCTGTACAGTCCTTCTCGCAGCGCAACGCGGAAGCGGAGCGCGGCACCAGATGGTCCTGTGGAGCAGTTTGGAGTGCTCGCCACCCTGTCAAGGTGGAGGCCGCGGGTTCAAATCCCGTCAGGACCGCAGTGAAGGAAGGGCCCCCGGAATCCGGGGGCCCTTCCTTCGTTCCCGGGCCGCCCGCCGGCGCCCTTGACGGGGTCACGCCCCGCCGGTACCCAGAAGACAGGCCCCGCTCCCCCTGTGCGGCCTGCGGAGGTGGCGTATGGCGGCATCGGTCCGGCACGAGACACGGGCGCTCCTGAGGGCGCACCTGGCGGCCGCTTCGTCCTACCGCCACCGCACCCGCCACTGCGCCGTCTGCCACCGCCTGCTGCTCCTGGCCATGGACGCCGGCCCAACACCCGTTCGTACGGCGGACGATGGGACGAGCGAGCGCCAATAGCCCACCCGTGGGCGGGACGACAAGCACTCGGTCGTGTGACGGGAGTCACGGCATGAGTTTTTGAAACCCGGGTTCTTACCCCTGACCTACAACAGGTCAATTTAATATGTGCAATTGCACTCGCCCCCAAGCCGCTCCACGGGGCTCGTCAGCGGCGCGCGGGACCGGTGGGCGAGGCGGCGCGCGGGGCTTGCCGCGACCCTCCCCAGACTCCGACAAGGCCGCCCACAGAGGGGCTCCCGGACGCGCGCGAGCGCACAAAAAAGATCGCGCTGGACCCGGCGGAGTCCAGCGCGATCGATGACGCACCCGGTGCCACGTGATTCGGACCGCGTCCGGCGTGGGCATGGGGCCTGTTGGGGCAGGCCCGGCGTCGTGTGGAGCTAGGGTTCGGGCGTTCCGGCCGGTTGGGGGGCCGGTCGTTCTGCCCGGTTATGCGGTTGTTCAGGCCTCGCTGCGCTGCTGCGGGATGCCCGCCAGCAGTGCGCGGACCTCCGCCTCGCGGTAGCGGCGATGCCCGCCGAGCGTGCGGATCGACGTGAGCTTGCCGGCCTTCGCCCACCGCGTGACCGTCTTGGGGTCGACACGGAACATGGTGGCGACCTCAGCCGGGGTCAGCAGCGGCTCGGCATCAGGGGTGCGAGCGGTCATGAGCGGCCTCCTCGGGAGAACCGAACCTTCTCGGTTCTTTCCTCTAAATTCTGCACCTTGACCCGCGTTGCCCGAAATGGCGGACGCGAGTCGAGTCGGTTATAGGACGAACGGCTTGTCCTCGGCACTACAACTACACCATCTGTCCAGCCGCGTCGGCCAAACCGATGGAATTGCCCTCCCAGGTGTTCATCCACGACGGAAGCCGATGGACCATGCCATAGCGGACAGTCACGCCGACGTGACGATCAGTCACATGGCGATCGGGAGTCGCAAGTCCTCCCAAGACGTGCAATGCGGAGAATCCGCCCATAGTTGAGCACAGATGGGCAGACGGAGTCCTCCCCGGACTCCTTGTCCTATTTTGGCATGAGGAGCGGCAAGAGACGCAAGGGCCGCGTACGTGCCTTCCATCACCCAATGAGGCAAAGGCCCGGTTCGAGGCCAACGCCCCGCCAAACGGTCCAAGTTCCGTAGACCGTACGCTGTTCGAAGTCATTTCGACCGTGACGTGCGTCACTTCGGCCGGGCTCAGTTCGCCGAGCGCAGGTCCCGTACGGACCGCCAGCGGGCCGCCAGCCGCGCGTAGGCCCTGCTCGCGGCGCTCTCGTCACCCCGGCGCAGCGCGTCGACGCCCTCGGCCACGTCCGCCGCCGAGCGGTCCTCCTCCAGCGTCCCGGCCGGCACCGCGTGCACCAGGCCGCCGTAGTCCAGCTCGACCACCGAACGCGGGTGGAACTCCTCCAGCCAGCGGCCGAGGTCCATCAGGCCGTCGATCATCGGGCTCTCCCCTACGGCGTCCCTCAGGGTGCGCAGCGACCGCGCCACCCGGCGCCTGGCCTGCACCATCGGCGTCCGGTAGCGCAGCATCGGCGGGATCTCCCCGCTGCGCGGCTCGAACCGGCGCTCCTCGTCGGCGACCAGCACGAACCAGGCCAGCGGGACCTGCCAGGTGGCGCCGCGGATCCAGGGTCGGGCCTCGGGATTGCCCGCGAGCCAGCGCTCGTAGTCCTGCGCGGCCTGGTCGCGCACCAGGGGCGGCAGCGCCGCGTCCAGCACCGGCGGGGGCAGGTCCTCGCCCAGTCCGGCCAGCGCCTGCCAGCCGCGCAGCCGGGTCCGCCAGGGGCAGACGCAGACCACGCCGTCCCGCTCCAGCACGAACGCGTCGGCGCTCTCGTGGACCGGCACCGGCACCGGCGGGGTGGGCAGCAGGTCGGCCAGCGAACGGCGCAGCTCGTCCTGGTAGGTGGGGCGGTCCGGGCGGCGGGCGTAGCGCGTCCAGTGGTCGCGCTCGGGCTCCGGGAAGGCGGCCAGCGGCTCGTACACGCGCAGGTAGGCGGCATAGGGGACGACCACGGAGGACACCTTGGGCACGCCTGCTCCCTCCCCATCCCGATCGCCTCGAAACCACGGCAAATCGTGCCACGGCCGCTACCGGACCTCGCACCTGCGGGTGATCCTCGGCGGGTGCCGGTCACGGGCCCTGCGCAGGCTCTACTCTCAGCCGTGCGGCCCAACCGCCGCGTGGCGGCACACCGCCGCCGTCCCCGCCGCCAAAAGTGTGGGGGAACCCCAGGGGCTCCGGCCCCGCCCGCCGCTTCTTACACAGGAGTCACCACAGTGACCGAGGTAACCGGCGTCACCGCAGATGTCCTGCACACCCTGTTCCGCTCGGACCAGGGCGGCCACGAGCAGGTCGTGCTCTGCCAGGACCGCGCCACCGGCCTGAAGGCCGTCATCGCCATCCACTCCACCGCGCTGGGCCCCGCGCTCGGCGGCACGCGCTTCCACCCGTACGCGAGCGAGGCCGCGGCCGTGGCCGACGCCCTCCAGCTCGCGCGCGGCATGTCGTACAAGAACGCCATGGCCGGGCTGGACCACGGCGGCGGCAAGGCCGTGATCATCGGCGACCCGGCGCGGGACCGCACCGAGGAGCTGCTGCTCGCCTACGGGCGCATGGTCGCCTCGCTGGGCGGCCGCTACGTCACCGCGTGCGACGTGGGCACCTACGTGGCCGACATGGACGTGGTGGCCCGCGAGTGCCGCTGGACCACCGGCCGCTCGCCCGAGCAGGGGGGCGCGGGCGACTCCTCCGTGCTCACCGCGTTCGGCGTCTACCAGGGCATGCGCGCCTCGGCCCAGCATCTGTGGGGCGACCCCTCGCTGCGCGACCGCGTGATCGGCATCGCGGGCGTCGGCAAGGTCGGCCGGCACCTGGTCGGGCACCTCCTGGCCGAGGGGGCCGAGGTCGTGGTGACCGACGTCCGCCCTCAGGCCGTGGACGCGATCACCGAGGCCCACCCGGGCGTGCGCCGGGTCGCCGACACCGACACCCTCGTCCGGCTGGAGGGGCTCGACATCTACGCCCCCTGCGCGCTGGGCGGGGCGCTGGACGATCACACGGTGCCGGTCCTCACCGCCTCGGTGGTGTGCGGCGCGGCCAACAACCAGCTCGCCCACCCCGGTGTCGAGAAGGACCTCCAGGACCGGGGCATCCTCTACGCGCCGGACTACGTGGTGAACGCGGGCGGGGTGATCCAGGTCGCCGACGAGCTGCACGGCTTCGACTTCGAGCGGTGCCGGGCCAAGGCGGCGAAGATCTTCGACACCACGTTGGCGATCTTCGCACGTGCGAAGGCCGACGGGGTTCCGCCCGCCGCGGCGGCCGACCGGATCGCCGAGCAGCGGATGGCCGAGGCCCGCGCGGCACGATGACCGACACGCCGGGCACGACACCGACCCGGCGATCTTGCCCGCCCCGCGTCCGGGTGGGCGCCCGAGGCCCCCGGCGGTACCCGCCGGGGGCAACTTGGAGAGAACTGTCACTTCCGTCGGCGGGTCGTACCCCGATAAGTGGTTAAAATCGCCATTGACCAGCGAGGACAGGGCTCCTCGTGGGTCCTGTGCACACGCGCGTGCTGCGGGCGACGTACCGTATGGGCGCGGGCTCAGGTACCGTGGAAGCCCTACGGACCGGCCTCTCTGCGGGGAGTCCGTTTCGGATCATGAACGCGTGTCAGACTCTGGGGCCGTTGAGCCCCGTCACCGAGGGGGTCGAGCCATGGGGCGCGGCCGGGCCAAGGCCAAGCAGACGAAGGTCGCCCGCCAGCTGAAGTACAACAGCGGTGGGACTGATCTGTCGCGTCTGGCCAGTGAACTGGGCGCATCGACTTCGAGCCAGCCGCCGAACAGCGAGCCGTTCGAGGACGATGAGGACGACGAGGAAGACCTCTACTCCCGTTACGCCGACCTCTATGAGGACGACGACGAGGACGAGGACGACGGTCCCTCACAGCACCGTCGCGGCGCTTGACCTTGCACTGAGCACCTTGCACTGAGCAATGGAAGACCGGTCGGTGGCACTGCCACCGACCGGCTTCTGTGCTGTCCGGATCCGGGCCGGCGGCTGCCGCCGGCCGGACCCCTCAGGCCGCGTAGTCGCCGACGAGCCCGGCGGCGCTCTCCTGCTCGCCGCGCTCGGCGACCGTGCCCGCCACCCAGGACTCGACGCCCCGGTCGGCCAGCGTGGTCAGCGCCGCCTCGGCGGACTCCGCCGGGACGACGGCCATCATGCCGACGCCCATGTTCAGCGTCTTCTCCAGCTCCAGCCGCGCCACGTCGCCGCTCCGGCCGACCAGGTCGAAGATCGCACCCGGCGTCCAGGTGGAGCGGTCCACGGTGGCGTACAGCCCGTCCGGGATCACCCGGGCCAGGTTGGCCGCCAGGCCGCCGCCCGTGATGTGCGAGAAGGCGTGCACCTCGGTGGTGCGGGTCAGCGCCAGGCAGTCCAGCGAGTAGATCTTGGTGGGCTCCAGCAGCTCCTCGCCGAGCGTACGGCCCAGCTCCGCGACCTCGCTCTCCAGCGCCAGCCCGGCCCGCTCCAGCAGGACGTGGCGGACCAGGGAGTACCCGTTGGAGTGAAGCCCGGAGGACGCCATGGCGATCACCACGTCACCGGAGCGGATGCGGTCGGGGCCGAGCAGCCGGTCGGCCTCCACCACGCCGGTGCCGGCGCCGGCCACGTCGAAGTCGTCCGGGCCGAGCAGGCCCGGGTGCTCGGCGGTCTCGCCGCCCACCAGGGCGCACCCGGCGAGCACGCAGCCCTCCGCGATGCCCTTGACGATCGCGGCGACCCGCTCGGGGTGGACCTTGCCGACACAGATGTAGTCGGTCATGAACAGCGGCTCGGCGCCGCACACCACGATGTCGTCCATGACCATGGCGACCAGGTCGTGCCCGATGGTGTCGTACACGCCGAGGCGGCGGGCGATGTCGACCTTGGTGCCGACGCCGTCCGTGGCGGAGGCGAGCAGCGGGCGCTCGTAGCGCTTGAGGGCCGAGGCGTCGAACAGGCCGGCGAAGCCGCCGATGCCGCCGAGCACCTCGGGGCGCCGGGTCTTCCTCACCCACTCCTTCATCAGCTCGACCGCGCGGTCGCCCGCCTCGATGTCGACGCCCGCGCTCGCGTAGCTGGCACCCGTGGTCTCAGAGGACATGAGTTAAGAGAACTTTCCTGTCGTACGGCTCGGACGGCGCAGCTCAGGGACGCCGGATGGCGTCGGCCGCGGCGGTGGCGGCGGTCCCGGCCGCCAGCTCGGTCTCCAGCAGCTGCTTGCCGAGCAGTTCGGGGTCGGGCAGGTCCATCGGGTACTCACCGTCGAAGCAGGCGCGGCACAGGTCCGGCTTGGCGATGGTGGTCGCCTCGATCATGCCGTCGATGGAGATGTACGCGAGCGAGTCCGCGCCCAGGCTGGTGCCGATCTCCTCGATCGACATGCCGTTGGCGATCAGCTCGGCCCGGGTGGCGAAGTCGATGCCGAAGAAGCAGGGCCACTTCACCGGGGGCGAGGAGATCCGGATGTGGACCTCGGCGGCGCCCGCCTCGCGCAGCATGCGGACCAGGGCCCGCTGGGTGTTGCCGCGCACGATGGAGTCGTCCACGACGACCAGCCGCTTGCCCTTGATGACTTCCTTGAGCGGATTCAGCTTCAGCCGGATGCCGAGCTGGCGGATCGTCTGCGAGGGCTGGATGAAGGTCCGGCCGACGTAGGCGTTCTTCACCAGGCCGTTGCCGAAGGGGATGCCGGACGCCTCGGCGTAACCGATCGCGGCCGGGGTCCCGGACTCCGGGGTCGCTATGACCAGATCGGCCTCGGCGGGCGCCTCCTTGGCGAGGCGGCGGCCCATCTCGACGCGCGACAGGTACACGTTCCGGCCGGCGATGTCGGTGTCCGGGCGGGCCAGGTACACGTACTCGAAGACACAGCCCTTGGGCTTCGCTTCCGCGAACCGGGAACTGCGCAGGCCGTTCTCGTCGATGGCGACGAACTCGCCCGGCTCGATCTCGCGGACGTAGGAGGCGCCGCAGATGTCGAGGGCGGCGGACTCGGAGGCCACCACCCAGCCGCGCTCCAGCCGGCCGAGCACCAGCGGGCGGATGCCCTGCGGGTCACGGGCGGCGTAGAGGGTGTGTTCGTCCATGAAGACGAGGCTGAAGGCGCCCTTGACCTCGGGGAGCACCGCGTGGGCGGCCTCCTCGATGGTCAGCGGCTTGCCGTCCTCGTCGACCTGCGCGGCGAGCAGTGCCGTCAGCAGGTCGGTGTCGTTGGTGGCCGCGACCCGGGTGGAGCGGCCGTTGGTGTCCTTGGGCAGTTCGGCGACCATCTCCGCGAGCTGCGCGGTGTTGACCAGGTTGCCGTTGTGGCCGAGCGCGATCGAACCGTGCGCGGTGGCGCGGAACGTCGGCTGGGCGTTCTCCCACACGGAGGCGCCGGTGGTCGAGTAGCGGGCGTGTCCGACCGCGATGTGACCCTGGAGCGAACCGAGCGAGGTTTCGTCGAAGACCTGGGAGACCAGGCCCATGTCCTTGAAGACGAGGATCTGGGAGCCGTTGCTGACCGCGATTCCCGCGGATTCCTGACCCCGGTGCTGGAGGGCGTAGAGCCCGAAGTACGTGAGCTTTGCGACCTCTTCGCCGGGCGCCCAGACACCGAAGACGCCGCAAGCGTCCTGGGGGCCTTTTTCGCCGGGAAGCAGATCGTGATTGAGTCGACCGTCACCACGTGGCACGCCTCCGAGTGTAGGCGAGGCGGACCGCTGGACCGAATTGGGGATATGTGGCCCTCACCGAACCCCGGCTCGCGATCACCTTGGTTGATTCTGCGTTTACGCAGGTCAGCGAGGTGCGTGTGGAGAGGGTCGAGGCCGGGGCGGCTCAGGCGAGGGCTGGTGGGGCCTGTGGGGCCCGGTCCTGAGTGAGGTGTCGCACATCATCCGGACGCGCCCGGCGCGAGCTGGACCCGTCCTCCCTCACCCGTGGTGAGGGTGAGCGCCCCGTCGTCGGCACGCGCCGTGAGCGCGCCGGAGCGCAGGGCGCGGGTGAGGGCGCGCTCGAAGGTCATCCGGGGTTCGTCGCACGCCATCCGGGTCGTGCGCAGGGTGCCGAAGTCGATCCGGTCGCCGTCGATGGTGGTGGGCGCGGAGAAGGTGTTGCAGCCGAGGTTGCCGGTGGCGCGGCCCTCGTCGTCGATGCGGATGCGGGCGGCCGCGGGGGCACGGTGCGTGGTGGTGCCCTCGGTGACGCTGTCCACCCGCCAGTCGGTGCCGGTCAGGCGCGGGGGCGGGGCGACCGAGGCGCTGCCGGGGTCGGAGGTGTCGTTTCCGCAGGCCACCGCGAGCGGTACGAGCGCGGCGGCCACCATCAGTGTCATGCGCTGCGTGTGCCGGTCCATGCCGGTTCGACGGGCGGGGCACGGCCGGGGTTCCGTGCTATCCGCGCAGCGGCAGCAGCCCGGAGAGGTCGGCGCGCTCGCCGCTGGCGCTCACCTCGGCCCGAGCGACGGCGTCTTCCCAGGTCAGGCGGCCGGTGGCGAGGCGGACCCAGGTGAGCGGGCCGGTCTCGACGACGTTCGGGGGTGTCCCCCGGGTGTGCTTGAGCCCCTCGACGCACTGCACCACCGCGTACGGCGGCACCCGCACCTCGGTGGAGCCGCCGGGCGCCTTGAGGGCGAGGGCGTCGGCGAGCAGCCGGGTCGCCGCGGCCAGCGCGTGCCGGTCCAGCGGCACCTTCAGTCCGGGCACCGCGCCGGACAGGTCGTCGGCGGCGAGGACCAGCTCGACGGCGAGGGTGACCAGGTACTCGTTCAGCGGCAGCACCCCGGCGCCGGTGTCCACCAGCGGACTGCCGGCGTGGTCGCCCAGCAGGGCGCGCAGATCCGCCTCGGCGGCGGCGAGGTCGAGCGGTACGGGCGTGAAGGCGGCCGCCTTGCGCAGCGGCCACTCCGCGAGCGGCAGCGTCTGCTGGAACTGCGCCGGCCGCTCCGCCGCCTGCCGTACGGCGACGACGGCCGCGGCGACCCGCTCGGCCAGCTCCCGCATGGTCATCCCTTCCCGCCGCGTGGGCAGGGCGAGCTGACCGGGGTCGAGCCCCTCCACCGCCTCCCGCACCGCGCCGAGCTGCGTGAGCACGGCACCACGGGTGCGCAGGGGGTCGTACTTGCGGGCGCGCTTCTTGGCCGGGGGCATGGGGCGACCCTATGCCGGAACGGCCCCCGCCCGGGTGGGGCGGGAGCCGTTCGCGGTCGTCAGGCCAGCAGCGCCGGGATGGTGTTCTCGTGCGCCTCGCGCAGCTCGGCCAGGGGGAGCCCGAACTCGCCCTGGATCTCGACGGAGTCACCGTCCACGACACCGATGCGGGTGGCCGGCAGGCCCCGCGCGCCGCACATGTCGGTGAAGCGCAGTTCCTCCGAGCGCGGCACGGCGACGAGCGCGCGGCCCGCCGACTCCGAGAGCAGGAAGGTGAACGCGTCCAGACCGTCCGGGACGATCAGCCGCGCGCCCTTCTCCCCCAGCAGCGCCGACTCGACCACGGCCTGGATCAGGCCGCCGTCGGACAGGTCGTGCGCGGAGTCGACCATGCCGTCGCGGGAGGCGGAGATCAGGATGTCGGCGAGCAGCCGCTCCCGCTCCAGGTCGACCTTCGGGGGCAGCCCGCCGAGGTGGTCGTGGACGACCTGGGACCAGGCCGAACCGCCGAACTCCTCAGAGGTGTCGCCGAGCAGGTAGAGGAGCTGGCCCTCCTCCTGGAAGGCGACCGGGGTACGCCGGGCCACGTCGTCGATGACGCCGAGCACCGCGACGACCGGGGTCGGGTGGATGGCGGCCTCGCCGGTCTGGTTGTACAGGGAGACGTTGCCGCCGGTCACCGGGGTGCCGAGCTGGAGGCAGCCGTCCGCGAGACCGCGCACGGCCTCCGCGAACTGCCACATCACGGCCGGGTCCTCGGGCGAACCGAAGTTCAGGCAGTCGGAGACCGCAAGGGGCTTGGCGCCGGTCGTCGCCACGTTCCGGTACGCCTCGGCCAGCGCGAGCTGGGCGCCGGTGTACGGGTCGAGCTTGGCGTAGCGGCCGTTGCCGTCGGTGGCGATGGCGACGCCGAGGCCGGTCTCCTCGTCCACGCGGATCATGCCGGAGTCCTCCGGCTGGGCGAGGACGGTGTTGCCCTGCACGAAGTGGTCGTACTGCGAGGTGATCCACTTCTTCGACGCCTGGTTGGGCGACGCGACCAGCTTCAGGACCTGCTCACGCAGTTCCTCGGGCGTGGCCGGGCGGGGCAGCTTGTTCGCGTCGTCGGCCTGGAGGGCGTCCTGCCAGTCGGGGCGGGCGTAGGGGCGCTCGTAGACCGGGCCGTCGTGGGCGACGGTGCGCGGGTCGACGTCGACGATCTTCTCTCCGTGCCAGAAGATCTCCAGCCGGTCGCCGTCGGTGACCTCACCGATGACGGTGGCGATGACGTCCCACTTCTCGCAGATCTCCAGGAAGCGGTCGACCTTCTCGGGCTCGACCACCGCGCACATGCGTTCCTGCGACTCGCTCATGAGGATCTCCTCGGGCGAGAGCGTGGAGTCGCGCAGCGGAACGTCGTCCAGGGTGACGCGCATGCCGCCGGAGCCGTTGGAGGCCAGCTCGCTGGTCGCGCAGGAGAGCCCGGCGGCGCCGAGGTCCTGGATGCCGACGACGAGCTTCTCCTGGAACGCCTCCAGGGTGCACTCGATGAGGAGCTTCTCCTGGAAGGGGTCGCCGACCTGGACGGCAGGGCGCTTCGACGGCTTGGCGTCGTCGAAGGTCTCCGAGGCGAGGATCGAGGCGCCGCCGATGCCGTCGCCGCCGGTCCGGGCCCCGTAGAGGATGACCTTGTTGCCGGCGCCGGACGCCTTGGCGAGGTGGATGTCCTCGTGCTTCATGACGCCGATGGCACCGGCGTTGACCAGCGGGTTGCCCTGGTAGCAGGCGTCGAAGACGACCTCGCCGCCGATGTTGGGCAGGCCCAGGCAGTTGCCGTAGCCGCCGATGCCGGCGACGACGCCGGGCAGGACGCGCTTGGTGTCGGGGTGGTCGGCCGCGCCGAAGCGCAGCGGGTCCACGACCGCGACCGGGCGGGCGCCCATGGCGATGATGTCGCGGACGATGCCGCCGACGCCCGTGGCCGCGCCCTGGTAGGGCTCGACGTAGGAGGGGTGGTTGTGCGACTCGACCTTGAAGGTGACCGCGTAGCCCTGGCCGACGTCCACCACACCGGCGTTCTCGCCGATGCCGACGAGCATGGCGTCCGACTGGGGCGCCTTCTCGCCGAACTGGCGCAGGTGGACCTTGGAGGACTTGTACGAGCAGTGCTCGGACCACATGACCGAGTACATGGCGAGCTCGGCGCCGGTCGGGCGGCGGCCGAGGATCTCGACCACGCGCTCGTACTCGTCCTTCTTCAGACCGAGTTCGGCCCAGGGCAGCTCGACGTCAGGGGTGGCGGCCGCGTTGTCGACCGTGTCCAGAGGCGTCCGGCTCATGCGTTGACCAGCTTCTTGAGGATCGAGGTGAAGAACGGGAGGCCGTCGGTGCGGCCCGTGCCGATCAGCGGCTCGACGGCGTGCTCGGGGTGCGGCATGAGGCCGACGACGTTCCCGGCCTCGTTGGTGATGCCGGCGATGTCGTTGAGCGAGCCGTTGGGGTTCATGTCCAGGTAGCGGAAGACGACCCGGCCCTCCGCCTCCAGCTTGTCGAGCGTGTACGCGTCGGCGACGTACCGGCCGTCCATGTTCTTGAGCGGGATGTGGATCTCCTGGCCCTGGCGGTAGTCGCCGGTCCAGGCCGTCCCCGCGTTCTCCACCCGCAGCTTCTGGTCGCGGCAGATGAAGTGGAGGTGGTCGTTGCCGAGCATGCCGCCGGGCAGCAGGTGCGCCTCGGTGAGGACCTGGAAGCCGTTGCAGATACCGAGGACCGGAAGGCCGGCCTTCGCCTGCTCGATGACGGTCTCCATCACCGGCGAGAAGCGGGAGATCGCTCCGGCGCGCAGATAGTCGCCGTAGGAGAAACCGCCGGGCAGCACAACGGCGTCGACCTGCTTCAGGTCCTTGTCCTTGTGCCACAGGGCGACGGGTTCGGCGCCGGCGAGGGTGATGGCGCGCCGGGTGTCACGGTCGTCCAGGCTTCCCGGAAAGGTGACGACGCCAATACGAGCGGTCACTCGGCGGCCCCCGCTACTTCCTCCGCCTTCACGGTGAAGTCCTCGATCACCGTGTTGGCGAGGAAGGATTCCGCCAGATCACGGATGCGGGCGAGCGCGGCCTCGTCGACCGGTCCCTCTACTTCCAGCTCGAATCGCTTTCCCTGGCGGACGTCCGAGATCCCCGTGAAACCCAGGCGCGGCAGCGCACGCTGGACCGCCTGGCCCTGGGGGTCGAGGATCTCCGGCTTGAGCATGACGTCGACTACGACGCGTGCCACTGGCACTCCCGGTGTGTGGTGCTGAGCAGGTTCCTTCAGACTACCCGTACAAAATTTCTACGCGGGTAGAGTTGGAGGTTTCTACGTGACCCGCATCACGATCGGGTGTCGAACACCGGCCCCGGTGAAAATTTCTGGGAAAGTTCTGCGGGCCGCTGGTGATGCCTATTGAACCCGGACACGCGGAGGTATTCAGTAGGGCTTCCCAATTCATTGGCGCGCACTGTACAAATGAATTGGCAATAGCCGATACTCGGCACGTCATTGCCGGTCGAGACCGGTGGGCCGACGTGCCGCACGAAGGGACCGATATCCGTGGCGCAAAAGGTCGTGGTCACGCTCTTCGACGACATCGACGGCTCGGAAGCGGCGGAAACGATCGCCTTCGGACTCGACGGCAAGTCGTACGAGATCGACCTCAACGAAACCAACGCCAAGAAACTGCGCAAGGCGCTCGCGCCCTACGTGGAGGCCGGCCGCAAGCGCGCCCGGTCCGGCAAGGCGTACAAGCAGACCGAGGTCGCCCCCGACCCGGCCGCGATCCGTGCCTGGGCCCAGGCGAACAAGATGGACGTGCCCGCGCGCGGCCGCATCCCCAAGAAGGTCTACGAGGCGTTCAGCGCCGCCCGCTGAGCCCGCGGAGGACGACCCTCAGGGCCCCGGACGCCGGGCCCTGAGACTCGTTCACCCGGCCTCGGGGGGAACCGACTTGCGCGACCCCCCTGTTGATCGGCTAATGTCTGGGACACGCCGAGGGGCGAGGCCGAAAGGCCGAAACCCACGGACCGTGCGGGTGTAGTTCAGTAGTAGAACACCCCCCTTCCAGGGGGGAGGCGCAGTGTGCGATTCCTGTCACCCGCTCTGGCACCGGTCATGACCATCCTTTTGGATCAGGTAGGCTGGTGCTCGCACCGATCGGTGGGAGCCGGTCGGGAGCAGTGCGGACGTAGCTCAGTTGGTAGAGCGCAACCTTGCCAAGGTTGAGGTCGCGAGTTCGAGCCTCGTCGTCCGCTCAGAGAAAAGGCCCCCGGTCTTCGGACCGGGGCCTTTTTCGTGCCCGGCTCCCGCTGACATTTGTCATGCGAGGTGATGACACCGCGCACTGCCCACGCGCCCCGACCGCCGGGACGCTGGAGCCATGGACAGCACACCGCACACCCCTGTGATCGAGGTCACCGATCTGCGGCGGGTCTACGGCGACGGGTTCGAGGCCGTGCGCGGCATCACCTTCTCCGTGGCCCGCGCCGAGATCTTCGCCCTGCTCGGCACCAACGGCGCCGGCAAGACCTCCACCGTCGAACTCCTGGAGGGTCTCGCGGCGCCCGCCGGGGGCCGGGTGAGGGTCCTCGGCCACGATCCCCACGCCGAGCGGGCCGCCGTGCGTCCGCGCACCGGCGTGATGCTCCAGGAGGGCGGCTTCCCCTCCGGTCTCACCGTCGCCGAGACCGTCCGGATGTGGGCGGGCTGCACCAGCGGCGCCCGGTCCGGGGCGGAGGCGCTGGAGCGCGTCGGGCTCGCCGGGCGGAGCGGCGTACGGATCAAGCAGCTGTCCGGCGGCGAGCGGCGGCGCCTCGACCTCGCGCTCGCCCTGCTCGGCGACCCCGAGGTGCTGTTTCTGGACGAGCCGACCACCGGACTGGACGCCGAAGGCCGCCGGGACACCTGGGAGTTGGTGCGCGCGCTGCGCGACGCCGGGACCACGGTGCTGCTCACCACGCACTATCTGGAGGAGGCCGAGGACCTGGCCGACCGGCTGGCGATCCTGCACGAGGGCCGCATCGCCGCCTCCGGCACCCCGGCCGAGGTGACCGCGGACCGTCCGGCGAGCATCTCCTTCCGGCTGCCCGAGGGGTACTTCCCCGGCGACCTGCCTCCGCTGGCCGAACTCGGCGTATCCGCACACGAGTTCAGCGGACACAAGGTCCGGCTCAGCACTCACGGGCTCCAGCGGGCGGCCACCGGGGTGCTGGCGTGGGCGGAGCGGGCCGGGATCGAACTGCACGGTCTGGACATGCGGTCGGCGTCCCTGGAGGAGGCGTTCCTCAAAATCGCCGGAGAGCGGAAGGTGGCGGCATGAGCGCGGGAACTCATCCGGCGGGCACGGGAAGCGGAGCGGCGCGGCGGCTGCGGGCGCTGGCCCGCGCCGAACTCACCCTGCTCCAGCGGAACAAGGCGGTGGTGTTCACGGCGCTGCTCGTGCCGCTCACGCTGCCCTTCAGCGCACGGCAGGCCGTCGACCGAATGGAGCTGGAGAAACTCGGCCTGAGCGTGGGCACGGTCATGCTCCCGGCGGCCGTCGGCTTCACCTTCCTCTTCGCCGTCTACGCCTCCCTGGTCAACGCCTACGTCGCCCGCCGCGAGGAACTCGTCCTCAAGCGGCTGCGCACCGGCGAGCTGTCCGACCCGGAGATCCTCACCGGCACCGCGCTGCCCGCCCTGGGGCTCGGCCTCGCCCAGGCGCTGCTGCTCTGCGCGGCCTGCACGGCCCTGCTGGACCTCGGTGCGCCGAGGGCACCGCACCTGGCGCTGCTCGGGCTGCTCGCCGGGCTGGTCACCAGCGCCGCCCTGGCCGCGCTCACCGCGTCCTTCACCCGCAGCGCCGAGAGCGCCCAGGTGACCGCGCTGCCGCTGGTCTTCGCCTCCATGCTCGGCTCGGGCATCATGTTCCCGACCGAGGCCATGCCCGACCGGCTCGCCTCGGTCGTCGAACTGCTCCCGCTGTCCCCGGCCGTACGCCTGGTCCGCGGCGGCTGGACCGGACACCTGAGCGCGTACGAGGCGCTGGGCGCCACGGCGACCGCGCTGGCCTGGGTGGTCGTGGCGGTGTTCGCCGCGGGGCGCTGGTTCCGCTGGGAACCGCGCCGCTGAGATGGGGGGAGCCGGAGTGCTGGGGCGGATGCGGGAGCTGCGGGAGCGGCACTGGGGGGAGCGGAGCAAGGCGGAGCGGGTCGAGCTGACGACCGTCGCCATGTGGCACCTGATGCCGTGGACCCTGTCGTCGAGCTGGCTGCTGCTGCCCCTGGTCACAGGGCTGCGGCACCGGCCGGCGCCGCTCGCGCTCGGCGCGCTGCTGATCCTGGTCAACGTGCTGCAGTGCGCGGCGGCCAACCGGCTCGTCCGTCCCGTCCTCGACCGCTACCTCGGCCGGGCTCCTCTGTCCGGCCGGGCGTCGTGGGGGCCCTGGGCCCTGCTCGTCCTCGCCCTGGCGCTCGTCGTGGCGCTGGCCTCGGTGGACGGCGCGGAGGGCGTGACGCTGCGGCTCGCCGTCGGAGCGGTGCTGATGCCGTTCGGGCTGACGTACGCACTGCTGGTGCCGGTCCGGGTCTATCTGCGCCGGACCGGCGCGCTCACCGTCGCCCTGCTGACGACGCTGGCGCTGACCGGGCTCGACGAGCTCGTGTCCCTGCCGGGCACCGCTTTCACGATCACGTTCGGCGTGCTGCTCGCCCTGGGCGGCGGGCGCAGCGCCGCCTGGACCCTGTCCGTGCTCTGGGAGGCCGAGCGGGCGCGGGAGGCGGAGGCGCGGCTCGCCGTCGCGGAGGAACGCCTGCGGTTCGGGCGGGACCTGCACGACGTACTGGGCCGGAACCTGTCGGTGATCTCCCTGAAGAGCGAGCTGGCCGTCCAGCTCGCCCGGCGCGGCCGGCCGGAGGCGGTGGAGCAGATGGTCGAGGTGCAGCGCATCGCCCAGGAGTCGCAGCGCGAGGTGCGCGAGGTCGTGCGCGGCTACCGCGAGGCCGACCTCGCCGCCGAACTCGCCGGCGCCAAGGGCGTGCTGGGGGCGGCCGGGATCGTGTGCGAGGTGACCGCGGAGGACCCGGTGCTGCCGCTGCCGGTGCGGTCCGTGCTGGCATGGGTGGTGCGCGAGGCGGCCACCAACGTGCTGCGGCACGGGGACGCGCGGCGGTGCGCGGTGGAACTGGTGACACGGAAGGGGCATGTGGTGCTGACGGTGGAGAACGACGGCGCGGGCCGTCCGGACGGGAGCGGCGGCTCCGGTCTCGCCGGGCTGCGGGAGCGGCTGGCCGCCGTCGAGGGCACGCTGACTGCGGGCCCGGCCGGCGAGGAGCGCTTCCGGCTCCAGGCACGGGTGCCGATGGAAGGGGTGCCGGCGTGAACGGGCCGATCCGGCTGCTGCTCGCCGACGACGAGCATCTGATCCGGGGCGCGCTGGCCGCGCTGCTCTCGCTGGAGGACGACCTGCTGGTCGTCGCGGAGGCGGCGACCGGACCCGAGGCGCTGGCGATGGCGCGGGCCCACACGCCCGACGTCGCGGTGCTGGATCTCCAGATGCCGGGCGCCGACGGTGTGAGCGTGGCCACATCGCTGCGGAGCGAACTGCCCGGCTGCCGGGTGCTGATCGTGACCGGGCACGGGCGGCCCGGGCATCTGAAGCGGGCACTGGCCGCGGGGGTGCGCGGCTTCGTCCCGAAGACGGTCAGCGCCGAGCGGCTGGCCCGGATCATCCGGACCGTGCACGCCGGAAACCGCTACGTCGACCCCGAGTTGGCGGCCGACGCGATCTCCGCCGGTGACTCCCCGCTGACCGCACGGGAGGCCGAGGTGCTGGAACTGGCGGCCGACGGGGCGCCGGTCGCGGAGATCGCCGAGCGGGCCGCGCTGTCGCCGGGGACGGTGCGGAACTACCTCTCCTCGGCCGTCACCAAGCTGGGCGCGGAGAACCGGCACACCGCGGTGCGTCTCGCGCGCGACCGGGGTTGGGTATAGTTGGCTCCGCGCCACGGCGCACTGCGGACGTAGCTCAGTTGGTAGAGCGCAACCTTGCCAAGGTTGAGGTCGCGAGTTCGAGCCTCGTCGTCCGCTCCATGAAGAAGCCCCCCGGTTCTCACCGGGGGGCTTTTCTCGTCCTAGCTCCAGCGGGTGCCGGTCAGGCGCTCGTACGCCTCGATGTACTTGGCGCGGGTCGCCTCCACCACCTGCCCGGGCAGCGCGGGCGGGGGCTGCTCGCTCTTGCGGTCCCAGCCGGACTCGGGGCCGGTCAGCCAGTCCCGCACGAACTGCTTGTCGTACGACGGCTGGGCGTGGCCCGGCTCCCAGGTCTCGGCCGGCCAGAAGCGGGACGAGTCCGGGGTGAGCACCTCGTCGGCGAGGACCAGGGTGCCGCCGTCGAAGCCGAACTCGAACTTGGTGTCCGCCAGCACGATCCCCCGGTCGCGGGCGATGTCACGGGCGCGGGCGTACACCGCGAGGGTGGCCTGGCGGAGCTGGGCGGCGGTCTCGGCGCCGACCTGGCGGGCCACCTCCTCGTAGGACACGTTCTCGTCGTGCTCGCCGACCTCGGCCTTGGTGGCCGGGGTGAAGATCGGGCCGGGCAGCTCCGAGCCGTCGACCAGGCCCTCGGGGAGGGCGAGCCCGCAGACCGTGCGGGACTCCCGGTACTCGGCGAGACCCGAGCCGGTCAGATAGCCGCGGGCCACGCACTCCACCGGAACCATGTCCAGCGACTTGCAGACCAGGGTGCGGCCCGCCCAGTCGGCCGGGGCGCCCTCGGGCACCTCGGTGCTGATCACGTGGTTCGGCGCCAGGTCGCGGAGCCGGTCGAACCACCACAGGGACAGCTGGGTGAGCACCCGGCCCTTGTCGGGGATCTCGGTGGGCAGCACCCAGTCGTACGCGGAGATGCGGTCGCTGGCGACCATCACGAGGTCGCCCGCCTCGTCGCGGTACAGCTCGCGCACCTTGCCGGTGTGCAGGTGCACCAGACCCGGAACCTGGATCGGCTCGGGCTTTTCTACGAATCCGGACACGGTTCCTCCCCGTGGTTCTGTCCAACTGCCTCGATTCTCCCGTATGCCGGGGACGGGGCTGGTGGCAGGGTCAGTCCCGCTTGCAGATACGGTCCAGCAGATTGGCGGTGGCGCGCTGGACACGGGCGTCCAGGTGACCGGGCCGGTCCAGCGCGGGTGACCAGGCGAAGGTGCCCGAGGCGAAGACCCAGGCGCCGGACGGGGCGCGGTACAGGGACGTCTCCTGGTGGCGCCGGACGCCGTCGCCGTCGGTGTACGGGGAGTGCGCGAGCAGCACCCGCTCCTCGTGCTCGGGCAGGGCGGTGCGCGGGAAGTACCGGTCGGCCTCGCCGGCTACCAGGCCCTCGATCTCGTCGCCCTCGCGGGCACCGGTGGCGTCCCAGAGCCAGTGCCCGGCGTTGCGGACGATCAGCGGATGCGGCTCGGGCACCCGGCCCGCGTACTGGATGCCGATCAGCTGCTGCTCGGGGCGGTCGATCTCCCGCCACAGCACCGGCTTCCCGGGGCCCTTGCGCTTGCGGCAGGTCAGCAGCCGGTCCGGGACCCCGGACGCGGAGGGCGACAACTCCACCTGCCAATACATGGTGTTGGCCGACAGGAAGACCAGCGAGGTGCCCCGGTCGCGGGCCCCCTCCACCGCCCGGCGCATCGGCACCGACCAGTACTCGTCGTGGCCGGGGAAGACCAGGCCCCGGTACCGGGTGGGATCGACGCGGCCCGCGTGCAGGTCGCGGGCGTCGGCGTAGGCGAGGTCGTAGCCGTAGCGCTCGGCCCAGCGGATGAAGTCGTAGGCGTGGCCGACGTGCAGGGGCAGGCCCGCGCCGGCGTACGGGCGGTCGAAGGAGACGGTGGTGGCGGCGTCGGCCTCGCCGAGGAGGGAGCCCTTCTCGTCCCAGGCGTGGTAGAGGCTGGCGCCCGTACGGCCGTCCTCCGGGTACAGGTTGTACGCCTGCCAGGTGATGTCGGGGAGCAGCAGGAGGAGGTCCGCGGGCTCGTCGTCGCGGACCGTGAACGGCACGTGGGAGCGGTAGCCGTCGGCGGTGGTGAGCACGGCGACGTACGCGCCGACCCGCCACTCGGCGGGCACCTGCAGGCGCCAGGACAGCCACCAGTGGTGGCAGGAGACCGTACGGTCCGCGGCCAGCGGCGCGGACTGGACGATGCCGGAGAGCCGGGGGCTGGTGGTGATCTTGGCGGCGCCGTGACCGGCGTAGTGGCCGATCCGGTAGATGTCGACGCTGAACTCCTGCGGCGGGTCGACCGTGATGTGGAAGTCGATCGCCTCGCCGGGCGCGACCGCGCCGGTGGACGCGAACCCCTTGATCTGCCGGCCCACGTCGTCGGCCGAGCGCGGGCCGGGACCGGCCGAGCGCGGGGCCGGGACGCGCGGTGCGCCGGGCCGGCCGGGCCGGGCGGTGGCCGGCTGCGTGGTGTCGACGTACCAGGGGACCACCTGGCCGGTGTCGTCGAAGTACGTCTCACTGCCGCGCAGCCAGGGCACCGGGCCCTGGCCGAAGGGATCGGTGACGGCGTGCGCGAGCGCTCCCGACTCCCAGCGACGGATGTGATCCGAGGTCATGGACGCCCCCTCCCTCGTGCCCCCGTTGTTCTTGTTGCGTTGTCTGTGGTGCCAGGACCGGACCCGGTGCCGTCGCGTGCCTCGGGTGTGCTCGGTGCGCCGGATCGCTCGGCCGTGCGGGCGTGTGTCGTATGCCCGTGCCATGTGCGTGTCGGTCCCAGCACATCACATAACGCACGACTCCGGTCACTGTTCGTTGCGAATTGGCCTGAAGTGGAAGACCCTGCTCCGTAACGCCGGGGCACCGGTGGGACGCCTGGTGTCCGGTGCCCTCAGTGGGGTCTCTCCTCAGACCAGCCGGACCGGCTTCTCGGGCCGTATCCCGGCCTCGGCCAGCCAGACGCGCAACGGGCCCGGATCGCCCTCCTCGATCAGGCTGAGCACCCTCGGCGCGAGGTCGACGGCGCGCTCGCCGTCCAGCAGCAGGGTGGGGCCGTCCAGCCAGTCCAGGCCGGGGGCGGCGCCGGCGGTGTCGACGGCGGCACAGCAGATCATCGCCGTGACGTGCGCGGCGAGCAGTTCCCGTCCCGTGCGCGGCGGCTGGAGCGGGAACAGCGGCAGGTCGCCGTCCTCCCACAGCGCGCTGTCCGGGCCCTGCGCCCGCGCGCCCTGCGGGGCGGCGTTCTCCTCACGGGCCAGGGCGGCGCCGAGCCCGGCGGCGAGCAGCGCGCTGCGCTCGGTCGCGGGATCGTCGGGGTCCGCCTCGGTGCCGTCCTCCACGCCGTCCAGCGGTACGGCGGGTGCCGGGACCGTTAGGGCACCGCCGCCGGAGGGCTCGGTCAGGTGGTCCAGGACGCGGGCCAGGGTGGGCCCGCCCGGGTCGGGGGTGGCGGGGTCCAGGCTGGGGCTGACGCCCAGGGAGTCCAGGACCCGGTGCAGCCGGGCCGCCTCCGCCCGCCAGGTGCGGTCCACGACCTCCTCGGGGTACGCCTGCCAGTCCACCGGCGCCCAGCCGGGTCCGGGCTCGGCGGGGCCGCCGTGGAAGAGGCGGGCGGTGAGCAGGGACACCGCCTCGTCCACCGCGCCGGGCTCCTCCAGCAGGTCGCACGCGGGGCGCTCGCCGAGGCGCGCGGCGAAGCCGTCCGCCAGCCGGTCGCGCCGGGACAGTTCGGTCAGCGCGGCCGCCACGCCCACGTCCAGCCGGGAGGGCCAGCGGCCCATCCGCCAGGCGGGCAGGGCCACCTTGGTCAGCAGCCGGTCCCAGCCGGCGTACGCCAGCCCCACCTGCTCCTGGGCCGCGATCCGGGGGCCGTAGTCCACCGACTGGGCGCGCTCGGCGGCGGCCGTGGCGACCCCGCGCTCCATCAGCGCGGCGTGCTCGCGGCAGCCGCGCAGCAGCAGCCGGGCCACCCTGCCGAGCACCGCGTACACGCCCCGGGTCAGCGGGCCGCGGCCCGGCGCGTCGGCGACGGCCACCGCGGCGTCGAGACCGCGCACGAAGCGGCGGGCGGCGGCTATGTCCGGCTCCGCCGACGGGCCGGTGCCGGCGACGACCGGGGCGAGCACCGCGCGCAGCTCGGCGACCCGCATCCACCACAGGAACGGCGACCCGATGACCAGGACCGGCGCCGGGACGGCGATCCGCCTCTCGGGGCGGGCGCCGGGCACCACCGGTCCGTCGTGGGAGCGCGTGACGGGCGGGGCGTGCGCCGGGTGGGTGCGGTCCTCCAGCCAGCTGTCGCAGTCCGGGGTGAGCGCTATCGCCGAGGGCGCGGGTACGTCGAGCCGGTCGGCCAGGTCGCGCACCATCCGGTACAGATCGGGGGCGGACCGCTCGGACACCGGGACCGTGGGGCTCGCGGCGGGGCGCGCGCGGGCCACGACCAAGGCGATGCCGGCCGCCGCCAGCAGGACCAGCACGGCGAGGGCGCCCACCGCCCAGCGGGCCGCGTCCCACCCCGGGCCGGTGAACTGGCCGGTGGCACCCCCGGTCAGCAGGATCACCTCGGCGGCCGCGGGCAGCAGCGCCACGGCCAGCGCCCGGCTGCGCACGCGCAGCACCGCCAGCGCGCGCGACCGCGCGGCCCTGACGCCCAGCTCTCCACCGGTTCCGGTCATGCGCGACGCTCACCCCCACCCTGCCGATCGCGTGCTGTCCTGGCGGTGCCCACTCCCCCACTGTGGCACCCGTCACTGACATCGCAATGCCGGTGGGCCAAGTGCCGGACCGCTTGCGCCGCACCATAGTTGGGGCCCCGGCCCCCGTCAGCCGGATAGCGCATCGCTCACTCGATGGAATGGCCTTGGTCAGAGGTGGGTGACAGACGGCAAAGGCCAGGCCCCGGATTTCGGGGTCCGGGGCCTGGGGTGGATCAGGGGTGGATCAGCGGTGTCCGGCAGCGTCCCGCGGCCGGACCGGAAGGGTCACACGGCGCCGGCCGTGGCCCCCTCGGCCGCCTTCGCGGCGATGTCCGTGCGGTGGTGGGAGCCGTCGAGCCCGATGCGGGCCACCGCGCGGTACGCACGCTCGCGGGCCTCGGCCAGGTCCTCACCGGTGGCCGTGACGGACAGCACGCGGCCGCCCGCGCTGACGACCGCCTCGCCGTCCCGGCGGGTCCCGGCGTGCAGGACGTAGGCGTGCGGGGCGTCCTGCCCGGCCACCTCGTCCAGGCCGGTGATCGCGTCGCCGGTGCGGGGCGTGCCGGGGTAGTTGTGCGAGGCGACGACCACGGTGACGGCCGCGTCCTCGCTCCAGCGCAGCGGCTCCAGGTCGGCGAGGGTGCCGTTGGCGGAGGCGAGCAGCAGCGAGGCCAGCGGCGTCTTCAGCCGGGCCAGCACGACCTGGGTCTCGGGGTCGCCGAAGCGGGCGTTGAACTCGATGACCCGCACACCGCGCGAGGTCATGGCGAGCCCGGCGTACAGCAGGCCGGAGAAGGGGGTGCCGCGCCTGCGCAGCTCGTCCACGGTCGGCTGGAGCACGGTGCGCAGCACGTCGTCGACCAGCTCGGGGTCGGCCCAGGGCAGCGGGGAGTAGGCGCCCATGCCGCCGGTGTTGGGGCCCTCGTCGCCGTCCAGCGCGCGCTTGAAGTCCTGGGCGGGCTGGAGGGGGACGACGGTCTCGCCGTCGGTGACGGCGAAGAGGGAGACCTCGGGGCCGTCGAGGAACTCCTCGATCACGACCCGCTCGCACGCGGCCGCGTGCGCCTTGGCCTCCGCCTCGTCGGAGGTGACGACGACACCCTTGCCGGCGGCGAGACCGTCGTCCTTGACGACGTACGGCGCCCCGAACGCGGCGAGGGCCTCGGCGACCTCCTCGGCGGTGGTGCAGACGTACGAGCGCGCGGTGGGCACCCCGGCCGCGGCCATGACGTCCTTGGCGAACGCCTTGGACCCCTCCAGCACGGCGGCCTCGCGGGACGGGCCGAACACCGGGAAGCCCGCCTCCCGCACGGCATCGGCCACACCGGCGACCAGCGGGGCCTCCGGGCCGATGACCACGAGGTCGGCCTCCAGCTCCCCGGCGAGCGCGGCGACCGCCTTGCCGTCGAGGGCGTCGACCTGGTGCGGCCGGGCCACCTCCGCGATGCCCGCGTTGCCGGGGGCGCAGTGCAGAGCGGTGACGTCGGGGTCGAGGGACAGGGAGCGGCACAGGGCGTGTTCGCGGGCGCCGCCGCCGATGACGAGGACCTTCACGGGAGCCAGCCTATCGGCTGGGTCACCGAAGACCGGGGGGTGGGGAAGTTGGAGGTTCCTACGAGGGGCGGCTTCGCGCTCCGGTGGCCCTGTGTGCCCCTGTGGCCTCAGCGGTCGTGGGAGAACTCCTCCACCACCGTGGCGCCCAGCTCGCGGACGATCAGGTCGCGGCCGGAGAGGGCGGACTCGTCGAGATCGGGGTCGTCGTCCGCGGGGATGTCGTCCTCGGGGGAGACGGGGGGCGGCTCGGGGGCCGGAGGTCTGGGCGCGGGGGCCGCCTGGGCCTGGGACTGCGCGCCGCCCTGGGCAGGGGCGCTCGGCCGGGCGGCCGCGGGGGACGGGGCGGGGGCGGCCGGGGCGCCGTAGCCCCCGGTGCCCGCCTGGGCGCCGCCGCCTCCGAAGCCCGGGGTGCCGCCGGAGGGCGGGGGCGCGGAGCCGCCCGAGGGGTCGATGACCGCCTCGATCCTCCACTGCACGTTGAACTGCTCCGCCAGTGCCTGGCGCAGCACGTCCTCGCTGCCGCTGGCGGAGAAGTTGTCACGGGCGCCCGCGCTGGCGAAGCCCAGCTGGAGGGTGGTGCCGTCGAAGCCGGTCACCTGGGCGTTCTGGCTGAGCAGAATCCAGGTGAAGCGGCGGCGGTTCTTGACGGCCTCCAGGATGTTCGGCCAGAGCATGCGGGGGTCGAGCCCGCCGGAGGGGGCGGGCGCGGAGGGCGCCGCCGGTGCGGGGGCGGAGGACTGGGCCTGGCCGGGGCCGCCGTGAGTCTGGGCCTGCTGGGGCTGCGGGGTCTGCGGGCTCTGCTGCTGCGGCTGGCCCTGGCCGGCCGGGGTGGCGGTGGGCCACGCGCCGGAGCGGCGGCCGCCACCGGCGGAAGCGGCGGTGGGCCACGCGCCGGGGGCGGAGGCGGGGGCGGCTTCGGGAGCCGGGGCGGGGGCGGGGGGCTGCGCGGCGGGCGCGGGGGCCTGCGCGGCGGGCGCGGGGGCCTGCGCGGCCGGAGCCGGCGGCTGAGCAACCGGGGCGGGGGCCGGGGCCGGGCTCGGCGCGGCGGGACCTGCGGGACCTGCGGGAGCACCGCCCCCCCGCACGGCCGCGCGGGCGGCGGCGGGACCGCCGCCGGGAGGCACGGCGGACCCGTCCCCCATGGTGGGCGCGGGTGCGGCGGCGGGGGCCGCGCCGGGGTGGGCCTCGGGGCCGGGCACGTACTGCATGGCCGGAGCGGCGGCACCCGCGGAGAAGTTCACGCCGCGCTCGATGCGGTCGAGGCGGGCCATGACGGAGCGCTCGTCGCCGTACGCGGCGGGCAGCATCACGCGCGCGCAGATGAGTTCGAGCTGGAGGCGGGGCGAGTTGGCGCCGCGCATCTCGGTGAGGCCCTGGTTGACGAGGTCGGCGGCGCGGCTCAGCTCGGCGGCGCCGAAGATCTCGGCCTGGGCCTGCATGCGCTCGATGACGTCGGCGGGGGCGTCGATGAGCCCCTTCTCGGCGGCGTCGGGCACGGCGGCGAGGATGACCAGGTCACGCAGCCGCTCCAGCAGGTCGGCGACGAAGCGGCGGGGGTCGTTGCCGCCCTCGATGACATGGTCGACGACCTCGAAGGCGGCGGCGCCGTCACCGGTGGCGAAGGCCTCGACCACGGAGTCGAGGAGGGAGCCGTCGGTGTAGCCGAGGAGGGAGGTGGCCATGGGGTAGGTCACACCGTCGGTGCCGGCGCCGGCGAGGAGCTGGTCCATGACGGACATGGAGTCACGCACGGAGCCCTGGCCCGCGCGGACGACCAGCGGCAGGACGCCCTCGGCGACCGGGATGGCCTCCTTCTGGCACACCTCGCCCAGGTACTCCCGCAGGGTGCCGGGCGGCACGAGCCGGAAGGGGTAGTGGTGCGTGCGCGACCGGATGGTCCCGATGACCTTCTCGGGCTCGGTGGTGGCGAAGATGAACTTGAGGTGCTCCGGCGGCTCCTCGACGACCTTCAGCAGCGCGTTGAAGCCGGCCGACGTGACCATGTGGGCCTCGTCGATGATGTAGATCTTGTACCGGCTGGAGGCAGGCCCGAAGAACGCCTTCTCGCGCAGCTCACGGGCGTCGTCCACGCCACCGTGGGAGGCGGCGTCGATCTCGATGACGTCGATCGAGCCCGGCCCGTTGCGCGCGAGGTCGCGGCAGGACTGGCACTCGCCGCAGGGGGTCGGCGTGGGGCCCTGCTCGCAGTTGAGACAGCGGGCCAGGATGCGGGCACTGGTCGTCTTGCCACAGCCGCGCGGACCGCTGAACAGGTACGCGTGATTGACCCGGTTGTTCCGCAGCGCCTGCTGCAGCGGGTCGGTTACGTGCTCCTGCCCGATGACCTCGGCAAAGGTCTCCGGGCGATAGCGGCGGTACAAGGCGAGAGACGACACGCATACGAGGTTATAGGCGCCCACGGACAACACGTCGCGGCGCTCGCTCCGGCCCAGGTCAGAGGGTTGTGCGACTTTCCGGTGCCCGTACGCCCGACCGGGTCACCCGCACCGGCCGCGATCCGCCCGCTCCCGGGAACGCAAGGGCCCCCCACGCACCCGCCAGAGCCGACCTACCCTTGCTGCCTTCCGGCCCTGGGGGAGTTCAGTCAGATAGCGCCGCGTGAGGGGCTGCGCAAAGAGTACCTGATCCGGGGGCGGACGGACGAGTTCGCGAGCACTCCTTCCGGTCATGTAATGTCTCCCTCGGAGGATTCGCCTAGAGGCCTAGGGCGCACGCTTGGAAAGCGTGTTGGGGGCAACCCCTCACGAGTTCGAATCTCGTATCCTCCGCCAGTGCCTCACCGGGCACGATGTCGAAGGGCCCCGCTGCAAGCAGCGGGGCCCTTCGACATGCGTGGTCTCAGTTTTGGTCTCAGTTGGTGCGAGTGCCCGTAGCGGCAGCGCTTACGCCGGGCCACTCACATCTGAAAGGCGGCGCGCAGCTCGTCGTCCCGCAGGAGGTCCAGGACACTCGGCTCCTCGGCCACGAAGACCCGGGGCGCTTCCTCGGACACAGCCTTGTGCAGCGCCGCGTAACAGACGTCGGCAAACGGCTGGGTGCGCATGCGGTAGATCTTGCGGCGCATGTTCCTGACATCGCCAAGAGCCCGGGCCTGGGCCCAGCCCCGCAGATCGTCGGCCAGGTTCAGCCAGGCTTCGGCACGGACCCGTGGACGCTTCCCCTCGTTCAGGCCGCAGACCTTGATGGTCCACTCGCCCTTCGGCGAGCCCTCGACCGGCCGGTAGACGCCGCTGGCGAGCCCAAGGTCCAGGTGTTCGAAGGGGTTCTCACGGGTCGGGTCAATGAGGAGGGAGCCGACGAGGCCGTCACCCCGGTGCTTGTTGCCCTTGAAGCGTGTGTTGCAGGTGGAGCAGGCCAGCAGGAGGTTCGGCCAGTAGAAGGTCCGCAGGGCGCATCGAGATTTGGGAACGAAGTGGTCCACCGTGTCGGCCAGGTGATTGCCGCAGTACATGCAGCAGTCCACACCGGGCGCCATGTCTTCCAACGCCTCGCGCATCGGCCGGTACACATCCCGTCGCACGGTCTTGCGCTCCCACATCCGCTCGGCGTGCTCACCACGCTCGGGCACTGGGGTGCCAGCCATCTCCTGGGTCAGGGCCAGCAGGGAAGCTTCCAGTCCGATAGGGAGCCGCGGTCGTACGATCCTGATCACGAGCCGCCGGTCTCCCGCCTCCTGGCTCGCAGGCTGGAGTCCTCGACGTAGGTCGCCTGGGAGCTGGCCAGGGTCCGGCGCAAAGTGCGGAACCGTCGCACCGTCTCCGGATCGGCGTCGCCCGACGCGACCTCATACTCCAGGTCGGCGAGCTCTTCGCGCAGTTCCTCGGCGCGACGGGAGAACGGGGACTGGAGACCGAAGAAATCCGAGAGCACCGCGTCGTCGCCAGTCCCGTAGACAATCGTGCCGTACTCCTTCTCGTCCACGACCTCTGGCGGGGCCTGCTCGTCGGGGCCCGGCAGTCGGACGAGGCCACCAGGGTCCGCTGCCTGGCAGATGTAGGGGCTGTGAGTGGTCACGATGAACTGGACTGCGGGGAAGTGGGCCTTGAACCACTCGCCGATGCGCTGCTGCCAGGAGACGTGGAGGTGCGCGTCCACCTCGTCGATGAGGACGACGCCCGGGTACGGCAGGTAGGGTCGACCGCCGTCGTCCCGGCGCAGTGCCAGCCCTCCGTAGGCGGCGTGCATCTGCCGTACGACGTCGAGGACCAGCGCCGTGACGGTGCGCAGGCCGTCGCTCATCCGCCACTGGGCGATGAGTGGCCCCACACCGTCGGTCCGCCGCAGCCACAGGCCGCGCGAGGTGACCTCCTCGACGCGGAAGTCGCCCGGCAGCAGATCGTCGTTGAGGAGCGCAAGCACCGATTCCAGCAGCTCCTCGGCGCCAGCTTCGCCTTCCAGTCGGCGCGTGTGGACGGAGACCAGCCAGACCACCGACTCGGTGAGGGCCGACTGCTCCTCGAAGAGGGTGCGCAGGGCCTCGGCACGGTCCGGATTCTGCCGGTCGCGCTCGAAGAGGCCGGTGCCGCTGAGGCGGCGGAAGGGACCGTAGGCGGCGTGGAACCAGCCCGGTGGCGGGGAGAAGTCCCACAAATGGTTGGCCATCTTGGCGCCTGGGTCGGCGAGGAACCGGACTCGGGTCGGGGGTGCATCCTTCGCGCTGAGCGGCTCACGGCCCGGCTCCCACACCATCGTGACCGTACGCGGATCGGGCGGAGAGGGGGCCCCAAGGTCGACATCCCGGTCCGCGCGTAGGGACAGCTCCAGCCTTCCCAGAAACCGCCCATAGGTGAGGTAGTCCTCGACCTCGCCGTCCAGCCTGCTGGCCCGCTCCGGGCCAGCCAGGGCGAGGGCGATCGACCTCAGCAAGGTCGTCTTTCCCGAGCCGTTGCGCCCGGCGAGGACGGTCCAGCCGGCATAGCTTCCGTCCGGACGCGTGAAATCGAGGTCGCAGGCCCGAGCGCCATGGAAACCACGCACGCTGTCGAGCCGGAGCCTCGTCACATACACCCGAGCGTCCTTCCTGGTCTTCGCTGGCCCTTCCTCGACGGGCCGGGCCTACTTGGCCCGACGCAACTTACCGCCCAATGTACGGACGCGCACTGAGAGTGACTCGCCGGAGCCCATGGCCAGTTCCGAACGGTCATCATCCGCGCGCGGGCAAAAGCCCCGGACGGGCGTACGTCAACTGGTGTAATGGGTTGGGCTGGCGGGCTGTTTCGGGGCGCGGGGCAGGCACAGAGCACGTGAGAGCCGCGAGGGTACTGGGAGGGACCGTGAGCGCTTCTGGCGCGCAGGGAAATAGCGACAATGTCGAGCAGGCTCTGCGCGATGCCGGATGGAGGGTGTGCGCCCCGCACGAGCGCGACCTGACCTCTGATCCGACGGCAGTCCGGACGGCACACCCGGAGCTCGAAGGTCTGCGGGTCTACCTCCTGCATGTCGACCGGGACCTCAGCGGCCTCGTCGTGGCGGGGATCAACGCGGACGACCCCCACGAAATGCTCGCGGAGGCCGACCGGCTCGCCGCCCCGATCGCCGCGCAGCACCAGCGGCGCACCTGGCAGGAGCGCCCCCTCCCATTCCGCTACGGAACCAACGGCCACGCCTGGTCCTTCCTCAACGCCCTCGACGCCGAACACCTCGACGGCACGCCCGCCGCCGACGCTCCCCAGGGCGGGGCCCGCAGCCGCTACGTCTTCGCACCGGCCCAGCCAGCCACCCTCGCCCGCTGGAAGCGCAATGCCGTGCACCACCCTGAGACGCCCTCCCTGCGGGCCCGGCTGCGCAGGCTGCCCGGCGTCCACCTGGATCCGCAGCGGCAGCTGTACGACGCTCAGCGCCGGGCCATCGAGGGCCTGGAGAATTCCCTCGCCGCCGACCGTCCGCGGGCCCTCATCCAGATGGCGACCGGGGCCGGCAAGACGTACACCGTCGTCCAGGCGAGCCATCGGCTACTCAAGCACGCGGGCGCGCATCGCGTGCTGTTCCTCGTGGATCGCTACAACCTGGGTGAGCAGGCGTTCCTGGAGTACCGCAGCTTCCAGCCAGCGGCATCGAAGAAGCCGCTGCACGAGGACTTCCCCCTCAAACACCTGTCGGGCGGAACATCGGGCCTGGCGGACTCCGACAAGATCGTGATCACTACGGTCCAGCGGCTGTGGTGCATGCTGACCGGACAGACGCCACCCGCACCCGACAGCGAGGAGGCGCGAAGCTTCGAGGGTGCTGGGACGGCTGGGCTCGGCAAGCGACCACCCAAAGTTCGCTACTCAGCTGCGCTTCCACCCGACTACTTCGACTTCATCGTCATCGACGAGTGCCACCGCTCGATCTACGGCTCCTGGCGGCCCGTGCTTGAGTACTTCGACGCGCACATCGTGGGCCTGACCGCGACCCCGATCGGACCGACGTTCGCCTTCTTCGAGAACAACCTGGTCAGCCAGTACACGTACGAGGAAGCGGTCGCCGACGAGGTCAACGTCGACTACGACGTCTACCGGATCTCAACCCGGGTCACGCGGGACGGCTCGAAGATCCCAGCCATGACCGAGGCCCAGGCACCAGATGGCACCATCGAGAAGATCAACACCGTCCTGGCTCATGTGGACCGCGTCACGCGTGAGCAGCACTGGTACCAGCAGGACGAGGACGACGAATACACAGCGGCCGAACTCAACGACCGAGTCGAGTCCACCGGCCAGATCCGGGCTGTCGTCGAGACCTTCAGGGACCGACTGTTCACAGAGATCTTCCCGCCCGACATCGATACCGAGACCGGTGAGATCGTGCACCAGCGGAGCGTTGTCCCGAAGACCCTGATCTTCGCGGCGACGAATCGCCACGCGGACGCCATTGTCGCGGAGGTCCGCAAGGCGTGGAACGCGGGCGACAAGTTCTGCCTGAAGATCAACAGTGAGACCACGCAGCCCGTCAAGGTGATCAAAGAATTCCGAAATGCTCCAGAGACCCGGATCGCCGTCACCGTCGACATGATCGCCACTGGCACCGACATCCCCGCCCTGGAGTGCCTGGTCTTCATGCGAGACGTGCGGACCTGGTCGTACTTCGAGCAGATGAAGGGCCGGGGCGCCCGGATCATCAAGCCGGAGGACCTGCGCAGAGTCACCGAGGACGCCCTGTGCAAGGACCGGTTCGTGATCGTCGACACCGTGGGCGTGACCGAGCACGCCATGGTCGACGCACGACCACTCGTACAGGATGACCTGCAGGAGCTGCCCAGCCTGGAGCGCCTGCTCCAGGCGTGTGCGCAAGGGGTTCCGCTGACCATCGGCGATGCCTCCACCCTGGCCGGCCGCCTGAGTCGGCTCGGGCAGCGGCTCGACGAGCAGCAGCTGGCCCGGATAGAGGGCTGTGCGGGCGGCCACAGGCTGACCGAGCTGGTGACAGACCTGGTCCATGCCAGCGATCCGGACCGTCTGGCAAAGGAGCGGGCCAGGGCTGCTGGCGAGAAGGAGATGGTGGAGAACGAGGCGCCGTCAGTGGAAGGGAACGCCCCCACGGCCGCCGACGAGGCGGTCGTCAACGCTGCGCTGGCCGCGGCTCTACGACCGTTCGTCGAACATGAGGCGCTGCGTGAGGCGCTCATCGAAGCGGCACGACGCCGCTGGATCAAGATCGACCACCTCAGTCAGGACGGCGGCGTGATCGCCGAAGGTGTGACGGACGTCATGCGAGCCGAACGGACCGTGAAGGACTGGCGCCAGTACATGGCAGACCAGCAGGACCGGTTCGCCGCCCTGCGCATCGCCTTCAAGGAACGGCGGTCGCTGAGCGAGGTCGAGGCGCGGATCGACGGGCTTCTCAGCAGGGTCAGTCCGCCGCACCAGCGATGGACCGGACAGCAGCTTTGGAAGGCGTACGTCGACCTCGGCATCGCACGGGGGAAACGGCGGCGGAACGCCGGGCTGCCCGAGCTGCTCTCGTTGCTCCGGTATGAGCTGGGACTCGACGGGAACGACTTCCGGCCATACCGGGATACCGTGGACCTTCGCTTCCAGGAGTGGCTCGCGCGTCAGGAGACGGCGGGAGTGGCATTCACGGAAGAGCAGCGCGGCTGGCTGAAGCGCATCGCGAACGTGGTCGCCACCTCTGCAACTGTCTCCGTGGACGCGCTGGAGCAACATGCGCTGTGCCGGGCTGCAGGCGGCTGGAGCAGGTTCAGAGCGGTGTTCGCGGAAGCAACGCGGACACCGGACGAGCTGATCAATGAACTGGATCGGGAACTGGGTGCGTGAGTGTGGAGAGCGGTGAGGGGGGCGCGGGGGCGCCGAACAACACGGAGGAGGAGAAGCTCCCGGAAGGGTGGGCCTGGGCGGCCGTCAGCGAGGTTCTAGTCGGTTCAGACACAGGGAAATCGTTCAAGTGCGACCCCCGACCTGCCGCTCCAGAAGAGTGGGGCATCATCAAGGTCAGCGCCATGACCTGGGGCGAATTCCGGTCCGCCGAGAACAAAGCTCTACTCGACAACACCCTGGTCAACCGGAACTACGAGATCCAGTCGGGCGACATCTTGGTGAGCCGCGCGAACACCGTTGAGCATGTTGGCGCTCCGGTACTCGTCGGGGACGTACGGCCCCGTCTGCTCCTCAGCGATAAAAGCCTCCGGTTCACGCCCGGGTCGCCAGTCGACCGGAACTGGTTCGTGTACTGGCTCAGATCTCCAGCCGTACGCAAAGCGATCGCCGCGAAGGCATCCGGGACCTCGGACTCCATGAGGAATATCTCCCAATCGGACCTCAAGGCGATCGTTCTCCCTATTCCTCCCGCTGCCGAACAGCGTCGCATCGCCGACGCCCTGGACGAGCGACTCGCACGGCTGGACGAGATGGCCCAGCTCATCGCCCGCGCCCGAGCCCACGCCACTACTCTCCGCAAGCAGATCCTTCTCAACGTCATCCCGGAACCAGCTAATTGGCCTGAGGACTGGCGGGCCACGACAGCAGACCAAGCTGGCGCAATCGACCTCGGAAGAGCGCGCCACCCCGACTGGCATGACGGTCCCAAGATGCGCCCTTACCTGCGTGTAGCCAACGTCTTCGAGGACCGCATCGACACCACGACCCTCATGGAGATGGACTTCTCAGAAGGATTCGGTAAGTACCGACTCCTACCAGGAGATATCCTCCTCAACGAAGGACAGAGCCCTCACCTCGTCGGGCGTCCGGCGATGTACAAGGGCATCCCCGAGGGCGTGGCATTCACGAACAGCCTGCTCCGCTTCCGCGCCGATGACAACGTGCTTCCCGGCTGGGCGCTCCTCGTCTTCCGCCGTCATCTGCATGCCGGCCGATTCATGCGGGAGGTGCGCATCACGACCAACATCGCGCATCTGAGTACGTCACGGCTGAAGGCTGTGGAATTCCCGGTGCCCACGCTCGACGAGCAGCGGAGGCTCGTCGCTGAGACCAAAAATCGGTTGGCCCGTGTCGACGCACTGGACCTGCTCCTAGACAGGGCGGAAGCCCACACCGCCGCCCTCCGCCGCGCCCTTCTTGTCGAAGCCTTCGCGGGCCGCCTCGTCCCCCAAGACCCCGATGACGAGCCGGCCGAGGACCTCCTCAAGCGCATTCGGGTCGAGCGCGAGGCCGCAGAGGCAGAGCGGAAGGCGGCCCATCGGGCCGCCGCGCAAGCCAAGCGGAAGAGCCGGAGCTCAGCCAAACAGCCCGCGTCCACGGTTGCACCGCCACCGGCCCCCACCTCCAAGCCCCCCCTCCCCGAGGGCGAACAGTCCACCCTCCCAATGGAGTTCACCGAGTGAAGCCGGAAGCACGTCGTCTCGTCGATCGTCTCTGGAACTACTGCAATGTTCTGCGCGACGACGGCGTATCGAGCCTCGAATACCTGGAGCAGCTCAGCTTCCTGGTGTTCCTCAAGATGGCCGCCGAGAAGGAGGAGGCCAACAAGGACCTCCCCGCATCGCAGCGTCGCCACGTGCTCCCCGACACCGACGAGTGGGAAGGACGTGGCTGGACGCATCTGCTCGATCTCTCCGGCGAGGAACTGGAAGAGACGTACACCCAGCTCCTCACAGACCTCGGCAAGCAGGACGAGGGGGGGAATAGCGCTCTTGGCCTGATCTTCCACCGCGCCCGTAACCGAATCCAGAACGCGACTAACCTCCGCCGCCTCATCGTCGACCTGATCGACAAGGAGCCCTGGCTGGGGTCCAGCAAGGACATCAAGGGCGACGCTTACGAGGCGTTGATCGCCCGTAGTGCGGAAGACACGAAAGCCGGCGCGGGGCAGTACTTCACCCCACGGGTGCTCATCGAGTCCATCGTGCGGTGCATGCGGCCAAACCCGGAGGACACCATCACCGACCCGGCCTGCGGAACCGGTGGCTTCCTGCTTGCCGCGCACGACTACATCGTGAACATGTACGGCGACGAGATGTCCGTCGATGAGTCCGCCCGATTCGACGAGGGCGCGATCTGGGGCACCGAGCTAGTGCCGGCGACCGCACGCCTTGCCGCGATGAACCTGCTCCTTCACGGCATCGGCAGGCCCGATGGCAAGCCCTTGATCCATGTGGAGGACGCGCTGGCCAAACCACCAGCCAAGAAGGCTTCGAAGGTGCTGGCCAATCCGCCCTTCGGCAAGAAGTCCTCGATCGTGATCACCAACGTCGACGGCACGGTGAGCCGCGAGGACATGTCGTACCACCGTCAGGACTTCTGGGAGACCACGACCAACAAGCAGTTCAACTTCGTCCAGCACATCGCGAGCCTGCTCACCGACAACGGCACCGCTGCGGTGATCCTCCCCGACAACGTCCTCTTCGAGGGCGGCCGAGGCGCGACTATCCGCCGTGAGCTACTCAAGCGGTTCAACCTGCACACCATGCTGCGTCTGCCCGCCGGCATTTTCTACGCGGGCAGCGTCAAGGCCAACGTCCTCTTCTTCGACGCCGCCCCGCCCCGTCGCAGTGATGACGAGCCCCCGCACACACAGCAGCTGTGGGTGTACGACCTCAGGACGGGCAACCGCTTCACGCTGAAGCAGAACCCGCTGCTCCCCAAACATCTGGAGGACTTCGAAAAGCGGGTCTTCGGAGTCGGCGAATGCGAGGAGGCCGCCGAGGCGATCGCCCGCCGGAAGCCCGCGGGCCGCCTGCAGGTCTTCGGCGGTGCCGAGCTCGCCGCCACGAAGGACGTCAATCTCGACATCGGCCTGATCGAACCAGACGATAGGGACGCGGCGGAGGCGAAGTCCCTTGCGGAGCTTACCCTCGCACTGTCCGCTGACCTACGCGGTGCGTTGCTCGAACTTGAGCAGCTCGCGGCAGACTTGGACGTAGATCTGTCGCCGCCGGCGTGACGGCCGCGGAGACGAGCCCTGTCCAAGACGATCAGGGCTGGTCTGCTCGCTTTCTCGCTACCACTCGTCGGTGTCGCCGTACTTCCCCGGGTTACGAGCACGGTCCACAGCTTGTGCGCAAGCCTCGGCGAAGGCCACCTCGACGGCCGTCTTGTCCATGCCACGTACCTGAGCCTCGACCTCCTGTCCCGTGCCGGGTCGTCGAGCCGTGCGCCAGGCCGAGGCGCGGTCGGTGTAGCGGTCGGTCTCGAAGTCCCAGGCCGGCATCGACCATTGCTCGGGAAGTCCGGTCGCAATGCGTTCGCCGCCGGGGAGGAACAGAGCGCGAGCGTGGAAGACCACGGCCCGCTCCGGCATGCGGTCGTAAAGGGCGCTCGCGCCGCCAGGGGCCTGGTGTTCCCAGCGCCAGCGGTCCCATGCCTCGACCTCGGCGGGGTGGTCGGGCCAGTCGTCGCTCCACCGTGCGACGACCTCTTCGGCGTGCTCGCAGTGCAGGAAGGGCACGCGCCGCTCTCCGAGGCGGGCCACGTGGACCACCAGCTCGGCGGGGACGGGGCTCTGGCCGACCTCCGGCGCAGCGCTTCCCGCAGCCTGCTCCGTGCCCCACAGAAGGCCGCCAACCTTGGCCGCGGTGTCCTTGAGGACGCGGCTGGTCAGGTGCTGGTAGCGGCGGCGCATCCGGGCGGACTTACCGGGTTCCCAGCCCATGATGGAGTCGACGACCGCATCGGAGACGCCCAGGATCAACAGGACCGTCGCCGCGGTGTGGCGAGCGTCGTGAAGGCGGGCGTCGCGGACGCCGGCGGCCTTCAGCAGCTCCTTCCACTTGTGGTAGTCCGTGTTCGGGTTCAGGGGCTCGCCAATCGGTGAGGTAAACACGTACCCCTTCTCCGTCCACAGGTCGCGGGCCCGAACTCGCTCGCGGGCCTGCACCTCGCGGTGCTGCCGGAGGAGCTGTAGCAGCTCGTCCGGGACACCGATGGGGCGCTGGCCGGCGCGGGACTTGGCGTTCTTCGTCTCGCGGCGGGTGTTGATCTTCTGGGGGCAGAAGCCAGGCTTGCGTCCGCAGCGGTCTCCGCAGCCGTGCTTGTAGCGGGGCCGCAGACGACCACGGCGTACGCGGATGACACCGAGCTCGAAGTCGACGTCGTCCCACTGCATGCCGAGAACCTCCCCCTGCCGCAGGCCCAGGGCGAGCGCGATGACCCAACGAGCGGTGTTGCGGTGCTTAGCGGCCTCGGCGAGCAGGTGCTGGACCTCCTCGACCGTGTACGGCTCGACCTCCTCCTCTTCGACCTTGGGGGCCTTGGCGATGGAGGCCGGGTTCGAGGTGAGGTGCTGGCGGCGCACGGCCTCGTTCAGGGCCGTGCGGATCGTGCGGTGGGCCTGGTGGGCGGTGCCGGCGGCGCTGCCGTTGTCCTGCATCTTCTTGTAGAAGCCCTCCAGGTGCTCAGGGTCGAGCTTCTCCAGACGGTGGGCGCCGAGGCCGGGGATGAGGTGGTGGTAGACCGCCACCCGGTAGCCGTCGATCGTGTTCTCCGTGACGTGCACAGCGGCGATGTTCTCGACCCAGTGGGTGAGCCATGTCTTCACGGTCCATGACTGGCCGACCTTGCGAACGGCGCCCTTGTCGCGCTGCTGTTCCAGCTCGCGCACGACCTTGGTGACCTCGGCGCGAGTCTTGCGGCTGACGTGGCGCCGATCCGGAGTGCCGTCGTCCTTGACGCCGACGGTGACGCGGCCGTGCCAGCGGCCGTCCTTGCCGAGGTAGATGGACGAGGCACCGTTGGGCTGGCGGGACTTCGGTACGGAGGCTCGAGTCACGCGGCGGCCTCGAAGTCGGTCGCCGACAGACGGCGGGCCAGGAAATCGTTCACGGCCTCTGCCGGGATGCGGCGCAAGCTGCCGATCTTGACGGAAGTGATTTCGCCGGAGGAGACGTACTCGTACAGCTTGGTACGGCCGATGCCGATCCGGCGGGCAGCCTCGGTGACGGTCAGGGCGACCAGGGTCGTGTCGCCGGTAAGGCGGCGCTCGGCCATCAGGCTGCGCAGGGCGTCTTCGGGGATGTCCAGAAGCTGGGCTATCTGGGAAATGGGCAGGCTGGGCTGCGGCATGGGAGTACTCCTCCCACCGGCATCGCGGCGTCGCGGGAGCGGCAACTCCCGTCGGCCTGGCCGGTGGCGTCGTTCAGGGATGGATGGGTTGGTGGGCGGTGGAGGCCGCCGTGCGTGAGGTTTCTCGGCGTTCGTAGCGCCGTGGACGAGGCAGCAGCTGGCTATTCGCCAGCGGGGGGCTGCCCCTGGTTTCGCAGGTGCGCCCGGGACGGGTGCAGGTTTCTCTGCAGGGCACGTTCTTCGAGCCGGAGGAGCTCGTCGACCTGCCCTCTCTGCTCGGGCCCCTTGTCCCCGTAGGCGTCGAGTTCCCTCTGGAGCTCGCCCAGTTGCATCTGGTTCTGGTCGATCGCAGCTCGCAGTTGGCGGTACTCCCGCGTCATCTGGACGTACTCGCGGGCGAGCTGGCGGATACGGGGTGTGGCCAGCTCACCTGGCGGTCCGGTCAGGTCCTGCATGGTGATGTCGAAGACCTTGCAGAAGCCGAGCGCCTCGTCGAGGTTGACCCTGCGACGGGGTTTGCCGCTCTCGATGCGCCAGATCGCTGACTGGTTGATCGGATGGCCGGCAGCGGCCATCTCTTCGGCCAGCTTCACGGTGCTCCAACCGCGGACCTCGCGCTCCAGCTTGATGCGTGCGGCGACGTGGTCCTCCGGCACCGGCCGACCAGGGCCGGAGCGCTCCGCGCCTTCCTCACCGCTCATGCGCACCTCCCTTCACACGACAACCGGGTCCATTGGGGCCAGCGTCCACAACTAAACCTCGTTGCGGAATGAAATGCAAGGCGTTGCGTTGCCGAAATTCTCGGCTATGGTCGTAGTCCGCCGTACAGCGGTGGACGGATCCGCACACGAGCGGCCCCGGTGCTACGAACACCGGGGCCGAAGTAGAGGCTCCACCGCACAACCATCCATCCCTGAACGATCGAAACCGGAGGCCGGGGTTGCCGCCCCGTAATGGCCTGCCGCGTGAGGAACTCTATGCCTCAGGGTACGACCCTGCCGACCCAGACGCCATCCCGCTTCGACGATGACCCCACGTCGATGGAGCCGCCCTACAGCGTGGAAGCCGAGTGCGCGGTGCTCGGCGCCTGCATGCTCTACAGCGACGTAATCGACACCGTCCGACCGGTCCTGGGCGATGACGCCTTCTACCGGCCTGCGCACGAAACGATCTGGCGTGCGCTGCTCGCTCTGCACCGAGAGGGCAGGCCGACCGACCCGATCGTCCTGACCGAACTGCTCACGGGCCAGGGGGACCTGAAACGTGTCGGCGGCGCCGTCTACCTGCACGAGCTCGCTCGCATGCTCTACGACGCCGGCAGCGCGGAATACCACGCAGAGATCGTCCGCAAGAAGGCCGACCTACGCCGTCTGCTCGCCTCCGCCGTACGCGCCGTACAACGGGCCCAGGAGCCGGGCGCCGACCCCGAGGCGATACGCAGCGAGATCGAAGCGGAAGTACGCGCCGAACGCGAGCGCGCGCTCGCCTCGGGACAGGGGCGGTTGTCCCGCTTCGCCACTGACGGGTGGTCGTTCGTCAAAGAGAGCGGCGCAGACGCCGAGCCCCTGTGGGGCACCCGCGAGAAGACGGTCTGGGCCCCCGGCGAGAGCCTGATGATCGTCGGCGCCCCTGGTGTCGGCAAGACCACCCTGGCCCACCAGGTGATCTTCGCCCGCCTCGGCTTGCAGGAGACCGTCCTGGAGATGCCCGTCGCCCCCAGCAGGCGCGTGCTCTACCTGGCGATGGACCGTCCCAAGCAGATCGCCAAGGCCATGGCCCGCCGCGTCTTCCCCACCGACGAAAAGATCCTGCGCGAGCGGCTCGTGGTCTGGGAAGGTCCGCTGCCTGCCACGCTCGACAAGGAACCCGACCTCCTGGCCGACCTCGCCGCCGCCCACCAGGCCGACACCATCGTGATCGACAGCCTCAAGGACGCGGTCAGCACGATGGTCGACGACAGCCTCGCGGTCGCCTTCCACAACGCCCGCATGCGCGCCCTGCGCAACGGTGTGGAGATCCTGGAGCTGCACCACCAGCGCAAGGCCACCGCCGACGCGCCGCGCGGGCAGCGCCCCAGCCTGGACCAGGTCTACGGCTCCACCTGGATCACCGCCGGCGCGGGCAGCGTCCTGTTCGTCACCGGCCGGGCAGGCGACCCCGCGGTCACCCTGCACCACCTCAAGACCCCCACCGGTGAAGTCGGCCCTCTGGACGTCACACACGACCATGTGCGCGGCACCACGACCGTCGACCCCACCAAGGACCCCGCTGTCCTGCT
Source organism: Streptomyces sp. NPDC046860 (assembly GCF_040645115.1). Lineage (NCBI taxonomy): Bacteria > Bacillati > Actinomycetota > Actinomycetes > Kitasatosporales > Streptomycetaceae > Streptomyces > Streptomyces sp. NPDC046860. Next base: position 256,549 of record NZ_JBEYXQ010000007.1, on the reverse strand, counting down.
GCACAACGCCCCCAACGGGCTGACCGCACGCGACCTGGCGACCGTCCTCATCGGCGGGGGCGACCCCGAACGTGCCGACATCGAGAAGGCGCGACGCCACCTCGGCCGCCTCGTCGACAGCGGTCTGGCCACCAAGGCCGACGGCATCGCAGGAGGGGCCGGAGGCGGCCAGCAGGCCCGCTACTACGCCTCCGCCCGCTACCTCACCGCCGTCGGCTGAACCCTCCACCAGCCCCCCGGCGAAGCGTTCACGCGACCGTACACGCGGACCCTGCGCCCGCACACAGCCATGAACCGCTCACAGCGCACACGCTCACCGCAAAACCGCAGGTAGAGCGATCACACGAGCGTCCACGCCGTACACGCACCCAAGCGATCACGCGCGGGCCCCCTTTTAGAAGGGGGCCCGCGTGTACGCCCCCTCCGTGAACGCCGTGATCGCCTCTCCATCCTCCCTCGGAGTAGCCCCATACATGCCGCCCGCGATAACCGGCACGCTCGCCACCGCTTGGCTCCCCTCCCTCAACAGTCCGCTCCTGCCCGTGGCCGTCTTGGCCATCGCCGCCGGCGGGCTGCTTGCGGGCCTGATCACCCGACGTAGGCAACACCGCCCCCACGATCGAAAGCCCCTCATCTCGGCCGCAGTCGTCACCGCTGCCGTGGCAGCGCTCGTGTGCACCGCCTACAGCGCGGACACCAGCTGGCGGTTCGCCGCCCACTACCTCGACATGCGCAACACCGCCGAACGCACCGCGATGTTCGCCGCCGCCGAACTCGCCCTGTTCTCGATGGCGCTGATGGCCCGCCAAAACCTGCACGGGCCGAAGCAAGAGGCCGGCCTGCCCGGAGTCCTGGTCTGGGTGCTCACCGCCATGCAGACCATCCCCGCCTACGCCGAGTCCGGCCCGGTCGGCGGCACCATGCGGGCCTTCACCGGCCCGGTGATGGCGGCCGTGCTGTGGCATCTGGCCATGGGCATCGAACTGCGCCAGCGCGCCCCCGAAGCCGCATCCCGCGGACTCGCCGCCGTCCTCACACGGCAAGCCCGCGAACGGCTGCTCGCCCGTCTGGGAATCGTCGAGCAGGACCGGGAAGCCGCCCAGATCATCCACGACCGGGCCATGCACCGGGCCGTCGCCCTGGCCGCCCGCCTTGCCGAGATGACACCCGAGCAGCGCACCGGGCGGGCAGGCAGGCGCACTGTGCGCCGCCTGTCCAAAGCCCTCGCTCGCTCGGGCATCGACGCCGACCCGCGCCGCAACGAGCAGCTGCTACGTCAGCTCGCCACCCGCCGCCAAGCAGCCGCCCTGGCCACCGTCGACATGCCCGGGCGCTGGACGACGCCCGCCGAGCAGCCCACCAGCCCGCCCGCAGCACCGTGCGATCACTCCCGGGCGAACGCCGACGGGCGGGCGGAAGGCGACGGGCGGGAGGAAGACCGACCCCGCCCGCACCCATCGGATCCGGGCGACGAGGAACCCCACCCGGGCGCCCGCCCCCGCCCGGAAACAACAGCCAGCCCGCAGGAGGCAGCTCCGCCGTCCTCGGGCAGCGGCTCACCTACCCCACCGGCCAAAAGCTCTACGCCGAATCCGAAGCGCTCGGGCCGCAAGCCCCGCGCCTCCGACGAGATCCTTCGCGACTACGCCCACCGTCTCCATGACGAGCACGGCCGCCTGTCCCGTGACTTCCTGGAACAGGTCGTACGCGAGAACGGATACAGCGTCGCCAGCGACCACGCCGGCGAGATCGTCCGCGCGGTCAAGGCCGAACTGAGCGCCGTCCGCGAAGGCTGACGACCGCCTCGCCCACCCTCCTGCCCCTCACGGAGACCTCGATCGTGACGCACGACCCCCACCGCACCGATCACAACCCCGACGTACTGCTGACTCAGGCCAAGACGCCTAAGCTGCTGGGACGTCTGCGGCGTGCGCTCGGATGGGCGGCCCCTGGCGGAGCCAGTAGTACCCCGAGTCCGACTCAAGGCCGGTCTTCGGGGATCTCCGCCCCAGGGGTGGCGGAGACGGCCCAGCGCCAGGGGGCGCCGGACCAGGAGGCCGGGACCGAGGGCGGCCCCGACTCGGACGAGCTTCACGCCGTCCAGCAGCAGATCCTCCACCCCGCACATGCCGCCGAGCCGACGGCCAGCGAGCGAGCGGTGCAGAGCATCCAGCCAACGATCCGCCGTTTCACCGGCACCAAGCGGACCGTACGCGTCGGCCCGCTGCGCTTCACCGGCGACGAGCACGCCGACCTCCAAGAGACTGCCGCCGAGCACGGCTACAAGGGGGAATCCGGCTTCGCCGCGGACATCGTCCTCGCCTTCGTATCCGGTCGGTTCACCGCGAACCTGCCGCTGTCCGAGGACCGTCGCCGCACCCACATGTTCCGTGCCCAGGTGCTGCGTGAGCTCAACCGCATCGGCGTCAACGTCAACCAGATCGCCCGCGCCCTCAACAACGATGTCACCCCGCCCGGCATCCGCCACCGCCTCGACGAGCTGCACCGCCTGCTGGAGCTGATCGCCGAGGCCCTGCGCGAACCGGCAGACTTCAGGAAGGACCAGGCCGCGTGATCGCCGCCATCAAACAGGCCGGGTCCAACACCCGCGGTCTGCTCGCCTACCTCTACGGCCCCGGCCAGCACGACGAGCACAACGACCCGCACATCGTCGCCGCCTTCGCCATGCTCGGCATGCCCGACCCAGGCCGCGACCAAGACGCCACCCTCACCCAGCTCGCCAACCACCTCGACGAACCCGTTCATCTCCGAAACAGCGAGTTCGGAAGGAAGATCACCGACCACGTCTGGCACTGCCCCGTCCGCACCGCACCCGAGGACCGTCACCTCTCCGACGCCGAATGGGCCGACATCGCCCAACGCATCGTCGAAGCCGCCGGTATCGCCCCGCCCGGAGACGACCTGGCCTGCCGCTGGATCGCCGTACGCCACGCAGACGACCACATCCACATCCTCGCCACCACCGTCCGCGAAGACGGCCGCCGCCCCAAGCTCCACGACAGCGGCATCCGCGTCGGCGACGCCTGCCGCCAGATCGAGAAGGACTACGGCCTGCGCCAGCTGAAGAAGGGCGACCGCACCGCCGAACGCAGGCCCACCCAGGCCGAGATGCACAAGGCCGAACGCCTCGGCTGGGAGCAGACCAGCCGCGCATGGCTCCAGGACCGCATACGCGCAGCCATCCCCCACGCCAGCAGCGCCGAAGAACTCCTCGCCTACCTCCAGGCCGACGGCATCGCGGTCAAACCCCGTCGCGGACCGTCCGGCGACCTCCTCGGCTACGCCGTCGGCCGCCCCGGCGACCTCAACAAGGACGGCGAACAGATCTTCCACCCCGGCGGAAAGATCGCGCCCGACCTCACCCTCCCCAAACTCAAGGCCCGCCTCGAAACCACCGCGCCAGAGGAACACCCCACCGCCCGCCGCAACCGCCCCACCACCCCCTGGCACCAGGCCACCGACGCCCTCGACACCCTTCCCGCCGGCATGGCCGACGACACCCACGTCCAGGCCCGCATCACCGCACTCGGTGAACTCATCGAAGCCACCGCCCAGAAAGCCCCGGCCTACCTCCAGGCAGAACTACGAGCGGCCTCAAAGGCATTCGCCCGCGCCCAGCGCTCCCAGATCCGCGCCGAGAACCAGGCCGCCCACACCCTGCGCAAAGCCGCCCGCGACGTCGCCCACACCGCCACCGGCCCCGACGGCAGCGCCCTGGCTGCCCTGCTCTCCGCCTTCGTCTGGGCCACCACCGTCGCCGCCCGCTGGCACGAGGCGAAGGGCCACGCCCACCAGGTCGAAGCCGCCCGCCAGACCCTCCACCACCTGAAGACCGCAGCCGATGACGCCCTCGCGCCCGTCGTCGACAGCCTCGCCGCCCGTCAGCCGAGCGACCAGGCGCGCCGGACCGTCGCCCACGACGTCCGTACCGCCATCCCCGACCACGCCGACCGCATCCTGACCGACCCCGCCTGGCCGACCCTCGCCACCGTCCTGGCTGATGCCGAGGCCGGCGGTCACAAACCCCACCAGCTGCTCAAAGAGGCCGCCGCCCAGCGCGAACTGACCACCGCCCACCAACCCGCCCGTGTACTGATCACCCGTATTCAGCACACCAGCCGCAATCCTGCTCCCAACCCCCGAGCCGAAGCCGCCCGGCTACGCACCACCACTCGGGCACATGCAGCTGGCCTCGGGACGCACGCGACACAGCCAGCCGCGCCTCCTGTAACGGCGAATCCGATCAACCGTCCACGGATGTAAGGAGACTGGCCCCCTCGCCGAGTCAGCGAGGGGGAGCTGGGGCCACACGCTCAACGGCGGCCGTCGGTGCCTCTGCCGCTCGTGGGCGTTTGTGAAGATCGAGGCCGTTGCCTCCCGCTTGCCTTAATCTCCCGCCGTCACGTCGCTGGAAGTATGGGCTGGTGAGCGATGACGTGTTGGGATACTGGGTGCCGGATCGTCCCGAGGAACTGGCCACGATCTTCGCCAAGGCGGACTTCCCTTGGTGGGTCGCCGGTGGATACGCGATCGAGCTGGCGGTAGGTCGTGAACTACGCCCGCACGGTGATCTCGATGTCATGGTCCTCCGGCGCGACCAGGCCCGCGTACGTGATCTCCTGGCCGACTGGGACCTGTACGTGGCAGACCCGCCCGGCCAGGGGAAGCTGCGACCGTGGATTCCTGGAGAGGCCCTTCAACCGCCGCTCCACGACATCTGGTGCCGCCGGACGCCGGAAACCCCCTGGTCGGTGCAGCTCATGCTGGACGAGGTAGAAGGCACCCAGTGGGTCTCGCGGCGCGCCCCGGAGGTCCGACGCCCGATCGACATGCTCGGGCGGACGAACGAGACGGGTGTCCCGTATCTCGCGCCCGAGGTACAGCTCTTCTACAAGGCGAAGGCGACCAGGGACAAAGACGAGACCGACTTCGAGGCGGCGCTGCCGATCCTGGAAGAGGCGCAGCGCGTCTGGCTGGCGAACGCCATCAAGGCGATCGCGCCGGACCACCCCTGGCTCCGGCGACTCCGGCCGGTCAGCCGAACGTGAGCAGCGGGACGTCATAGAGGTCGGGGTTCCGGGGGCGGGTCATGGTGGGCGACGTGACCTCCACGATCAGGAGTTCGCTGAGGAGCTGGACCTTGGCGCTGAGGAGGTGGCTCGTCGTGCCGTCGGCCGACTGGGCCTTCAGGCCAGCGGAGACGTGGATATGCGGGAGTATCTCGCCGTTGGCCGGGTCGTGGGCGAGGGTTCCGGCGCCGAACGCCTCGACGTTGGTGACGGACGTCTTCGCCCAGACCGGTGCGTCCAGGTCCGCGAGCTTCTCACAGGCGCCCACGATCTCGTCCTCTACGAAGGCGCCGATGAACAAGGGGACGTAGCCCTGGCATACGCCGTTGTCCCGGCAGAAGATGGCCAGCGCCTCGAAGAAGTCCTCCCCGTGGTCGAAAGTGACCCCGAAGGTACGACCGACGTCAGCTCGTGAGCACGCATGTTGGGGTGTGTCCTGACGAGAGGGCCATGAGTGCGCGTCCTCCATTCACCACGGTGGCGGCGACAGTGAGCCGCTGGTCGCTCTCCCCCATCGGCGTACCTCCTCCTCGATGGCATACGCGACCTGCGGCCATGGAGCTCGTAAGTCATCGACGAGTGACCAGTAGCCGTGTGCCGCACGAACCAACGCGCTGACCCCGAGGCGTACCGCCTCAGGGTCAATCATTCCTATGACCCTCCGGGTAACACTCCCGGCCCCGCGCGGTGCGGGGGTGATCCCGCTGCCCAGGAGGAGCGTGGCCGTGCGGATGGAGTCCAGCGTGGTGGGCGGTGCCGCACCGGCGAAGTCTCCGTAGACCAGATCGCGCCAGCGCTGCTGGGTGCGTGCCCAGGCGAGACGTTCCAGTCCGGTTCCCAGATCGACGGCCATGTGGGTCGGGTCATTGGCATTCCACAGCAGGACGATGTCGCCGAGATCGAGCCCGAGGTGGCGGAAGTGCAGTGTGATGCCCGCGACCTCGCGCCGGCGCCAGGGTGTCAAGGTCCCGTGGATGCTCAGGTGGCGGGCGTGGAAGCCGAGTTGGGAGAGGACGGAGAACCAGCCGTCGAGAATCGCGCCGTACTCGTCGAGCCCTCCGACCGGTTGGACGCGGGAGATGTTGACAAAGGAAGTCAGGAAGCCGTCGCAGAGGTCACCGGAGGTATCGCGTTCACCGGTGAAGCGGACGACGGGCTGGGGAAGGAAGCCCCTTCGGTACGTCTGGGGTCTTCCGTCCTTGAGGAGCGGGTCGAGGGCCTGGATCGCCGAGATGGTCAGCTCCGTGTCGCGCCCCCAGCGGAGCGGGAGACAGTCATCGCGTGCAGCGCCGACGTGGGCGAAGGCGGTCTCCACGCTGCGGAGGAACTCCCTCCACGAGGGTGGCCGGCGCGGCGGGCGGTAGGGGGTGTCTCGCCGCTCATGCCGGATGGCGACGTGGGGGCCGTCGATGGTGAACTCCCACTGAGGGTGGGATAACGCCTCACGGAGTACGGAGGGTATCCGCGAGGCCAGCGCGTCTCCGGTCGTACGAGCTGTGCCGGTCAGCACGACCGCGACGCCATCGCCAGGAAGTGCCGGGCGGGGTCGAAGCGGTGTTGGCCGATCTCCTGGACCTGCCGGTGGTCGAGGTTCTCCGCCTGCTCGATGGCGAGTGCGAGCCGCTGGGCCGCGGTCTCGTCGTCCTCGTCCGGGTCGGCCACGGTGATGGCGCCCGTCTGCTCGCAGAGGGCCGCCTCGGCACAGGTGCCCGTACGCCAGGTGAGCGCGGCCATGGGAGTGCCGGCGCGGAGGGCTTCGCCGAAGACGGCGGCGCCGGCTTCCACGTACGTCCGTGCGTACGTGTAGACGAAGACAGACGCCTCGGCGATGGCGGCGGTCTTGGCGGGGCCGCCGAGCTCGCCGGCCCACTTCACGTGGTTGGCGGTGAGGAGGCGCTCGTGGCGACGGACGTACGTCTCGTCGAAGACGGGGCCGACGATCTGGATACGCCGACCGAGGATCTGCGCTGCGCGGGCGGCGATGTGTGGCGCCTTGTCCTCGTCGATCCGGCCGAGCCAGACGAGGTCACGTCCGGCGGCCGCCGGCGGTTCCTCCTCATCGAGGCCGAGGTGTACGGCCAGCTCGGGGATCGGCCGGTGGTCCGCGTACCGCTCGATCATCTCGGGCGAGTAGCAGTACAGCCGGGAGTGTCTGCCGTCGAAGGTGGTGGGGGTGTGCTGGAAGGCCGGGGAGTGCTGGAAGGTGGCGACGTCGCAGTCCAGCGCGTTCCAGGTGCGGGTCCAGGCGGGCAGCGAGGGGTACTCGTGCCCGACGATCAGGAGGTCGTACTTGGTGTCGCGGACGTCGCGCTCGGCGAGCGATCCGGGGGTGATGTCCTCCAGGCGGACCGGCTTGCGGACCCAGTCGTTCTCCAGGTCCGTGAGCCAGCCCGGCCCGAGGAGGTGTACGTCGGCGCCTGCGGCCCGGGCGCCTACGGCGACCGCCCACAGCCATCGTTCGATCCCGCCGTAGCCGGCGGGCGGAAAGGCGTAGCTACCAGGGAAATCGCAGACGCCGACGAGCACGCTATGCCTCCGGTGTTCCGTCCGCCTTGATCCGGCGGAAGCCGAGGTACGGGAAGAGGGATTCGGGCAGGACGAGCGAGCCGTCCTCCTGCTGGCACTGTTCGAGGAGCGCGGCCAGCGTGCGTCCGACGGGCAGGCCGGAGCCGTTGAGGGTGGCGACGAGCTTGGGCTTGCCGTCCTCGCCTCGGGTCCGGATGTTGGCGCGGCGGGCCTGGAAGGTGCCGAAGTTGGAGACCGAGGAGATCTCCCGGTACGTGTTCTGGCTCGGGATCCAGACCTCGATGTCGTACGTGAGCTGGGCGGAGAAGCCGGTGTCACCGGCGGGCAGCTTGATGACCCGGTAGGCGAGGCCGAGTTCCTTCAGGCATGCCTCGGCGTGACCGACCATCGTCTCCAGCTCGGCGTCCGCCGTCTCCGGGTCGACGATCTTGACCATCTCGACCTTGGCGAACTGGTGCTGGCGGATCAGACCGCGGGTGTCCCGGCCGTAGGAGCCGGCCTCGGAGCGGAAGCACGGGGTGTGGGCGGTCATGGCCAGCGGCAGCTCTGCCGGCGGGATGATCTCGTCGGCGTAGAGGTTGGTCAGCGGGACCTCAGCCGTCGGGATCAGGAAGAGCTCGCGGTCGGCGACGCCGGTCTTGAACAGGTCCTCCTCGAACTTCGGGAGCTGGCCGGTACCGGTCATCGTCTTGCGGGTGACCAGGTAGGGGACCGCGTACTCGGTGTACCCATGTCGGCGGGTGTGGATGTCGAGGAAGAGCGTGGCCAGCGCCCGCTCCAGGGCGGCGCCGGCGCCTCGGGAGACCGCGAAGCGTGGCCCCGACAGCTTCGTCGCCCTGCCGAAGTCGAGGATGCCGGTGGCCTCGCCGAGGTCGACGTGGTCCTTCGGCTCGAAGGTGAACGCGGGGGGCGTACCGACGCGCCGTACCTCGATGGCGAACTCCTCGGAGTCGCCGTCCGGGGCGGAGTCGTCCGGCAGGTTCGGGATGCTCAGGAGCAGGTCACGGAGCTGGGCCTCGATCACCTCCTGCCCAGCCTCGATGTCGCGGATCTGGTCCTTCAGCTCGCGGGCGCGCTCCTTCAGCTTGCCGATGTCCCCGCCCTGCTTCGCGGTCTGCTGGACCTCGCTCGCCACCCGCTTGGACTCCGCCCGCAGCTCGTCGGCAGAGCGGATGTTCTGGTTGCGCCGGGACTGAAGGGACTCCAGCTCGGGCAGGTCCAGGGAGTAGCCGCGACGAGCGAGCCGACGAACAGCTTCGGCACCCATTTCGATCAGGGCGCGGGCGTCATGCATGAGGAAGATCCTTTTTATCCAGCGAATGGGATGGGGATACCGAATTGACGGTAGCAACCGCCGCCCCCTCGCTGATCCGGAATATGGCCGTGCCACCGGCGCCGCTGATCTTTTCGCACATGCCCGAATCAAGATCATCCAGGAGGGTGGTGATCAGAACGGGCAGCTCATCGTCGGGAATGGCGATCGGTTCGACGTACGGGGCCTCGGGAAGGAACAGCGGCATGGGCTCGCCCTCGGCGCGCTCGCGGTACCAGAGGAGGACGGAGACCATCAGGCCGTGGCCGACGAGCACCCTGGGACCGGGGTGCTCACAGGCGGAGAGCAACCCGGTGAGCATCCGCCGGATGCCCTCGCGCTGGGACTCGGACGCGTCGGGCGGACGCTCGTCGGCTCCGTGAGCGTCGAGCCAGACGGCATAGTCGAGGAAAGGGCCGCCCTCGAATTGCCCGTAGTCGAGTTCGTTGAGCCGCGCGTCGACGACGAGCCCGGCGGACGGAACGCCCATCAACAGCGAGGTGGTCTGCAGGGCCTGGGGGAATTCACTGGTCAGCCAGGTGGCCACGGAGTGCAGGGGGAGCGTGGTCCAGGCGTGACTCAGGGACTGCCGGCCTTCCTCGGCGAGGTGGATGCCCTTCTCCGGGTCGCCGTTGACGAGGTAGCGCTTGCTGTAGTTCGTCTGGCCGTGGCGAAGGATGTACGTCGTCATCGGTCCCGCCCCGTCCCGAACGTCGCCGTCCCGACTGCCATCAGAGAGGACAACACCGCCGCGATCTTCGGCCTCGTGGGGTCGCCGATCTCCGTGTAGTAGAGAAGCCCGTCGAGCGCGAGCGCCCTGCACCAGGGCGTGATCTCCGGTACGGGGATTCGGGAGATCCGGGCGGCCGTGGCGAGCCGATCGGCCATCCCTTGTTCGAGGTCGTAGTAGACGCTCCAGAAGGCCCAGTCGAAGACCGCGTCACCCTCCACAGGGTGGGGATCGATCAAATGAGGGCGCTGATCCACGTCAAAGATCACGTTCTCCGTGTACAGGTCGGCATGCAGGACCGTCGTCCGGATGGGGACTTCGCGCAGGCCGGCGAGCTCGTGGCATACCTGCCTCGCGATTCCTCCGTGGGAGCCGAGGTCGAGGACGCGCATCCGTCGGTGGACGCGCGGTAGGACGACCTCGTGAAGGAAGTCATCCAGGCTGGGCACGCCCGGTCCGGGCGTACGCCGCCCGAGCGTGTGAAGCCTGTGGATCGCGGCGGCCACCGCCTGCGTCTCGCGTACGGGACGGACATCGCCCCCGGGCTGCCCGCCGACAAGCTCAAGGGCAGCCACCGACAGGTCATCCCCGGCGTGGACAACGTTCGCGGTCGGGCCGTCGGCCCACACCCGCAAGGCGGCCGTCTCGTGGCGGTAGCGGGTGGGCTCCACCCACGCCTTCAGCACCAAGCGGCTCCGATCAGGGGCCACGGCGAGCGCGACCGCCGAAGCGTGTCCCGCGTCGTGGTAGCTCCTCAGCGAAAGGTTCCACCGCCTGGCCGCCTCGGCCAGGCGGCCTGGGGCAGTGTCCAGCCACTCCTCGACCGAAGGGCCGTAGTGCGCGAGCAACCGCTCCCGACACCCCGACGGCACATCTCCGAGCGTGCGCCCGGCCATCAGCTCAGCACGATCCCGTCGGAGACCAACTCGTCCGTGAGGGCGGGGAATCCCTCCAGGGTCTCAGCGACGAGGGCCTGGACCTTGTCGGTCTCGACGTCCGGAGAGGAGAGCCGGATCAGGATGCGCCATGGCTGGTCGAGACGCTTGCCGGTGGTACTGACCAGGTGGACCTCGGCGTGGCCGTCAGTGGCCTCGTGCAGCCGCTGGGCCAGGCGCTGGGCGGCGATGTTGTAGAGCTTGCCGACGTGGTAGACGGGGTTCTTGCCATTGGCGCCCTCCAGGTTCATCGGCCGCAGGGGCGTGATGAGCCCGTTGACGCGGTTGCCGCGACCGACGACGCCCTCGTCTCCGGACTCGATCGAGCTGCCGGTGTACGTGAGGTACAGCTCGTCCTTCTCCGGGACGTCGCGGGCGTTGAGCCGGAAGCGGGCGTCGGCGCCGGGAAGCCTGAGGCCGGCGAGCCGGTAACACTCGGCGAGGACGCTCTCGGCGTTCCGGACGTACTCGGCGCGGCTGCCGACGTGGCACGACTTCTGCGGCACGCACAGGACGACATCGGCCTGGTCACCGTCCCAGTAGCCCATGAGCTTGACGTCCGAGCCGCACCAGGCGTGGGAGAGCGTGAACTCGCTCTCACCGGAGAAGTGGTTCACCAGTTCGCGGACGAACGACTCGAAGGTGTTCTCTGGAGCCCATCCGGTCCCGAGCGAGGTGTCGTTCGACAGCCGGACCCGCCGCTCGCGCAGGTCGTCAATGGAGCGGGGGTTGAACCAGCGGGTGCGGTCCGGGACCTCGTCGCCGGTGAGGACGGCGCCGGGGCTGGAATTGCTGGTGATGTTGAACGTGATGTCGAGATGGTCCGAGACCTCGCGAAGCCTCTCGGCGAAGAATGCGCGGACCTCGGCCTCGACGATCTCCTCGACGGGGATCTTCTCGCCCCCGCACATGGGCGCGGCCCGCCCGTTGACCAGGACGCGGACCGGGGCCGTGATCCGGCCGGCTCCGTATCGGACCTCGCTGGCTCCGCCGAGGAGGGCGAGCTTGTCGAAGTTGTGGTGCAGCACGGCGCCGAAATGCTGGACGGTGTAGTGGCTGTACGCGCGGGACAGCCGCTCGGCGAGGTGATCGGCCAGGGTGTCCGGGTGGCCGAGGCCCTTGCGCTCCACGATGGTCGTCGCGTCCGGCGTGGCCGAGCCGGTGTCGATGACGAGGTGGCTGTGGTTGATGGTCGTGCTCGTACGAGGCATCACGAACTCCCGTTCACCGGGGGACAGGACAGGGACGAGCGCTACTGAGACTTGCGGAGATGGCAACTATCCGGGCCCTACGAGTCCCATTCGAGGGCTCTGACAGGACATCAAAAGGACTTCCAAAGGGCGTTGTTGACTTCTCGTGGATGATTTTGCGCCGCGATGGGGACACCACGTGTCACTCTCAGACGAGAGTTCGTCCCGGAGGAGATTCATGTCCCGTCCCGCAGGCAACACCCGACTCAAGTCCGCTCGCCTGGCTGCCGGATACAACTCGCAACAGGCCCTGGCCGACGCCATCACCAAGGCAGCACCCAAGTTGGGCATCAGGGGGCTCGCTGTCGGCGTCCGCCAGATCCGGCGTTGGGAGTCCGCCACACCGCCCTGGCCACAGCCTGACGTCCACCGAGTCCTGACCCACCTCCTGGGTCAGAGCATGGAGGACTTGGGATTCACCCCGCCCTGGGGAACCGAGAGCCGCCCTGCCGGCTCGACGGTCCGCAGCACCCCTCGTACCCCCCTGACGGGTGCACGGCTAGCCAGCGTCCCCGCGCAGACGGGCATCACAAGGCAGCCGGTCACGGTGGGCAGGGACTTCGAGGCCGTCACCCGTTCCCATCGGCACCTCTACTGGTCCGTGGCCCCGGCCGTACTTCACCCCGCAATTTTGGAGCACGCCCGTCTGGGATGCGCTCTCCTGCCCGAGACGCCGAACCCTGCTCGTCAGACCCTCGCCGGCGCACTCGCCGAGTCCTATCTTCTGGCCGGCCGCATCGAGTTCTTCGACCTACGCCAGTCCGAGCAATCCTCGGAAACCCTCTTGCGTGCCCTGCAGGCGGCGGGTGAAGCGGACGATCCTCTTCTCGGATCGGCCATCCTCGCGCACATGGCCTTCGCCCCCGGCTGGGCCAATGACCGCGAAACGGCGATCGAGCGCATGGTGGCGGCCCGCACCTACGCTCGACGTGGAGACGCCTCCGCGGAGCTCTGGGCATGGCTGGACGCGGTGGAGGCGGAATGCGAGACCCGATGCGGCGACCCTCGTGCGGCGCTCCGCCTGATCCATCACGCCGAGGACGTCCTTTCCTCGGGTTCGGAGCACCCCACTCCTGACTGGCTGGACTGGTTCAGCCGGGTGCGCCTGTCCGCGTTCAAGGGGAACACGCAGCTGAAGGCCGGCCACCTGCCGCAGGCCCGCCAGACCCTTCAGGAGGTTCTCGACGACCTGCCACCCGAGTCGGACAAGCAGCGCACGGTCATCCTCGGTGATCTCGCCGCGGTCGAGGCCGCGGACAACCACCCGGAGGCGGCATGCCAGTACGCCGTCCAAGCCCTCGACCAGCTCGCCATCACCTGGTACGCGACGGGCATGGAGCGGATCCGCGAAGTCCGACGCACGCTCGCCCCATGGCAGAACGAGCAGTGCGTCCGAGACCTCGACGATCGTCTCTACGACTGGGGTACGACCGTCAGCGCTCTCCAGCGTTGAACTTGGCGATCTTCTCAGGCAGCTCCGCGAGCGAGTCGATGCGCATCGTGGTGATCGAGTCCGCATCCGGGTCACGCTGCTGAATCGTGCCCCATGGCCCACGCCGAATCAGAGCTGTCAGAAGCCCCGCACGCACGGCCGGGCGAATGTCGTTGTCGAGCCGGTCGCCGACGTACAGGATCTCGCCCGCCTCGGCAGGCGCCGCCTCGATGACGTGGTCGAAGAACTTCACGTCCGGCTTCGACGCCCCCCAGTCATCACTGGTAGCGATCAGGTCGGACGGAAGGTCCAGCCCGCGCAGTAGGCCACCGGCCCGCACGGTCTGGTTTCCCGCGATGCCCACCCACAGGCCGGCCTCCCGCAGCGTGGCCAGCGTGGGGCGCACGTCGGAGTAGAGGTCATCCTCGCCGAACCACTCCGGCTTCCCGGCCGCCGCGCGCTTCTCGCGCTCCTCGGTCAGATCGAACCCCGGCCGGAACTCCTGAAACGTCTCGCGATAGTCACGCCCCTGCGCGATGACCGCCCCGAACATCGCCGCGAAGGTATGACGCGGCACCCCCAGCCAGTCCGCCCAGGTCCCGTACTCCCGGGTCTCGTCGACAAGACACTCACCCACGTCGAACACCACCGCACGAATCATGCTCCGCAGGTTAAAGGGTGCGGCGTGGGGAGAGGGCAGCCCCTTCAGACCGCGGCTGAATACCCACCCCGTCTCTGACCTGATCATGCGAGACAACTGGTGGCTTCGCCGCCCCTGCGGCAAGCGGAAGCGGGAACCTCACCCCTCCGCTTGTGTGCGGCTTGGCGAGCCCGGTACGACAGTCACCATGCATCGATGGTCGCCGCTCAACGATCGCCAGCTGACCTTGCTCACCCGCATCGGAGAGGGAACGGATCCTGTTACCTCGGCGAGCCCGGAACTTGCCCACACCGCCCGTGCCCTGAAGGGCCGGGGCCTCATCACGATGCCCAGGCGTGGTGGGAAGTGGCAGGCGGAGATCACCGATGACGGTCGCTTCTACCTGGAACACGGCCACCACCCGGACCGGCCTGAACCGACCCCGCGCAAGCAACGTCAGGTAGGCGACGAGCCGAAGCCGGCGGCTGCGAAACCTCCCCGCCGGGGGACGACACACCCACCCGAGGCGAAGCCGCAGCCAGTGCGTCCCACGAAACCGCCACGGCAGTCGCCCGCAGAAATCGGCGCGGCCTTGATCGCGGAGGTGCAGAAGGCCGGTCGGTTCCTTCGGATCCCGGACCCGAGCGCCGAGGAGAGGGGCCGCTATCGCCGGGCGTTCGACGCCGCCCGGCAGTGTGCCCCGGAGGGCTATCACCTGAAGTACAGCGGCCGGGCGAAGGGGGACTTCTTCCTCGGTCTGCTCCGGGTGACGGGCGAAGACGACACTGAGTGGAACCGAATCCGCCTGGCACGCAGCCGAGTGGTCACCGATGTCGAGGACGTGATCGCGGCGGTCACCGCGGACCACAGCGCCTTCGAGATCTCGGACGAGGTACTCCCACGGGTGCTTTCCCTCCTTCGGCTCCTCGCTGAACAGGCCCTCGCGCGGCACGGTGATATCGCGGTGTCGAAGAAACGCAGGCAGCCGAGACCGCTGCTCACAGTCCACGGCAGGACGTACGAGATCAGCTTCAAAGAGCGGCAGAAGCAGGTCCGTTACGTGCCCACGCGGCCGGGACGGCGGACGTACGACTGGCAGCGGGTCACCCCCGCCCACCGGTTCGAGCCGTCCGGCGAACTGGAACTGCAAGTAGCCCAGCAATCGAGCTACCGGTACCGCTGGAACAAGGAGTGGGCCGACACCGCCAAGAAGCCGTTGGAGGACCAGATCGGCACTGTCTTCCGAGCGCTGAAGGCGAACGCGGAGGCTGAGGAACAGGCTCGGCTGGCGCGGGAGGCGGAACAGCAGCGTCAGCGTGAGGAGCGGGAGCGGCAGGAGGAGGAGCGCCGCCAGCGAGAGGCGAACGAGCAGGAAGAGCGCCGCCGGCGGGATGCCGAGGAAAAGGAGCGTACGCAGCGGGAATGGGAAGCGGCGGTCAGCGTCGCGACGATCAAGGCAGTGGACGCCACGCGAGTCGATCGGTTCGCCACTGCCCTGGCGCAGTGGCGAACCGCAGGGGAGATGCGAGCCTTCTGCGTCGCGCTCGATGAGAGCGCCTCCGCCTCGAACGACGCTGACGAAGCCGGGCGGCTGCGCGAGTGGTCAGCGTGGGGGAAGGCGGAGGCCGACCGGCTCGACCCGACCGTGGCGGGCAGGGGCCTGACCGCCCACAGCCTCCACGCGGAGCCCACGGGCGAACAGCTACGGCCCTTCCTCGATGGATGGCATCCGCAGCGGCCGGAGAAGGAGAAGCCGCAGAAGAAGGTAGAACCCAAGGCGGAGGCCGAAACACCAAAGCCGGAGCCGGTGCGGTGGCGCAGCTTCACCGACGAACGTCAGGACCAAGGCTGGAGATATGGACCCCGAGGTCGCGCTCAATGGTGGAGGCGATGACGCCGTGCCCGCGGTCACGTAGGGCCTTCACCGACCTCTCCACAAGTTTCCCGAGCCGGACGACCTCGTCCCGCAGGGCGACCAGCTCGTCGTAGCGCTCGGCCTTGTCCAGGCCGCACCACTCCCGAACGGTCCGTAGGACGGCCGCTTCCTCGTCCAGCTTTCGGTCGTCCCTGCGGCTGTAGGAGTACCAGGAGGACTGGGTGCGCTCCTGATCGATGGCCTGCTGCCTGCGGTCCACCTCCGGAAGGATGTCGTCGGCGAGGCCACCAGCCACGTGCCGCGCGATGCGCTCGGTGACCGGCCACCCGGCCAGACACAGGCCATCGCGGTTCTCGTAGACCATCGGATCGCCTCGCAGCTCTGCGGGCTCCATCCCGACAAGAGGGGAGCTGTCGTCGAGACGGCCCATCTCCAGGATCCCGGCGTCCGCGACGCTGCGCCGCAGACGCAGCTTGTTCTTCGGACGGACGAACCCGAGGACCATTCGCGCAGCCTCGAAGTCGGCGCTACCCCGAACGTGCCGAGATGCCTCGGCCAACGCGTGTTCGCTCGCATCGTCCGCACGGAACGCCTCAACGTCCTCCCACCGCGCCACGAGGCAAGCGGGGTTGACCCACTCCTGCAGCCCGGCGTCGTCGCCTTCGAGGAACCGTACGTGGAACCAACCAGTCCTGCCGCGCCCGCCGACCCGTACGACCTCAATCCGGCGAACCGCGCTGCCCAGCTCCTTCGGCCTGGCTCGGTACGCCCAGTGCTCACCCATCTCCATGCGTCCATTGAGCCAGGTCTGTTGATCCCGTCGCCCGACGATTACGAAAAGACCCTCCGGGGTGCTCCGGAGAAAGGAACGCGGGCGCGCGCTTGCAGCCCTGGCACGGTTCCGGCACAGCACCAGCAGCAGAGCGAATCCGGTGGCACGACGCCCCCGGGCCGGCCGGCGCCAGAGTCCGACAGCCCGGCTGGCGAGGCTGGGCTCACCGTAGCCTCTCAAACCCCACGGACTGCGCGCTGCATGACAGTCCGCTGGCCGGCCCAGGAGATTTCCATAGGACCGGCCAGCAGAACGGATCGATGGATCACTAGTCGCCAACGGCGATCAGCGGCGCCACCTGTCCCAGAGCCACCCGATCGCCGTGACCGTCACGAAGCCGAGCACCTGCTGTGCCTCGTTGCCGACGCCGACGGTGTAGCCCGCCGTGTATCCGACCGCGACCGCGGCCACGAACAACTCGTACCTGGGCGGGCGCTCGCTTCCCGCCAGGAGGACGCGCATACTGGACATGGTTCTTCTCCTCGTCAGATGGGTTGGACCATCCGCCGGACCCCGGAGATCTGTGGAAGGTGACACGGGATCCGGCGGAAGCATGTGGGTCAGGAGTCTTCCGGCGCGGGCAGCTCGTCGTACAACTCGGAGCTGACCAATTCGCCGAGCTCCGCAGCCACTTTTTGACGCTGCTCGTCGGGCAAGCTGCGGTAGGCGCGCCACGCGAGTTCGACCGGAGAGCTGGGCCGGTGGCCCATGGCGATCCAGGCCAGCATGAGTGACCGCTCGTCCCGGGAGAGATCCTTTAGTCGCTCCGCGACCGCCTCCGGATCCTGAGGGTGCCGCACCCGGTACACGGCCGCCTCAGGCTCCGCCGAACGCATGGCCAGCTCTCGAGGTCGCTCATACCGACTGGCCACGCGGCGGCGCACACCCGGTTCCCAGATGCGTTCGCCGGCCTGCACAAACCGGGCCTCGTGCGGCGCCAGGCTTACATCGTCGCGGTTGGTCGCAATCACCCAACCGTAATCCCGCAGCTCCCGCACTCGCCGGTCAACCTGGACGGCTTCCGGGAAAGCCGCCCTCAACTGATCCTTGGTGTAGACGTTCCCTTCACCTACCTCGGACGCGAGCCACAGGGCAGCCCGGACCTTGGTCCCCATCTTCTCGTTAGTCCAGTCGGGCAGCTCAGATTCCGTCATGCAGCCACACCTCCTTCAGCCGCTGCACTGCAAGTAAACCAGATTCGGCGCACTACGGCGAGGTTCGGCGCATTTTCCGGCACAGTTCGGCGCCCGAGCCAGCCGGGCGCCGAACGACGCGAGCTCGACCCGATTCGGTCGGGACCGCGCAGGGCGGATCCGATAAGGAAACTGGGGCACTCGCACCAGCTATCCGCTCGTCGGTATCGCCGGCCGGGGTCCCGACCCCGGTCCACGGCCCGTGCACCTGCCTCGGTTCTCGACGGCTACCGCGCCACCGCCACTACCCCGACGGGTATGGCGGTGGACTCAAACGACTGCCTCATGCAGCTCGATACGCCCTGACAGGGCCGCGCTCCCTGGTCTCAGTCCTGGTCTCATTCGCCCCCGTCCGGGCCCGTCCGGACGGAGCCACCCCGAACTCTCCGTCGCAGGTCAGGACGTGTACGACCCTCACCGGACCCCCATACGAACATTTGGAAAGCGTGTTGGGGGCAACCCCTCACGAGTTCGAATCTCGTATCCTCCGCCAAGTGCCTCACCGGGCACTAAGTCGAAGGGCCCCACTGTTCGCAGTGGGGCCCTTCGACGTTGTCCGTCCCAGTCCGCTGCTTCGTCGGTACCGGACGGCATCCAGAGCGCACCCTCAACCTGAATCCCTGATCGACCATTCGCGTCCTGAGCGCAGCTGGTTGATCAATCCTGGTAAGGGAGCTTGCACCAGGAGTATGGTCGCTTGTATGGCGACGAAAAAAGTCACGGTGACGATCCCCGAAGATCTCCTCGACGAGATCCGCACCGACGCGGCTGAGCGGGGACTTTCGGCGTATGTGGCCGAAGCGCTGCGGTTCAAGCGCGATCGGGACCGGCTGCTGGAGCTGGTCGACTGGCTGCAGGAGGAACACGGGCCGGTCACCGAGGACGAGCACGCGGCAGCCCTCGCGGAACTGGACGATCTCGACGCCGAGCACGAACGCCGTCGCACCGTCGGAGGGCACGATGCCGGAGAGGCAGCGTGAAGAAGCGCGCTGGTGATCACAGGCAGCGGGCACTGCGCGTCTTCGTACTCGATTGCGAAGCCCTGTCCCTGGCCGTGCGCGGCGACCGCAAGATGATCGCCTGGCTCGACATCGCGGCCGGAGGCGAGGCCGAAGTGGTGACGTCTCCCATGACACTGGTCGAGGCGTACGACAGCAGGACCACCGAGCAGCGCTGGGACTGGGTGCTCTCCCGACTCAAGGTCGCCGACATCGGAAAGGACGAGGCCCGCCAAGCCCGACGCCTCCTGGCCGATGCCAAGCTGCATGGTCACAAGTACGCGATCGATGCCGTGCTCGCTGTCATCGCACGTCGGCAGAAAGGGCAGGTCACGGTCTTCACCTCGGACGTGGACGACCTGGCGAAGCTTCTCCCGGACACCATCGTCGTCAAGAAGGTATGACACGGCACCCCGGTCTCATTCACGGCCTGGCCGTCGGGGGATCACCAACGGCCTCCCTCTCTTTCCATCAGCCTCCGCACCCCGGCCAGGAGCCCGTCCACGACCGATTGCGGCGGGACTTCCGGGTCCGTCGGGGCCGGGTGGGTGGTGCGGGCCCGGACCGGGAGTTCCAGTTGGGCTCCGCCGTCGCTGGTGAGGTTGACCGGGTTGTCGGGGTGGAGGCCGCGCAGGGGGTGGGGGATGTCGGAGAGGGTGGTGACGGGGGTGAAGGGGGTGTCGGCGAGGGCGGTGGCCAGGACGCGGGCCGCGGGGCGGTTGCTGCCGCCCACGTAGATCGTGCGGGGGGCCGCCCGGCGGTTGTGGCCGTGGAGGGAGACCGTCAGGGTCGCGTGGGCCAGGAAGGCGGCCAGCGGGGCGCAGGGGGACATGCGGGTGGACGGGATGTGGGCCGGGGGGCCGTCCGGCTGGGTGAAGGTGAGCAGGGTGGCTCCGGTCCGGGCCGCCACCTCAGCCGCCAGTTCCGCCGTGCCGCCCTCCACGCCCCCGTGCAGGGCCAGGAGGCCGACGGGGCCGCCCGGGGACAGCGTGGTCAAGAACTCCACGCCCTCGATCGTCACTCGCTCCGTGCGCATCACGGCTCAGCGTGCCACCCGTACCGTGCGGGAGACGCTCACCTGGTCCAGGTCGGACACCCGTACCGTCACCTTCATCGTCCACGCGCCGGGGATCGGCAGGTCGAAGGAGTTCGCGGCCCAGTAGCCGCCGCGGTCGGTGAGCCCGGTGTCCAGGGGGCCCAGACGCTGGGCCGGGAGCGTCATGGTGATGCGGAGTTCGGGGACGGCCGCCAGGGCGCCGTTCGCGCCGTAGACCACCGCCTGCACGGAGTTCGGGCCCACCCGGCCGGGGTCGAAGGTGATCTGCACCTTGCCCTGGCCGCCCTCACCGACCGCGAACGGGACCGTGGTGACCGAGGCCGCCGGGATGCCCGTCTCTGCCGTCGCCGCCTCCTCGGCCGACCTGCCGGGCAGGGTGCTGGTGAGCAGGGTCGTCAGGACCAGGACCATCGCACCCACGGCCGCTTCCGCCAGGACCGAGCGGCGCAGCCGGTGGTGGGGGAGGGAGGGGGCTGCCGGGGCGGGGTCGGGGAGCGCCGGGGCGCCCGCGGGCTGAAGCACCCTCGCCGCCGGGACCGCGAGACGGGCCGTCCACCGACGGGACCACACGGCCACCGCCAGCAGCACCGCGACCAGCGCCAGCTTGGCCAGCAGCACGCGGCCGTACGTCGTCCCGGTGAGCGCCTGCCAGGTGCCCAGGCCGCGCCAGGACTGGTAGACGCCGGTCACGACCAGGACGGTCACCGAGGCGAGGGCGAGGCGGGAGAAGCGGGTGACCACCTGCGGCGCGAGAGCGGGCGTGGCCCGCAGGGTCAGCAGGAGGGCCGCGAGGCCGCCCAGCCAGGCCGCCGTCGCCAGCAGGTGGAGGGTGGTGGAGGCGATGGCCAGCGGGACCTGGATGCCGGCCGAGGCGTGTTCGGCGGCCGACCAGGTCAGGGTGAGGGCGACCGCCAGGATCGCGCCGACGGTCAGGGCGGCCGGGCGCGGCACCGCGGCCCGCCAGCGGCGCAGGCCCACCGCGCAGACCACCGCCACCAGCAGCAACGCCATCCGGGCGAGCAGGAGTTCACCGGGCCGGGTGGTCAGGGTGCGGCCCAGCGAGCCGAGGGCCGGGGCGGTGCCCTCCTCGTAGGGGCCGCGCAGCAGGAGCAGGGCGAGCGTCGAGCCGAGCAGGGTGGCGCCGCCGGCGAGGACCAGCGGGCGCAGGGGCGCGCGCAGGGGCGGGCGGCAGTACGCGAGGAACGCGGCCGCTCCCAGCAGGACGGTCACGGCGAGGTACGCGAGGTAGCGGGCGATGTTGTAGAGGCTGGTGGTGGTCCGGTTCTCCTTCTGCCCGGGAGCCGTCGCCGCCGTCACCGTGCGCTCGCCGACGGAGAAGGTGAGCGCGCCGGAGACGGGGTGGCTGTCGGCGGACACCACGCGCCACGCCACCACGTAGGTGCCCTTGGCCATCCGCGCCGGGAGCGGGACCCGGACCGTGTCCGCCCTGCCGGGGGCGTGGTCGGCCCGGCCGGTGCGCAGGCGGTGGTTCTGGGGGTCGTAGACGCGGAAGGAGTCGGTGAGCAGGCCCACCGACTCGGTGTAGGTCAGGGTCAGCGTGCGCGGGGCCCGCTGGAGGATCGTTCCGTCCTCCGGGTCGGTCGCGCGCAGGGCCGCGTGCGCGGAGGCCGGGGAGGCGGTTCCGAGGACGAGCAGAACCAGGCTCGCGACCGCCAACAGCACGCGCCTGAGCGCTTTTCCACGGTCGCGCACGCCGCCCCGCCTCCGTCTTCGATCCCGCCCTGTCCCCCGCCTGTACGGATGTTCGCGGCGGCGCGCTCAAACCGTACCGGTGGCCTCCGTGCCGGCCGCCTCGCGGGTGAGGAAGGCGAGACGGGCGCGCTTCTCGGGGAGGTACACGTCCGGCAGGTCGATCTCGGGGAGGACGACCTCGGGGCCGGTGGTGAAGCCCTGGCGTGCGAAGCGGGTGATGGCCTTGGTGTTCCGTACGTCCGGGTCGACCACGACGCGGGTGCGGCCCAGCACGCGCAGCACGTACTCCGCCACCACGGTCAGCAGGGCCGAGGTCCAGCCGGGGCGCCGGGCGCCGGGGGCGGCGGGGGCGAGGAGGAGGTGGACGCCGACGTCTCCGGGGCGGACCTCGTAAACCTCGCTCACGCGGTCGGCGGCGGGATCGTAGGTCTGGAGGAGGGCCGCCGGTTCGCCGTCCTTGGTGACGAGGTGGGCGTGGTGGGTGTCGAGGGTGGCCATGTGGGCGTAGATGTCGGCCACTTGGGACTCGGTGAGGTCCGTCATGCCCCAGAAGGCGGCCCGTTCCTCCGAGACCCAGGCGTGGATCACGGGGGCGTCCGTCGCGGGGTCCAGCGGGCGGACGGCGACGGTGCCGAAGCCGGGGACGTGCTGGGCGTGGAGCGTGTTCTCAGGCATGTGCTTCCTCGGGGAGGTCGGTGTGTTCGAGGGTGAGCAGGGTCCAGTCGGTCACGACCGGAGCCATGTCTCCCGCGAGCCACAGGGGGAGTTGGTCACGGTGGTGGGGTGCGCCGGGTACGCCGTCCGCGCCGAACGGGACGATCCAGCGGCTGTTCCGCCGGTCGTGCAGGTCCCACACGTAGCGGGCGGCGGGGCCCCGGGCTGCGAGGTCGGTGATGCCGGGCACGGCGGTGGTGCAGTTGACGCAGTCGTGGTCACCGGCCAGCCCCGGTTCCGTGTACGGGCCTTCGGGCAGGGCACGCCAGGGGGCCACGCGGTGGCTGTCGGACCAGGGGCCCGCGGGAGGTGCGGCCGCGGTCTCCTCCAGGGCGGCCCGTACGGCCTCGCGGCGGTCGATCCCGTACAACTCCTCCGCTCTCAGCAGGTGTTCGAGGGCGAAGCCGATGCGGGCCGTGAGGGACATCCAGGGGAGGAGGACCTCGGGGTAGGCCGGGGTTTCGGTGAGGGGGGCGAAGGCGGGGTGCGCGGCCAGGCGGCGGACCACCGCCGTGCGGAGGGCCGCGTAGGCCGCGGCGTCCGTGCTGTCGGCGTCCATGTGCCGGTCCCAGGCGAGCAGGCGGTCGCGGAGGCGGGCGGCGTCCGGGGTGAGGGCGGTCAGGGCCGCGAGGTGGTCCAGGAGGGGCGCCGCGGAGGCCAGGTGGGTGTCGGTGTGGACGGCGGGGAGATCGGCGGCGGACCAGGAGGGGCGGCGGCCGAGGAGGGCGCGGATGCGGTCGGCGCGGTGCGGCGGGGCGAACTCGACGCCCAGGGGGGCTGCCGGGCCGCGCTGGTTGGCCATCACGGCCACGCCGTCCTCCAGGCCGGCGTACGGCGGGGTGTGCCAGCCCCGCCATTCGTAACCCTCTTCCCAAGCGGGGACCAGACGAAGGCTGTTGGCGCGGGCGCGCACGGGTACGCGTCCGGCGACCCGGTGCAGGACGGCGCCCGTGGTGTCGGCGGCCTGGACGACGTTGACCGGCTCGGCCCAGGCGTCCAACGCCCGGTCGACGTCGGCGACGGTGCGGGCCCTGAGGAGCGGGAGGAGGGCGCTGAAGCCCAGGTCCTCCGTCACGCGGGGCGGGTGGCGCAGGGCGAGGGCCGTGGCGGGGGTGTTCTCCTCCCCCGGCCGCAGCGCCCCCTCCAGGCCGCCGAGCCCTTCGGGCCCACCGGCGATCACCGGCCCCCGCTCCGTCTCGATGACCTCGACCTCCACGGCCTCCTCCCCCGCGACCGCCACGAGTTCCACTTCGCGGGACGCCCGCCGCCAGACCCCGTCCGGGCCCAGCGCCTGCACGCCCGCGCCCGTGCGCCTGAGGCGCTCGCGGTAGAGGTCCTGGTAGTCGGCCATGGCGTTGGTGATGGCCCAGGCGGCGGAACCGGTGTGGGCGAAGTGGGCGATGCCGGGGACGCCGGGCACCGCGAGGCCGGTGACGTCGAACTCGGGGCAGGAGAGGCGGATCTGCTGGTAGACGCCGGGCTCCTCCAGGAAGCGGTGCGGGTCACCGGCGAGGAGGGGGAGCCCGGTGGTGGTGCGGGCGCCGGACAGCAGCCAGCCGTTGCTGCCCGCGGTGCCGGGGCCGTCGGTGGCGAAGAGGCCGGCCGCCTCCGGGCCGAGGTGCCGTATCGCCTCCTCGCGCCACAGCTTGGCCGGGAATCCGGCGAACAGGATGTGCGTGCCGAGCCAGACGCCGAGCGGGGTCCACGGCTCCCAGCGGCCGGGGGCCAGGCCCGCCCGCGCGAACTCCGGTGTGCGCGCGGCCCCTTCGGACAGGCCCGCGTTGACGCCGTCGACGTAGGCGCGGACCCAGTCAGCCGTCTCCGGGTCCCGTCTCTGGAGTGCGGTGAAGCAGCGTCTCGCGGTGTCGTCCAGGCGGGCGCGGCGGACGAACACGTCCCAGGAGAGGGCGGGGGCGCCGAGGAAGGACGCCGAGGTGCCCCGGGCGCGGTGCCGCTCGACCTCCAGTTGCCAGGCACGGTCGACCGCGGTCACCCGGCCCTGGGCGCGGGCGAGTTCGCGGGCACTGGTGGCGCGCAGGTGGGGGATGCCCCAGGCGTCGCGGTAGGTCTCGGAGGTCACCCTGGAGCACCCTTCCCTTTTAGGTTAGCCTTGCCTAACTTCACGGCCAGGTGGAGGAATCGTACGCGAGGGGTGGAGACACGATGGGGCAGGGTCGGGGCTGGGAGGGCGCGGTGCTCAAGCTGCTGCGGGCGAAGGACTTCACCTTCACGGTGACCGGGACCGAGGACGTCACCCCGCACTACCGCCGGCTGCGGATGACCGACGGCGGGCTGCTCGCGGCGACCGGGACGCACCCCACGATGTGGGTCCGCCTGTGGTTCTCCGACGGCGGCCGTCCCCACCAACGGGCCTACACGCTCGTCGACCCCGACCCCGAGACCGGCACCTTCTCCCTGGAGTTCGCCCTGCACGAGGGGTGCGCCTCGGACTGGGCCCGCGCGGCGAAGGAGGGCGACACCGTCGAGGCGACCGTCCAGGGCACCGGCTTCCAGCGCCCCGAGCCCGGCCCCTCGCACGTCCTCGTGGTCGGGGACACCGCCTCGCTGCCCGCGATCAACTCCCTGCTGGCGGAGCTGGGTCCGGCCCCGGCGACCGTCTGGTTCGAGGGCGCCCTCGACGGACTCCCCTCGGGGGCCGACCCGGAGCGGCACGAGATCCGCGAGGTGCCGCGCGAGGACGCGGGCCGGCACCTCGTCGAGCGGGTCCGCGCCGAGCTGCCCGCGATCCTGTCCGGCACCGAGCACCCGTACGTGTGGATCGCCTGCGACACCGCGACGACGCGCGCCCTCGGCGCCTTCGTCCGCAAGGAGCTGAACGTGCCGAAGCAGCGGGTGCACGCGCTGGGGTACTGGCGGGCGGACTGAACCGCCACGCGGGATCATGGACGCATGGACGTCACCCTGCACCTCGCCCAGGACGCCGACGCCGACGCGCTGCTCGGCCGCAGCCCGCTCGCCGCGCTCACCGGGATGCTGCTGGACCAGCAGATCCCGATGGAGTGGGCGTTCAAGGGCCCGGAGACCATCGCGCGCCGCATGGGCGCCGACGATCTGGACGCGCACGACATCGCCGCCCGCGACCCGGAGGAGTTCGCGGCCCTGCTCTCCGAGAAGCCGGCCGTGCACCGCTATCCGGGGTCGATGGCCAAGCGGGTGCAGGCCCTGTGCCAGTACCTGGTCGAGCACTACGACGGTGACGCCGAGGCGGTGTGGCGGGACGCGGGCAGCGGCGCCGAACTGCTGAAGCGGCTGGAGGCGCTGCCGGGGTTCGGCAAGCAGAAGGCGCAGATCTTCCTCGCCCTGCTCGGCAAGCAGCTCGGGGTGACGCCCAAGGGATGGCGGGAGGCGGCGGGGGCCTACGGCGAGGCGAGGTCGTACCGCTCCGTCGCCGACATCACCGGGCCCGAGTCGCTGGCCAAGGTGCGGGCGCACAAGCAGGAGATGAAGGCGGCGGCGAAGGCCGCGAAGGCGGCCCGTCCGGCGGGGTGACAGCGCTCGCGGGACGCCCTCGAGTGGCGGAATGTCCGCTTTCGGTCCAAGCATGGAACATGACCGAGCCACCCACCGGCGGCCCCGCGCAGGGCCACCCGTACGACCCGAACGCCGGCGCGGCCAAGGCCCAGCCCGGCACCTCCGAGGCAGGCCGGGGCGGCCCCGAGCCGCTCCGCACGGACAAAGCGGACAAGGACCGCGAGCGGCCCGGGCCGGAGAACCACGAGCCCGACGCCGCGCTCGAAGGCCCCCTGCACGCGCTGTCCAAGGCGGCCTGGCAGGTCGTCCTGCTCACCGGCATCGCCTCGCTCATCCTCGGCATCCTGGTGCTGATCTGGCCCGGAGCCACGCTGGTCGCGGTAGGGGTGCTGTTCGGCCTCTACCTCCTGATCAGCGGTGTCTTCCAGCTGGTCTCCGCCTTCGGCACGCACCAGAAGACCTCGCTGCGGGTGCTGGCCTTCCTCAGCGGCGGTCTGTCGATCCTTCTGGGCCTGCTCTGCTTCCGCGGGCCGTACCAGTCGATCCTGCTGCTCGCCCTGTGGATCGGCATCGGCTGGCTGATCCGGGGCGTCACCCAGACGATGGCCGCCATCTCCGACAAGGGCATGCCCGCCCGCGGCTGGCACATCTTCCTCGGCGTCGTCACCTTCATCGCCGGCATCGTCCTGATCGACTCCCCCTTCGAGTCGGTGGCCGTGCTGACGCTGGTCGGCGGCTGGTGGCTGATCGTCGTCGGCATCGTCGAGATCATCACCGCCATCCGGATCAAGGGCCGGGCCAAGGAGATCCCGCAGACGGTCTGACTCCCCGCCCGCCGCCCGCGCCGCCTCCTGTCGTCAACCTCCCGCCGCCGCCGTACGCCGAGCGAGCGGATCTGGAGGGCAGGAGGCGGAGCGGGGGGTTCCGGTGGGGACATTCCCCTGTGTGAGCACCGCACGTCCTCGCGTCTCGCGCGTCCGCCTCCTGTTCCGGACGCTCGTGCTGCTGCTCGCCCTGTCGGTGCCCGCCGGCCATGTGACCGCGGCCCAGGCGGAACCGGTGCCGGGCGCGGTCCAGGAGTACGAACAGGACGTGTCCGCCACACCGGCCCTCCCCGGCGCGCGTGCCCGGCACCGGGCCGACGTCCCCGACCGCGCCGCTCCCCTGCCCGGCCCCGCGCCCGCCCCACCCGGCGCGGACCCGGTCACCGGACGGACGCGGCCCCCCTGCACCGCACCCCTGCTGCGCACGGTGGTCCTGCGCTGCTGACGGAGCCGAGCAGTCGGCACAGCTCTGTCAGCTTCGAGCAGGAGGACCTGCCATGCCCACCGACCCTTACGCGGTCCTGCGCGCGCTGCTGCGCGCGGAGGCCAGGCGCAACGCGCCGCACCGGCCGGACAGTGAAGCGGCCCAGCGCCGGCGGCCGCCGCAGGAGAAGCGCCGCTGACGCCGCGGCGGAGGCGGGCGGGACCGGGTCCGCGGCCCCTACCGCCTCCGCCGGGCCGTGCCGAAGAGGGAACGGGTGATCTCGCGGCCGAGCTGGCTGCCGATCGAGCGGGCCAGCGACCTGAACATGCCGCTGCCGACGACCTGTTCCACCAGCGAGGGGTCCTCGGCGGGGGCCTTCTCCCGCTTCCGGGCGGGCTCGGCGGCGGACCCGGCGGGCTCGGCGGCGGGCTTCGGTGCCGCGGCCAGCTTCTCGTACGCCGACTCCCGGTCCACAGCCTGTGCATAACGCGGGTGGAGCGGCGAGTCCCGGACCGCCCGGTCCAGCTCGCCCGCGTCCACCGGCCCCATCAGGGACTCGGGCGCGCGCAGACGGGTGGCGGCGACCGGGGTCGGGGCGCCGTTCTCGCTGAGCACGGTGATCACCGCCTCGCCGGTGCCGAGGCCGGTCAGCAGCTCCTCCAGGTCGTACGGGGAGTCCGGGAAGGTCTTCACGGTCGCCTTCAGCGCCTTCTGGTCGTCCGGGGTGAACGCGCGCAGGGCGTGCTGGACACGGTTGCCGAGCTGGCCGAGAACGTCGGAGGGCACGTCCTTCGGGGTCTGGGTGACGAAGAAGACGCCGACCCCCTTGGACCGGATCAGCCGCACGGTCTGGGTGATGGCGTCCAGGAAGGCCTCGGAGGCGTCGTGGAAGAGCAGATGCGCCTCGTCGAAGAAGAACACCAGCTTCGGCCTGTCCACGTCGCCCACCTCGGGGAGGTCGTGGAAGAGGTCGGCCAGCAGCCACATCAGGAACGTGGAGAACAGCCGCGGCTTGTCCTGCACGGCGGGCAGCTCCAGCACCGACACCACACCCCGGCCGTCGGGCGCGAGGCGCAGCAGGTCGGCGGTGTCGAACTCGGGCTCGCCGAAGAAGTCGGCCATGCCCTGCGCCTCGAACGCGGTCAGCGAGCGCAGGATCACCCCGGCCGTGGCGGTGGACAGCCCGCCGATGCCCTTCAGTTCGGGCTTGCCCTCGTCGGAGGTGAGGAAGGCGACGACCGCGCGGAGGTCCTTGAGATCGACCAGCTCCAGACCCTTGGTGTCGGCGTAGTGGAAGACCAGTCCGAGGGACTGCTCCTGAGTGCGGTTCAGGCCCAGCACCTTGGACAGCAGCACCGGCCCGAAGCTGGTGACCGTGGCCCGCACCGGGATGCCGTGGCCGATGCCGCCGAGCGCGAGGAACTCGGCCGGGAAGCCCTCCGCCGACCAGCTCTGTCCGGTCTCGGCGGCCCGCGCGCTCACCCGCTCCCCGCCCTGGCCGGGCCGCGCGACGCCGGACAGGTCGCCCTTGACGTCCGCGAGGAACACCGGGACGCCCTGCGCGGAGAGTTGTTCGGCGATCAGCTGGAGCGTCTTGGTCTTCCCGGTGCCGGTGGCGCCCGCGACCAGGCCGTGCCGGTTGAGCATCGGCAGCGGCACCCGCACCTGGGCGCCCGGGAGGCACGCCCCGTCCCACAGCAGCGCGCCCAGGTCGAGCGCGGGCCCGGTGAAGGCGTACCCGGCGGCGATCTCGCGGGCCGGCGCGGGCAGTTGCGGCGGGCCCGAGCCGTCGGCGGGGGGCGTGGTCGCGCTGTCGGTCATCTCAAGGCCCCTGTCCCGGCGACCGCCGCTGCCGGTAGTCGCCGTAATGCCCGCTTTGCCGTGTCTTTTTCAGCCTCGCACTCCACCGCCATGGCTGCGCCCGGAACGTCTGGGCCGGTAGGCTTTCCGTGTGATCTTCAAGCGCATCGGAAACGGCCGGCCGTACCCCGACCACGGCCGGGAGAGCACCCGGCAGTGGGCGGACGTCGCGCCGCGCCCGGTCCGCCTCGATCAGCTCGTGACCACCAAGCAGCAGCTCGACCTGGAGACGCTGCTCGCCGAGGACTCGACGTTCTACGGCGACCTCTTCGCCCACGTCGTGAAGTGGCAGGGCGACCTCTATCTGGAGGACGGTCTGCACCGCGCGGTGCGCGCCGCGCTCCAGCAGCGCCAGGTGCTGCACGCCCGCGTCCTCGAACTGGGCTGAGCGCTCCCCCGCACCAGCCACCCCGCGCGGCCCGCCGGTTACCTCTTTCGGGTTCCGCTAGGCCGGATGGACTGATCATCTAATAGGCATCGCGGCCCCGGCGCACTACGCTGCGTTCATGAGCATGCTGACTCCCCCCGGCATGGGCGGTAAATACCGGATCACAGGGGACACCTACCCTCGGATGCGCCCGCCCCGGCGACGCGGCAGGCTCGTCGCCGCCGTCGTGGCCTCCGTGGCCGCGCTGGGCGTCGCCGGCTGGGGCACGCTGCAGCTCATCGACGTCTTCACCGGCGGCGACGGCTCGGTGTCCGGCCACGCGGCGGACTGCCGCACCAAGACCAAGGCCGCCTCGGCCGCGCCGGTACGGGCCCTGCCCAAGCCCGGCACCATCACCGTGAACGTCTACAACGCCACCACGCGCTCCGGGCTCGCCAAGCAGACGGCGGACGAGCTGAAGAAGCGCGGCTTCAAGATCGGCGACGTGGGCAACGCGGACAAGCAGTTCGACAAGAAGGTCAAGGGCACCGGGCTGCTCATCGGGCCCGCCGCCGCCCTCGACACGACGCTGCCGGTACTGAGCACCCAGCTCACCGGCGCCGAGCGCCGCACCGACGCAGCCCGCAAGAACGCCACCCTGGACCTGGTCATCGGGGACGGGTTCAAGACCCTCACCCAGCGGCCCGCGGCCGACAGCGCGGTCACCAGGCTGACCGCGCCGCAGCAGGTCACGGCGGTCACGACCGCCGAGAAGAAGACCTGCTGATCCGGGGCCGCCCGGCCGGGCGGCCCCGTCGGCGTCACTACTCGGCGGCGCCGTACAGACGGTCGCCCGCGTCGCCCAGGCCGGGGACGATGTAGCCCTGCTCGTTCAGGCGCTCGTCCACCGCGGCCGTGACCACGGTGACCGGGGTGCCCGCGAGGTCGCGCTCCAGGATCTCCACACCCTCGGGCGAGGCCAGCAGGACCACGGCGGTCACGTCGTCGGCACCGCGGGCGATCAGCTCGCGGATGGCCGCGACCAGGGTGCCGCCCGTGGCCAGCATCGGGTCCAGGACGTACACCTGGCGGCCGGAGAGGTCGTCCGGCATGCGCGAGGCGTAGGTCTCCGCCTGGAGCGTCTCCTCGTTGCGGATCATGCCCAGGAAGCCCACCTCGGCGGTCGGCAGCAGCCGGACCATGCCGTCGAGCATGCCGAGGCCGGCGCGCAGGATCGGCACCACCAGCGGGCGCGGGCGGGCGAGCTTGACGCCGGTGGTCCGGGCGACCGGCGTCTGGATGTCGACGGCCTCGGTGCGCACGTCCCGCGTGGCCTCGTAGGCGAGCAGGGTGACCAGCTCGTCGGCGAGACGGCGGAAGGTCGCGGAGTCGGTGCGCTGGTCGCGCAGCGTGGTGAGCTTGTGAGCGACCAGAGGGTGGTCGACGACGTGGAGACGCATGCCTTCAACAGTAACCGTGCCCGCCCCGTGCCTCGTGTCGGCATCAAACCGCCCGTCCGGGGGAATGCGATGGAGACCGACCGGGGTGGTGAGACCGTGCCTGACCTGCCAGACCTGCCGAACAACGGCCCGGCGTCGACCGGACCGCTCGCGCCCTTCCGGCCCCCGAGGCCCGAGACGGAAGCCGAACGCAGGCGCAGGCGCGCCCAGTTCCTCCGCGACCTCGCCGAGGCCCGGCAGCTGCGCGACCGGGTCCAGCCGCGCCGCGCCAAGGCGGCCCGGCTGCGCCACGCCATGCGCATGCGAACGTTCCGCTGGTAGCCCCCGCCGTCGTACGGTCCTGTCAGCAAGCACCGGGGAAAGCTCCCGGCGAGCATGATCGGCGCCCGTCCCGCGGCCGCGGAGACGGGCGTGCGTGGGCACCCGCGCAGCCGCGTACGATCCGCAGGTGGCGGCAACGGGTGTGCTGGTGAGCCCTTTACGGACCCACGGTCGGCCGTTTGAGCGCGGACGACCGAAACAGCCGGACACAGGGAGCCGAAGACGTCCCCTGAGCGACTTGTTTCTGCCACGATTCCCAGTGGGCGGACCCCGGAGCGCACCAGCTCCCTCCCGCCCGGACCTCCGCCGGGGGGACCCCCAACCGGCACGCCTATGACCAGTGGGAGAGTCACGGTGTACTTCGCCGCACTGCTCGCGCGCACCGAAGACGGGTGGGAAGCGAGCGACACGGAGCTCGACGATGTGGAGACCCTGTCCGATCTGGCCGACCTCGCCCGCGAGGCATCGCCGGAGGAGGACACGGTGCTCGTCCTGATCGAGCAGGAGGACTCCTGGTTCGGGGTCGTCCGGGTGGACGGGGAGGAAGACCCCCGCATCTACGTCTCCGACGCCGCCGCGGCCGCCCGCAGCGCCTACGGGGAGCTGCTGCTCACCGACGAGCTGCTGGGCCGCGAGCCCGGCGCCGACGACGGGCCCGACCTGGACTCCCTGGACCTCGACGGCACGGAGGACGGCGAGTCCGAGGGCGAGGAGGGCGAGGAGGGCTCCGACGCCGACGCCGTCCCGCACAGCCCGGTCGGCGACCGGCTGATCCTCGGCGATCTCGGCATCGGCGAGCGGCAGCTGCGTGCCCTGGACGCCGATGACGCCCTGGGCGCGATCGCCGAGGCGCTGGGCGCCTCGGAGGTACTGGAGACCGTCCGCTGACCGCCCCGTACGAGACCCGAGGAACCGTGGACCCGGTGCGCGACCCCTGGCGTCCCGCGATGCGGCTCGCCCTGGCCGAGGCCGGGCGGGCCGCGCTCGGCGGCGACGTCCCGGTGGGCGCCGTCGTGCTCGGCCCGGACGGCACCACCGTGCTGGGCGCCGGGCACAACGAGCGGGAGGCCACCGGCGATCCGACCGCCCACGCGGAGGTGCTGGCGCTGCGCCGGGCCGCCGCCGCGGCCGGCGAGTGGCGGCTGACCGGCTGCACGCTCGTGGTGACGCTGGAGCCGTGCACGATGTGCGCGGGCGCGCTGGTGCAGTCCCGCGTGGAGCGGGTGGTCTACGGCGCCCGCGACGACAAGGCGGGCGCGGCCGGCTCCCTCTGGGACGTCGTGCGCGACCGGCGGCTCAACCACCGGCCGGAGGTCGTTCAGGGTGTGCTCGCCGAGGAGTGCGCGCGGCCGCTGACGGAGTTCTTCAGAGGCCGCTGAAAGCCCTGCTGGGAGGGGCTCCGGGTATCGATTTCTGCCCATGGGGCACCTTGCTGTAAGGTCTCCCTCGGTAGCGTGTCCGAGCGGCCGAAGGAGCTCGCCTCGAAAGCGAGTGTGGCGCAAGTCACCGAGGGTTCAAATCCCTCCGCTACCGCTTCGGAAGGGCCCCGTCCACGGACGGGGCCCTTCGTGCGTTCCGCCTCGGGCCGCACCAAGTACCGATCACCCGCGCCCTGTTGGGTGCATCGAGGCGCGTGACGGCTACACTCACCGCCGCAGGCAGGTCAGTGGGGTCCAAGAGACAGGGGAGGCCGCGGTGGCGGTGAACGCCAAGAAGATCGTCGTGTTCGCGCTCGTCGGCTTCGCGATGTACGTGATCATCACGGACCCGGCCAAGGCCGCCGACTACGTCCAGATAGCCTTCGAGGGCATATCGGACGCCGCCGGGGCGATCGGGGACTTCATGACCTGGGTCGTCGACGGCGGAAAGAGCTGACCCGGCCGAACGAGCAAGAGGTACGTCGCATGATCCGCCACCTGGTCCTGTTCAAGCTCGACGAGGGCGTCGGCCGCGACGACCCGCGCGTCCAGGAGGGCGTGGCGGCGTTCCGCGCCCTGGGCGGGCAGATCGGGGAGCTGCGCTCCTGGGAGTGCGGCTGGAACGTCACCGACCGCCCCATCGCCTACGACTTCGCCATCAACTCCTCCGTCGAGGACACCGGCGCCCTCCAGCGCTACCTGGACCACCCCGCCCACCAGGCGGGCGTCGCACTGTGGCGGGAGTTCGCCACGTGGGTGATCGCCGACTACGAGTTCTGAGCCCGGACGCGCTCCGGACAGCGAGCCCTCCGCCTCCACGGCGGGGGGCTTTTCGCGTGCGTCGATCCATCCATTGGCGTCGTTTGAGGCCCAACACGGCGTTATGCGGTGCTTGCACACAGTGCACATGTCTTGTGATGCTATGACCGCTTTTGACGGATGATTGACCGATGAAGAGGTGGCGTTGACCGTGTCGGCCAGTACTGCGCCGCCCCAGACGGAGGCCCCCGTGTCCCTCCCCGCGGCCTCCGCCACACCCCCTCCCGAAAAGCGCCGGGGCGCCGACACCCGGGCCCTGACGCAGGTGCTCTTCGGCCAGCTGAAGAACCTGACGCCGGGCACGCCGGAGCACAACCGCGTACGCGGAGCGCTCATCGAGGCCAACCTCCCGCTGGTCCGCTACGCCGCCGCGCGCTTCCGCTCCCGCAACGAGCCGATGGAGGACGTGGTCCAGGTCGGCACCATCGGCCTGATCAACGCCATCGACCGCTTCGACCCCGACCGGGGCGTGCAGTTCCCGACCTTCGCCATGCCGACCGTGGTCGGCGAGATCAAGCGCTACTTCCGGGACAACGTCCGCACCGTGCACGTACCGCGCCGGCTGCACGAGCTGTGGGTGCAGGTGAACGGCGCCACCGAGGACCTCACCACCGCCCTCGGCAGATCCCCCTCCACCGCCGAGATCGCCGA
Organism: Streptomyces sp. NPDC046860; assembly: GCF_040645115.1. Classification (NCBI taxonomy): domain Bacteria; kingdom Bacillati; phylum Actinomycetota; class Actinomycetes; order Kitasatosporales; family Streptomycetaceae; genus Streptomyces; species Streptomyces sp. NPDC046860. Next base: position 222,615 of record NZ_JBEYXQ010000007.1, on the reverse strand, counting down.
GCGCCTGAGGATCAGCGAGGAGGAGGTGCTGTCCTGCATCGAGGCCGGACGCTCGTACCACGCCACCTCACTGGAGGCCGCGCAGGAGGGCGACGGGCTGCCCGGGCTGCTGGACCGGATCGGGTACGAGGACCCGGCGCTGGACGGCGTGGAGCACCGCGACCTGGTCCGGCACCTGCTCGTCCAGCTCCCCGAGCGCGAGCAGCGCATCCTGCTGCTGCGCTACTACAGCAACCTGACCCAGTCGCAGATCAGCGCCGAACTCGGCGTCTCCCAGATGCACGTGTCCCGGCTGCTCGCCCGGAGCTTCCAGAGGCTCCGGTCGGCCAACCGCATCGAGGCATGACCGGCGCACGGGAGCACGGAATGGAAAAGAGCAGGTAGAGCCGGTTCGCATGCGGGATCGAATGATCACCGCCAGGAGCGAATCACGCCCCGCGACCGGTGTCGGCAATTGTGCGCCGAAAGGCCGTCAGACCCCGTTCCGCCAGGGCTTCTTGGCGTCTCACGTGTCGACATGTCACTACAGCGCGTTGCCGACATGTGACATTCTGCGGGAAGCGCGTTTGCCGAGGCTTCGGCTCCGGTATTCAGGTGAAGGCCGCACTGTCCGATCACGGCGGTGCGCCGCGACCGTCCCGCGACCCAAAGGGGGTGGCATGTCCGCAGAACAGGGCAGCTCGAAGGTGCTCACGAAGACCGTGGCAGCGCCGCAGAAGCTCGACGCTCTCGACGTCATCGACGGCTTCGAGGGCGTCCCGGCCCTCGACGCCACGCCCGCCCCCGCCGTCCCGGCACCGGCACCGGCTCCCGACGCGGCACCGGCCGCCGAGGGCCCCGCGCTGCCGCCGGTTCCCTCGGGGGACATCGACACCCGTACGCTCTCCCGCTCCCTGTTCCTGCGCCTGGCCGCGCTCGGCGAGGACAGCCCCGAGCGGGGCTACGTCCGGGACACCCTGATCGAGCTGAACCTCCCGCTCGTGCGGTACGCGGCGGCCCGGTTCCGCTCGCGCAACGAGCCGATGGAGGACATCGTCCAGGTCGGCACCATCGGCCTGATCAAGGCGATCGACCGCTTCGACTGCGAACGGGGCGTGGAGTTCCCGACGTTCGCCATGCCGACGGTCGTGGGTGAGATCAAGCGGTTCTTCCGCGACACCTCGTGGTCGGTGCGGGTGCCGCGCCGGCTGCAGGAGCTGCGCCTGGCGCTGACCAAGGCCAGCGACGAGCTGTCCCAGCGCCTGGACCGCTCCCCGACCGTGCCGGAGCTGGCGGCCGCGCTCGGGGTCTCCGAGGAGGACGTGGTCGACGGTCTGGCGGTGGGCAACGCCTACACCGCCTCCTCGCTGGACTCCCCGGCCCCCGAGGACGACGGCGGCGAGGGCTCGCTGGCCGACCGCCTCGGCTACGAGGACACGGCGCTGGAGGGCGTGGAGTACCGGGAGTCGCTCAAGCCGCTGCTGGCGAAGCTGCCGCCGCGCGAGCGCCGGATCATCATGCTGCGCTTCTTCGCCAACATGACCCAGTCGCAGATCGGCGAGGAGGTCGGCATCTCGCAGATGCACGTCTCCCGGCTGCTGACCCGCACGCTGTCCCAGCTGCGCGAGGGACTCGTCTCGGACTGACGGACCCGAAGACCGACGGACCTCGCAAGGCCCGCCCGGCCCGTGTCACGCGCTTCGGCGCGGACGCGGGCCGCGGCCTTTTCGAGGGGGCTCCGCGAGGGAGCGGGGGGGTCAGCTCAGCGCGAGCCAGGCGACAGCGGCGACGACCGCCACGGCCACGATGACGCCGACGATCAGGCCGACTCGGGGACCGGAGGAAGCGGCCTGCTGCTGACGAGCCGGGGGAGTCTCGTCGACGAACGCGCGGAACATCTGGGTGCTGCCTGCGGGGTCGTAATTGCCCTGGGGGCCCTGGGTGTTAGCCATGGGCCGAGACACTAGCGAATCCGGGTGCCGGCCCCAAGTGCGGGGCCATGGGGACAGAGCCGGGCAGGCCACCCGTGCCCACCTGCACGTTTACGATCGCAATACTTGCCTTTGCCAAGTTTTTGCGCCACCGGACCCCGATTTATTTGCCTACAGCAACCAAGCATCTCTATGGTTGCCCAAAGCAACGAATACGGGAGGTGTGATGGCCGGGCAGGCGCAGTTCGAGGAGCTGGCACGTCAGCTCAGTGCCGTCGGCGCCGTGAAGCGCGACATCGGGCGGATACTCCCGCCCGACTGCCCGGCCGGTACGGCCGCCGTGCTGACCCTGCTCGGCCGCCACGAGGAGATGCGCATGAGCAGGCTCGCCGAGCTGCTCGCCGTCGACATGTCGGTGACCAGCAGGCACGTCGCCCACGCAGCCGCACGCGGCTGGATCGAGCGTTCGCCGGACCCGGCGGACAAACGCTCGCGCATCCTGCGGCTGACACCCGCGGGCAGCGACCAGCTCGTGGAGCTGTCGCTGCGCACCAGCCGGCTGCTGGCCGAACGGCTGAGCGACTGGACCGACGACGAGGTCGCCCAGCTCATCCAGCTCATGACCCGGCTGCGCGCGTCGTTCGGCGACTGCCGCTCCGGCGTGCCGAGACCGGCCGCCCCCGTGTCCGAGGAAACCCGTACACCCGCGATCACGTAAGTAAAGGAAGCCCATGGCAACGACCACACCATCCGGTGTGCGGGCCCACGCCAGGCACGGGGGCGGGGCCGAGCAGGCCCCGATGACCCACCGGCAGATCATGGAGGCGCTCTCCGGGCTGCTGCTCGGCATGTTCGTGGCGATCCTGTCGTCCACGATCGTCTCCAACGCCCTCCCGCACATCATCGGCGACCTCGGCGGCGGCCAGTCCGCCTACACCTGGGTCGTCACCGCGGCCCTGCTGTCGATGACGGCCGCGACCCCCCTGTGGGGCAAGCTCGCCGACCTGTACAGCAAGAAGGCGCTCGTCCAGATAGCCCTGGTCATCTACGTCGTCGGCTCGATGGCGGCCGGTCTGTCGCAGAACCCCGGCATGCTGATCGCCTGCCGTGTCGTCCAGGGCATCGGCGTCGGCGGTCTGTCCGCCCTGGCGCAGATCGTCATGGCGGCGATGATCTCCCCGCGTGAGCGCGGCCGTTACTCCGGCTACCTCGGCGCGACCTTCGCCGTCGCCACCGTCGGCGGCCCGCTGCTCGGCGGTGTCATCACCGACACCTCGTGGCTGGGCTGGCGCTGGTGCTTCTACGTCGGCGTGCCCTTCGCGGTCATCGCCCTGATCGTGCTGCAGAAGACCCTGCACCTGCCCGTGGTCAAGCGCGAGGTGAAGGTCGACTGGGGCGGCGCGGCCCTGATCTCCGCCGCCGTCTCGCTGCTGCTGGTCTGGGTCACCTTCGCCGGTGACAAGTACGACTGGCTGTCCTGGCAGACCTACGCGATGGTCGCCGGCTCGATCGTGCTCGGCGCGCTGTTCGTGCTCGTCGAGGCCAAGGCCAGCGAGCCGATCATCCCGCTGCGCCTGTTCAGGAACCGCACCATCACGCTCGCGTCGCTCGCCTCGCTGTTCGTCGGTGTGGCCATGTTCAGCGGCACCGTGTTCTTCAGCCAGTACTTCCAGCTGGCCCGCGACAAGTCGCCGACGATGTCCGGCATCCTGACCATCCCGATGATCGGTGGTCTGTTCATCTCCTCGACCGTCTCGGGTCAGTTCATCACCCGTACCGGCCGCTGGAAGGCGTGGCTGGTCAGCGGTGGCGTCCTGGTCACCGCCGGACTGCTGCTGCTCGGCGGCATCCGGTACGACACGGACTACTGGAAGATGGCCGTCTTCATGGGCCTGCTGGGTCTCGGCATCGGCATGATGATGCAGAACCTGGTGCTCGCCACGCAGAACCAGGTGGCGCCCTCCGACCTCGGCTCCGCCAGCTCCACGGTCACCTTCTTCCGCTCCCTGGGCGGCGCGGTGGGCGTCTCGGCGCTCGGCGCGGTGATGGCCCACCGGATCACGCACTACGTCACGGACGGCATCGGCTCGCTCAGCCCGAAGTACCAGGCCGCGATGGCCAAGTCGGGCTCGACCGACACCATCCCGGACATGGACTCGCTCCCCGGTCCGATCAGGAACCTGCTGGAGAGCGCGTACGGCCACGGCATCGCCGACGTCTTCATGATCGCCGGTGCCCTCGCCGCCATCGCGTTCCTCATCACCCTGTTCATCAAGGAGGTCCCGCTGAAGACCAAGGGCGCGCTCGCGCAGTCCTCCGAGGCCGAGGCCCCCGTCACCGACCCGGCCGCCACCCCCGCGGTCGCCGAGGCCCAGCAGGTCCCGGCCATGGCCTTCGCCACCACCGAGGGCGCCCCCTCGGCCGACGGCACGGCCACCGCGACGGCCACCGTCCCGCAGGTCACGGCGGTCGCCATGGCCGGCGAGTCCGGTCCGGCCGGCGGCACCCCGGTGCACGGCTTCGTGCGCGGCGCCGAGAGCGCCCCGGTCCCGGGCGCGGCGGTCACGCTGATCTCGCTGGCCGGCCGCCAGCTCGGCCGCGCGGTCGCCCAGGCCGACGGCGCCTACGCGCTGGCCGCGCCCGGCACCGGCTCGTACGTGCTGATCGCCTCCGCCGACGGCTTCCAGCCGCAGGCGTCCACGATCGTGGTCGGCGAGGAGCCGCTGTCGTACGACATCCTGCTCAGCGGCACCAGCGGGCTGACCGGTGTGGTCCGGGCGGCCGGGAGCGCGCTGCCGGTGAAGGACGCCATGGTCGTCGTCACCGATGTGCGCGGTGATCTGCTGGCCGCCGCGCAGACCGGCGAGCAGGGCGAGTTCGGGTTCACCGAGCTGGTCCCCGGCACCGTGACGATCGCGGTCAACGCCGCCGGCTACCGGCCGCGCGCGCTGCCCGTGGAGGTCGCCACCACCGGCGTCACCCGCGTGGAGGTCGACCTGGACACCGGCGCGCTGCTCAGCGGTGTCGTCCGGGCCCCGCACGGTCCGCTGGCCGACGCCCGCGTGACCCTCGTCGACCAGGCGGGCAACGTGGTCGGCAGCGCCACCACCGGTGCGGACGGCGCGTACGCCTTCACCGACCTGGACGGCGGCGAGTACACCGTGATCGCCACGGGTTACCCGCCGGTGGCCACCGCGCTGACCGTCGCCGGTACCGGCACGGACGGCCACGACATCGAACTCGCCCACCCCGGCGAGTAGTTCACCCGACCGGCCCGTGGCCCGCGCGCACCGCGGGGGCCACGGGCCGGTCCTGCGACCGACGCGCGCTCAGCCGCGCAGGGAGAAGAACGCCATGGCACTGACCGCGAGAATCCGCACCCGCGACGGCTGGGCCGTCTCGCACGCGGTGGTCACGGTGGCCGACATGACCGGTACGCAGATGCTGCGGGCCGAGGCCGACGCCGAGGGCGTGGTGCGCGACGACACCGCGCTGGCCCCGGGGGCGTACACGGTGATCGTGACCGCCGTCGGGTACGCGCCCGTCGCCTCCAGCGCGCTGGTCACCGCGAGCGGCCGGGCCGAGGTCGGCTCGGTCACCCTGGCCCGGCAGGGCGGCACCGAGCTGCCCCCGCCCGGCCCGTGGACCATCGACCCCGTGCACTCCTCGGTCGGCGCGGTCGCGCAGCACCTGGGCATCTCCAGCGTGCGGGGCCGGTTCACCGAGTTCGGCGGGCGCATCGAGATCGCGCCCGACGACATCACCGGCTCCCGCGTGGACGCGGTCATCCAGGCGGCGTCCATCGACACCGGCAACGGCATGCGGGACACCCACCTGCGCTCGGCCGACTTCCTCGACGTGGAGAAGTACCCCGAGCTGACCTTCCGCTCCACCGGGCTGTCCCAGGCCGGGCCGGACCGCTGGACCGTGCACGGCGAGCTGTCGATGCACGGGGTCGTCCGGCCGGTCGATCTCGACCTCGCCTACCTCGGCACCGGCGCCGACCCCTGGGGCGGCACGCGGGCCGCGTTCCGCGCGACGGCCGAGCTGCACCGGGACGACTTCGCCATGAACTACAACCAGGTCCTCCAGGCCGGCATCGCCGCCATCGGCACCACGCTGCGGATCGAGCTGGACATCCAGGCGGTCCAGGGCGACGCGCTGCCTTCGCTCTGACAGGGACACAGGGACGTCCTACGCTCGGCGCATGGCACCCAACATCGCTACGAACACCGAAGTGACCCTGCCGGAGCTGCTGGACTTCGTACGGCCCCGCCATCGCGCCATCCTGCTCACCCGGCGCGCCGACGGCGGGCCGCAGGGCTCCCCGCTGACCTGCGGGGTGGACGACTCCGGCCGCATCGTGGCCTCCACCTATCCGGAGCGGGCCAAGACGCGGAACGCCAGGAGGGACGACCGGGTCAGCCTGATCGTGCTCAGCGACGACTGGAACGGGCCCTGGGTCCAGGTCGACGGCAGGGCCGAGGTGATCGACGCCCCGGACTCCGTCGAGCCGCTGGTCGAGTACTACCGGAACATCGCCGGTGAGCACCCGGACTGGGACGAGTACCGCAAGGCCATGGCCGAGCAGGGTAAGTCGATCATCCGGGTCACGCCGGAGCGGTGGGGACCGGTGGCGACGGGCGGTTTCCCGGCGCGGCTGGCGAGCGGCTCCTGACTCCCGTGGCCCGTGGCCGGCCCCTTGGAAGGGGTCAGCCGCGGGCCACCATCGCCTCGATGCCCTCGATCAGCAGGTCCAGCGCGAACGCGAAGTCCCGGTCCAGCATCTCCTGGACCGTGTCACCGCCGCGCGCGGCCATCAGGGCACGGGACTCCCGCATCACCTCGGAGGTGCCGGCCACCTCCGAGGCCAGGTGGAGCGACTGCTGGAAGTACTCGTCCGCGCTCAGCCCGGTGTCCGCGATCCGGGCGTGGAAGTGGCCCTCGATCGTGCCGTAGCCGTACACGAACTGGAAGACGGCCGAGATCGCGCCCGTCACCCCGTGCGCGGGCAGCCCGGCCCGGCCCACCACCCGCTGCACCACCCGGGAGAACGCCAGGGAGCGGGGGCCGATGTTGAGGAACCGGCCCGCGATCGGGGACAGCCAGGGGTGGCGCACCATCATCGCCCGGTAGTCGGCAGCGAGGGTGCGCAGCTGCTCGCGCCAGTCGGCCTCCGCGTCCTCGGGGTCCGGCAGCGGCAGCTCGCCGAAGGCCGTGTCCAGGGCGAGTTCGAGCAGGTCGTCCTTGGTGTCGACGTACCAGTAAAGGGACATCGCGGTCACGTTCAGCTCGGCCGCCAGGCGGCGCATGGAGAAGCGGTCCAGCCCCTCGGCGTCCAGCAGGGTCACGGACACCGCGGTGATCCGGTCCCGGTCCAGGCCCGAGGGCTGCCCGCCCCGGCCGCGCCGCTCCTTGCCGGTCAGCCACACGCTGCCGCGGGCCGGGCGGTCTTCCTTGGGGCCGTCTTCCTTCACCACCGGGCTTCCCTCCGCAGCACGTCGCTCATCGCACACCTTGCCAGGTCCGGGCGGCTCAACCACCCCGGCTCAGACGGCATCGCGCTGGGCCCGCTTGAGCAGGGCCGCGGCGAGAAGGCCACCGGCCAGCACGGAGACCGAACCGACCAGCTGTCCCGCGCTCAGCCCGGCCGACAGGGTGCGGCCCGAGGCGAGGAAGGAGCTGAGCACCGCGCCGAGCACGGCCACCCCGAGACCGTTGCCGAACTCGGCCAGCGTGCCGTTGATCCCGGCGCCGACCCCGGCCTTCTCCGGCGGGATGGCGCTCATGATGGCGTGCGCCATGGCCGGGTTGGCGAGGGCGCATCCGGCGCCGATCAGCACGAGTCCGAGCAGCGTCCCGGCGTACCCGGTGGAGGCCAGCTCGGCGATGGAGACCAGGCCGCCCGCCATCAGGGCCATGCCGAGCGCGATCGCCACCGGGGTGCCCAGCCGGGCCGCCCACCTGGCGGACAGGCCGCTGAAGTTGAGCAGGACCACGGTGAGCGCCAGCGGCGCGGTGCGCAGCCCCGCCTCCAGCGGGCCGTAGCCGAGCACGAGCTGGAGGTGCTGGGTGAGCAGGAACAGCGCGCCGCCCATCCCGAAGGTGATCAGCACCGCCCCGGCGACGGCGCCGGTGAACCTGCGGTCGCGGAAGAACTGGAGGTCGAGCATCGGGTCCTCGGTCCGGCTCTCCCAGTACGCGAAGACGGCCAGCACGACCACCGCCACGGCGGCCGAGCCCAGCACACGGGCCGAGGTCCAGCCGTGGTGCGGGCCGGAGATGACCGCGAAGACCAGGGCGGTCATGCCGATGGTGGACAGCAGCGCGCCGAGCAGGTCGGGGCGGGCGGGCAGGCCGGAGGCGCCGAGGGCGGGCGCGGCCTTGGACTCGGGCACGAGCGCCACCACGGCGACCAGGCCGAGGGCGGCGACCGGGAGGTTGATGAGGAAGATCGCGCCCCACCAGAAGTGGTCGAGGACGAAACCGCCGATCAGCGGGCCCGCCGCGAAGCCCAGCGAGTTGACCGCGGCCCAGATGCCGATGGCCCGGGGCTGCTCCTCGGGCGTGAAGATCTGCATGGCCACGGCGAGCGTGGTGGTCAGCAGCAGCGCGCCGCCGACGCCCATCCCCGCGCGGGCGGCGATCAGCTGGCCGGTGGTGGTGGAGAGGCCGGCCGCCAGCGAGCCGAGGCCGAACACGGCGAGCCCCGCGACCAGCATCTTCTTGCGGCCGTACCGGTCGGCGGCGCTGCCCGCGGTGAGCAGCAGGCCGGACTGGACCAGGGAGTACGCGTTGATCATCCACTGGATGTCGGAGGTGGCCGCGTGCAGCCGGTGAGTAAGGGAGGGGATCGCCACGTTCAGCACGGTGTTGTCGAGCAGCACGGTGAGCTGGGCGAGGCAGATCACGCCGAGGATCAGCCAGCGGCGGGGGTGGCCCTGGGGGGCCTTCTGGAGCGGAGGGGCGGAGAGGTCGGGAGCGGACATGCCGTACACCGTATAGCGAATTCACTATACGGTGTACAGCATTATCGGCCGGGGTGCTTCCGGTCAGCCGGCGCTCTTCTTGGTGAGGTCGTAGAAGGTGGCCGAACCGACCGTCACCTTCTGGAAGTTGGCTTCGACCCAGGTGCTGATGGCGGAGGCGGTGCCGCTGCCGCCGCCCATGCCGCCGCGCCCCTCCCCGGTGCGGCCCATGCCGCCGCCGGCGATGTAGTAGTGGATGCGTCCGTCGGCGACGTACCGCTTGAACCGGGCGAGGGTCGGGGACGGGTCGGTGCCGTTGAAGCCGCCGATCGCCATCACCGCCTTGTTGGTGGCCAGTTGGTAGCTGGCCGCGTTCTGGGAGCCGGTGGAGGCGGCGACCCAGGTGTATGAGCCGGCGTCCGCCAGCAGCAGCTTCTTGGCCTCGGCGGAGACGTTCGCGCCGTTGAGCAGGCCGCCCGCGCCTCCGGCGCCCATGCGGCCGCCCTCACCGGTGGCTCCGGGGAAGCCCTGGCCGTTCTGCTTGCCGTTGCCCTGACCCTGGCCCTGGCCGTTCCCCTGACCCTGGCCATTGCCCTGGCCGGGGAAGCCGCCGCCGGGGAAGCCCTGGCCGCCTGCCCCGCCCGGCGGCATCTGGCCCTGCCCCTGCCCCTGGCCCTGGCCCTGGCCCCGCTGGTTCTGCCCGCCGGGCATCCCGCCCGGCATCCCGCCGGGGAAGCCGCCGCGCACGCCCTCGCCCCGGCCGCCCGGACGGCCGCCGAAGCCCATCATGCTCGCCCCCGCCGGGCCCGCCGTCGGGATCGAACCGGTGTGCGCGGAGTTCACCGTGCTCAGGGTGTACGCGGTCGGCCCGGCGAGCGCCGCGACCAGGCCCAGCCCTGCCGCGCCGAGCGCCAGGTTCCGGGGCGCGAGACGGAGGAAGAGAAGGCCGAGCGCGGCCACCAGACCGCCGACCAGCACCAGCCACTTCAGCCAGGGCAGATAGTCGGAGGTGCGGCCCAGCAGCACGTACCCCCACGCGGCCGAGGCCACCGAGGCGGCCGCGAGCGCCCACCCGGCCCAGGTCTCCTCGCGGCGCTCCCACAGCAGCCCGGCGCCCATGCCGACCACGGCGGCGAGGTACGGGGCGAGGGCGATCGTGTAGTACTGGTGGAAGATGCCCGCCATGTAGCTGAACACCACCATGGTCATCAGCAGCGAGCCGCCCCAGACCAGGAACGACGCGCGGGTGACCGAGGTGCGGCCCAGCTTCCGGGTGGCCCACAGGCCCGCGACCAGCAGGATCAGCGCGGCCGGGAGCAGCCAGGAGACCTGGCCGCCGACCTCGGCGTTGAACATCCGGTCCCAGCCGGTCGAGCCCCAGGCTCCGCCGCCGCGCATCCCGCCGCCGCCTCCGCCGCCGACGCTGCCGGTCTCCTCACCGTTGATCCGGCCGAGCCCGTTGTAGCCGAAGGTCAGCTCCAGGAAGCTGTTGTGCTGCGAGCCGCCGATGTACGGACGGGAGGAGGCCGGCCACAGCTCGACCACCGCGACCCACCAGCCGCCGGAGACCACCAGCGCGAGCGTGGCCAGACCGAGCTGCACCAGCCGCCGGCCGAGCCTCACCGGCGCGCAGACCGCGTAGACGATCGCCAGCGGAGGCAGGATCAGGAACGCCTGGAGGGTCTTGGCGAGGAAGGCGAAGCCGATGGCGACGCCCGCCCACACCAGCCAGCGGGTCCGCCCGTCCTCGACCGCGCGGACGGTGAACCAGCAGGCCAGCGCCATCAGCAGGGCCAGCATCGCGTCCGGGTTGTTGAACCGGAACATCATCGCCGCGACCGGGGTCAGCGCCAGCACCGCGCCCGCGACCAGGCCGGCGACCGCGCTGAACCGGCGCCGTACGGCCGCGTACACGACCGCCACCGAGCCGACGCCCATGAGGACCTCGGGCACCAGGATCGCCCAGGAGTTGAGACCGAAGATCCGCACCGACAGGGCCATGGGCCACAGGGCCGCCGCGGGCTTGTCGACGGTGATGGCGTTGCCGCCGTCCAGCGAGCCGAAGAAGAACGCCTTCCAGGAGGTGCTGCCCGCCTGCACGGCCGCCGAGTAGAAGGAGTTGGCGAAGCCGGAGGCGCTCAGGTTCCACAGGTACAGCGCGAAGGTGGCGGCGAGCAGGGCCCAGAGCGCCGGGCGGGCCCAGGCCGGGTCCTCGGGCCGGCCGCGCCACGCACGCCGTGCGAAGGGGGCTTTCGGCGCGGGCGGCGTCTCGGCGACCTGCGGCGGCTGGTCGTACTGGGTGGTCATCGGGGGTCCCCTGTGGAGATGGTGGTGGTCTCGGCGTAGGCCGGAGTCGGGCCGGGTACGGGCGCGGGGTCCCGGCGGTCCGGGAAGACCCACGCGCGGAAGAGCAGGAAGCGCAGGACGGTCGCCGCGAGGTTGGCGACGACGAGGACCGCGATCTCGGTGGAGTGCGCGGGACCGGCGGTGGCCGTGTTCAGCGCGGCCAGCGAGCCGCTGGTCAGGGCGAGGCCGATGGCGAAGACCACCAGGCCCTGCGCCTGGTGCCGCACCGCGCCGCCCCGGCCGCGCACCCCGAAGGTGAGGCGCCGGTTGGCGGCCGTGTTGGCGAGCGCGGAGAGCAGCAGGGCGAGCGCGTTGGCGGCCTGCGAGCCGCCGAACTGCCGGAAACCGCTGTAGAGCAGCAGGTAGAACAGGGTGGACAGCCCGCCGACCACGCAGAATCCGACGAGCTGGCGGGCCAGCCCCCTGGGCACGTCGGTGATGTCCCGGTCGCGCGGGTCGTCGCCGAAGGGCCGGGTGAGCCGGTCCAGCGGCAGCGAGCCGGTGGTCAGCGCCCGCCCCACCCGCCACACGCCCTTGAGGTCGTCGGTGGCGGTGCGCACGATGTGCACGGTGGAGTCGGGGTCGTCGACCCAGTCGACCGGCACCTCGTGGATGCGCAGGCCCGCCCGCTCGGCCAGCACCAGCATCTCGGTGTCGAAGAACCAGCCGGTGTCCTCCACCAGCGGCAGCAGCACCTGGGCCACCTCGCGCCGGATCGCCTTGAAGCCGCACTGGGCGTCGGAGAACCGGGCCTGGAGCGAGCCGCGCAGGATCAGGTTGTAGGCCCGGCTGATGAACTCCCGCTTCGGCCCGCGCACCACCCGCGAGGTCCGGCTGAGCCGGGAGCCGATCGCCAGGTCGGAGTGGCCCGAGATCAGCGGGGCGACCAGCGGGAGCAGGGCGTTGAGGTCGGTGGAGAGGTCGACGTCCATGTAGGCGAGGACCGGCGCCTCGGAGGCGGACCACACCGTGCGCAGGGCGTGCCCACGGCCCTTGCGCTCCAGCCGGTGACTGGTCACCTCCACGAACTCGTCCGCCAGCTCGGTCGCGATCTTCGGCGTGGCGTCCGTGGAGGCGTTGTCGGCGATCGTGATGCGGAAGGCGTACGGGAAGGTGCGTGCCAGGTGCTCGCGCAGTCTGAGCACACAGGGGCGCAGGTCCTTCTCCTCGTTGTGGACGGGGACCACCACGTCCAGCACGGCGGTGCCGACGACGGTGGCCGGGAGGTGCTCCCGTGCCGGGAGGGTGCCGGGAGCAGAGTCGGTTCGCATGGGACCGACTCTTCTCAACTCCCCTGTCGCGCCCGTGTGGTGAGGCTGTGGCCCGGCTGTGAGTGCGGTGCCTCCTCGGGGCCGGCCGCGGGCAGCGCCACGGTGAACACCGTCCGCCCCGGCTCGCTCGCCACCTCCACGGTGCCGCCGTGCGCGGTGACGACGGCCCGCACGATGGCGAGCCCCAGCCCGGTGGAGCCGGTGGCGCGGGTGCGGGCGGAGTCGCCACGCGCGAACCGCTCGAAGACGTGCGGCAGCAGCGCGGCCGGGATGCCCGGACCGTCGTCCTCGACCTGGACGCACATCCGGTCCCCCCGCCGCCGGACCCGTGCGGTGACCGTGGTGCCCGGCGGGGTGTGCCTGCGCGCGTTGCCCAGCAGGTTGACCAGCACCTGCTGGAGCCGGGCCGCGTCGGCGGTCACCAGCGCGGGCTCGTCGGGCAGGTCGAGGCGCCAGGTGTGGCCGAGCCCGGCGGCGCGGGCGTCGCTGACGGTGTCCACGACCAGCGGGGCCAGGTCGGTGCGGTCGAACTGCAGCGGACGGCCCGCGTCCAGCCTGGCCAGCAGCAGCAGGTCCTCCACCAGCAGCGTCATCCGGCCCGCCTCGGACTCGATCCGGCCCAGCGCGTGCCGGGTGTCCGGGCCGACCGTCTCCCGGCCGCGCCGGGTCAGCTCGGCGTAGCCGCGTATCGAGGCGAGCGGGGTGCGCAGTTCGTGACTGGCGTCGGCGACGAAGCGGCGGACCCGCGTCTCGCTCTCCTGGCGTGCGTGCAGGGCGGCGTTGACGTGGTCGAGCATCCGGTTGAGGGCGACGCCGACCCGGCCGACCTCGGTGCGCGGATCGCACTCGGAGTCGGGGACGCGTTCGCTGAGGTTCACCTCGCCGGAGTGCAGCGGGAGTTCGGAGACGCGGGTGGCGGTGCGGGCGACCCGGCGCAGGGGGCGGGTGGCGACGCCGACGATGACCGTCCCGGCGAGCGAGGCGGCGAAGAGACCGGCGACGGTGACACAGACCTCGACCAGGACCAGGGTGTCGACGACACCGTCCATGTCGGCGGTGGGCAGGGCGACGTAGTACCGGTCGGCGCCGTCCCGGCCGGCCGCGTACCGGACGAGGTAGTCGCCGAGGCCGGGCAGGTGCACGGTGTGCGCGCCGTCGTCCTTCGGCACGGCGGCGAGTGCCCCGGCCTGCTCGATGGTGAGCGGCTCGGCTCGCATCCGCTTGAAGACGCCGCTGTCGTCCTTCTGTTCGTCGGACACCGCCCCGGCCGCGATCGAACCGTCCCGCACGTACGCGGCGACCGTCCGCTTCGGGGTGGGGCCCCGGGTGAGCAGGGTGGTGACCTGCTCGGCGGGGCTCTGCGCCGCCACCGCCGAGGCGAGGGCGGCGGCCGGGTCCAGCGGGCCGGGCGACGCGTGCGGGCGGCCGGCCGCGCGTACGGCGATCTCCCGCACCTTGCCGTCGAGTTGCTGGTACAGATGCTCGTGCAGGGCGAGCGTGGTCACGGTGCCGATCACCGCGCAGACCACGGCGATCAGCACGACGGACGCGACGACCAGCCGGGTCCGCAGGGTGCGCGGGGTCCGCGCGCGGCGGACGATCCTCACGACACGGCGGGCTTGATCAGGTAACCCGCCCCCCGCCGGGTGTGGATCATCGGCTCCCGGCCCGCGTCGATCTTGCGGCGCAGGTAGGAGATGTACAGCTCCACGACGTTCGCCTGCCCGCCGAAGTCGTAGGACCAGACCCGGTCCAGTATCTGCGCCTTGCTCAGCACCCGGCGCGGGTTGCGCATGAGGAAGCGGAGCAGCTCGAACTCGGTGGCGGTCAGGTGGATGGAGTCCTCGCCCCGCCAGACCTCGTGGCTGTCCTCGTCGAGGCTGAGGTCTCCGACGACCAGCACGGAGTCCGGGCGCCGGTCGGTGGCCCCGGAGCGCCGGATCAGCCCGCGCAGCCGGGCGACGACCTCCTCCAGGCTGAACGGCTTGGTGACGTAGTCGTCCCCGCCCGCGGTGAGCCCGGCGATACGGTCCTCCACCGCGTCCTTGGCGGTCAGGAACAGCACGGGCACGTCCGGGAGTTCACGGCGGAGCCGGCTCAGCACGGTCAGCCCGTCCATGTCCGGCAGCATCATGTCGAGCACCACGGCGTCCGGCCGGAACTCCCGGGCCGAGCGCAGCGCGCCCTGCCCGTCCCCCGCGCTCCTTATCTGCCAGCCCTCGTACCGGAGCGCCATGCTCAGCAGTTCGGTGATCGACAGTTCGTCGTCAACCACCAGCACACGGACGGGACTCCCGTCCGGCCTCAGCAGTTCGGTACGCCCCTGGGGCGAGGTCGTGGTCATGGTGAGACCTTGTCCCCGCCCTCTGAGAGGAGACTTTCGGGAGTCTGTGATTTCGCTGAGAAACCTGTGGAAGCTAGAAGAGCCCGTCCTGGTGCGCCCCGAACTCCTTCACGGGAACGGTGACTTCGCCCTCAGCCTGAGCCGGGGTCAGTTCCCAGCCGGGGAGCAGCCGGGTGTCGAGCACGAGCACCCCGCGCCCCTCGACGGCCAGGTGCAGATCGGGTCCGGCGGCGGCCACGAGTTCCCCGGCCACCCGCCCGCCCGCCACCAGTCCGGTGACGGCGCCGGTGGCCGCCCCGGCCCGCTGGAGCCCGAAGACGTCCATGTGGTCCGTGACCCGGCAGGGCGCCGGGACGAGGGCCTCGGGCCAGTTCCCGAGGGAGACGGCCCGCGCGTGCAGGGCCACCACCTCCGCCGCCCGCTCCTCGACGGTGTCCGGCAGGGACGCCCGTACGGCGCGCTTGACGGCGTAGGGAATCCGGTCCGGGACGCCGAGCGCGGCCCGCAGCAGCTCCTCGGTGCGCCGGGCGGCCATCAGGGGGCCGGTGCCGAGCCAGCTGAAGCAGACGGCGCCCTGCTCCAGCAGCCGGGCGGACCCCCGTTCCTCGCCGGTGATGCCGACCTTGACCAGGCCGGGCCCGAACCACGCCAGATAGACGCGGTACGGCCGGGGGTCGTCGGCGAGCGTGTCGGCGGCCACGGAGTGCGCGCGGTCCAGCCGGGCGCACTCGTCGCAGCGGGCGCCCGTGCTCCGCGCCGGCACGGTCGCTCCCGTCGGGCACGGGTGCCCGCGCGCGCCCACGCACCGCCGCGCCACGCCGTCCCGGACGCCGAAGGCGACCCGCTTGCCCGGCACAAGCGCGCTGCGCCGCCCGCCGGACCAGAGCAGCGCCGGTCCCTCCGGGGACCAGCGCAGTCCCGTACACATCCAGTTCTGTGCTGCCATCACCCGAGAGGGTAGGAGATGCCGCCGACCTCGCCCGCCGGGGGACGGAAGGGCCCGGTCGCCAGGGCCTGGTGGCGAGCGCCCAAAGGCGCGTTCACTCGACGGCGGACACGGGCTCCGGCCCCGCGGCGGTCACCACGGGCGCGGAGGCCGGACGCCGGCCCGCCAGGGCGCAGCCCACGCAGGCGGCGTGGCCGTCGCGGGCGCGGGTGTCGCGGGTCCGCATGCCCCACTCCTGACGCGGCCGCACCCCCGGCGGCTTCCCCCAGCCGCCGAGGTGCAGCGCCCAGGTGACGAGCACGCTGAGCGCCACGACCACCGACCCGCCGACCAGTGCCGCCGCGGACCCCGTGCACACCCCCGCGCCCACGACACCACTGCCGACGGTGGCGATGGCGCAGCCGGTCCACCCGGCGATCGTGTGACCCTCGTCGTACAGACTCATGGGAACGGCCTCCTACAGGTCTCTCACACTCTAAGAGATTTACCACCTGAATATCTCACAAGCTAAGGAATCAAGGAAGATGGACGGCACGTCCCGCCCGCCCGCGAGCCCGGCACAGGCGCTGACCGCGATGGACCACCTCATCGCCGCGCACCTGATCGGCCAGCAGGAGATGGCCCGGCGGCTGGGTCTGACCGTCACCGACCTGACCTGCTTCGGCTTCGTCCTCCAGGCCGGCCCCGACCTCCTCACCGCGGGCGACCTCGCCGCCCGCGCCCAGGTCACCACCGGCGCGGTGACCGGCGTCCTCAACCGCCTGGAACGCGCCGGCTACGTCACCCGCCGCCCTGACCCCACCGACCGCCGCCGGGTCCGGGTGGCGGCGGTCCCGGCGGCGGTGTCCCGCGTGGAGGCGGCCTACGGCGGCCACTACACCCGCCTGATGACCCTCTTCGCCGACTACAACCCGGCCGAACTCGCGGTCATCACCGACTGGTTCACCCGCGCGACGGCCCTGGCCCACGAGTCCCGGGCGGAGATGTCGTCGGAGGAGACCGGCTGAGGACGCGGGCAGCGGACCCCGCACACGACGACGCGGAGCGGCCCCGGGCGTCCGGGGCCGCTCCGCGTTCGGCCGTGGCATACGGGTCCTACAACAGGGAGCCCGGGGAACCGTCGAGCACCGCGCTGTAGGCGCCCTCGGCCATCCTGCCGTCGGGCACGCCGGGCGGGCAGTGGGCGAGGAACGAGGACGTCGTGCCGGAGTGGAGCAGCCGGCCGGACTCCAGCACGGCCACCTGGTCCGCCTCCTCGGCGAGATCGGCGACGTCGTGCGTGGAGAGCAGCACCGCCACGTCCCCGGACAGTCCGCGCAGCAGGTCGCGGAAGACGCGCCGCTGGCGGGGGTCCATACCGGCCGTGGGCTCGTCCAGCAGCAGCACCCGGGCGCCGTGCACCAGGGCACCGGCCACGCCGATGCGGCGCAGCTGTCCGCCGGAGACGTCGCTGGTCCGTTCGTCCTCCTTGTCGGCCAGCTCCACCTGACGCAGGGCCCCCCGGGCGGCGTCCCACGCCTCACGCCGGTTCATGCCCTTGAGCCAGCCGACGTACGCGACGTACTCGCGGGCGGTCAGCGACGGCACGGCGGCGATGTTCTGCGGCATCCAGGCGACGGCCCGGCGGTACTCCCGGCTGCCGGCCTTCAGCCTTCCCAGGTTCACGCTGCCGGACCGGGGCGTGGTGACGGAGGCGCCCAGCCGCAGCAGGGTGGACTTGCCGGCGCCGTTGGGGCCGAGCAGAACCGTGAGCCCCGGCTGCACCTCGTAGGTGAACCCGTCCAGCACCGGCCGCTTCCTGCGTCCGTAGGTGTAGGTGCAGGTGTCATATCGAAGGCTCACAGTTCCTCCTTCTTCACGGCGAGAACGTGGGTGACGACGCCCGCGGCCGCGGTCACGACGCACGCGGATGCCGCGAGCGGCGAGGTGGCGGGCTCCAGGATGAAGCCCCACGGGTAGGGGTCGGTGGGCAGCCGGTAACCGAAGAGGATCACACAGAAGACCAGGGCCACGGGGACCATGACCGCCGCTCGGCCCAGCCGCGGGCGGGCCAGGAGCAACAGGCCCGCCGCACAGGCCGTGTTGCGGCCCAGAGTCCACAGCGGATGCGTGAATGCCTCGTCGAGGGCGAAGGCGGTCAGCGCTCCGGCGAGTGTCAGGAGGGCGATCACCCCGACGACGAGCGCCGCGTCCATGCGCCGGATCTTCCGGATACCGCTGGCCTCCGCCGCCGGAACCCGGGTGTCCAGGCAGAGCGCCAGAACCGCCGCCATGACGACCGGGACGAACTGGCCGACCTGGACGGTGGCCGAGCCGCCGAGCGTCAGCGCGGGCAGCGGCACGGCCGTTCCGCCCAGGAGCAGGACCAGCACGAAGGCGGCCGCGCATCCCGCCGGGAGCGTGGTCGTCGCCCTGCGGCAACGGGCCCAGAGCGTCATGCGGTCCTCCCCTTGGCACAGGCGGCGTCGAGGCCGTGGGCGAACCAGGTGCGCTGCCCCGACTCGGGCAGTCGAAGGACCTTGTCGATCTGCTTCCGGTCCTTCTGCCAGATCAGGTCGTCGAAGAAGGGGTCCGCGCGCAGCGCCTTCTCGTACGGGGTCGTCTGCCCGGTGCGCTCCGCCGCCCAGGCGAGTACGGCCCGGGCCCAGTTCTGCTGGGGCGCCCGGCAGGGGAAGCGTACGGCGTCGCGCATCACCTGGTAACCGAGCTCGCCCTTGCGGGCGGACGAGGTCAGCGGGACGTACCAGGTCTTCGCGGACGACGGCTGCGGATACCTGCCCTGGGTGGCCGTGTCGATCACCTTTTCCGGCGGCTGGGCGACACCGGCGCTCTGAAGCCGCTCGACGGTACGGGTGACCTCGGCCCGGAGGGACTCGGGCCCGGCCTTGCTCGACGCCGCCACGCAGATCTCGGGGGCGTGTCCGGCGCAGCTGGTCGGCACGGCCTGCGTGCGCATGCCGCCGAAGTAGCCCCAGCCGTCCACGATCCGGCTCGCGCCGAACGTCACGGCGGTCACCAGCGCGAGAGCCGTCACGACGCGTACGGTCCGAGGCGCCGTCAGGGTCCACAGGAGTACGGCCGCGCCTGCCAGACCGGCGGTGAACAGGACCGGCGCCGCGGCCGCCGCCAGACTGTAGGTCTCCCCTGCCACCGGTGCCTCGGCGATGCTCCCGGCCACCTGCCGCCACCACGCCGGCCCGACGGCCACGGATGTCGCGACGAGCAGGAAGGACAGGACACCCACGGCCGGAGCGGCGATCAGAGGGTTCACCTTGGTCCCCGCGACGAACCCGACCACCGCCCAGAGCACCAGGTCGGCCAGGACCGTGCCCAGCGGGAGGAGGCTCCAGCCGTCGGGAACCGTCCGGTTCTGGACGAGCGAGACGACCACCGGGGCCAGGGCGGCGAGCCATGCCATGGTCACCGCGGGCCAGAGCTGCCGTGCCACGACGTGGGCCCGGGTACGTGCCGGGGCCAGTTCCCAGAAACCGCCCCGGGCGAGCCGCCCCGCCTCCCACGCGGCCATCACGGCCACGAAGGCGGTGCAGTAGGAGGACGGCGTGCCCAGTGCGGTGGCCACCATTCCGGGAGCCCATCCGATGCCGTGCGGATCGCTCCATTCGGCCGCCACGTCCACGTAGTAGTAGACGGTGAAGCACATCAGGAGAAGGCCCAGCCAGAGCGGGCTGCCGATCCGTAGGTGACTGCGAAGTGTCACGTCTCTCCAGTCGCGGCGGGGCCGCGTGGCACACAGCCACGCGGCCCGCTTCGTGGTTGACCGTCAGTCGGCCTGAGTGGTGTCGACGTACACCTTGTCGACGAAGAGCAGGCCGCCGCCGCCGACGTCCGTGGTGGCGAAGTAGTAGTCACCGGACGGCAGACCGGTCCACTCACCATTGCTGGTGCCACCACTGAAGCAAGCGGTGAACGTCTTCGAGTCGTACTTGGGGTCGACGCTGAGCGGGACGTCTCGGTAGTACGCCACGGTGACGTCCTGGGACCCGCCCTGCACGAAGCAGCCGGTGAACTGGAGCTGCGAGTAGGACTCGTCGGCCCAGCGGCGGGACTCGTTGCCCTTGCCCCAGCTCGAGATGGACGAGGTCCAGTTGGCGGAGGCGTTCGGCGCCACGATCAGGCCGAGGGCGGAGGCGCTGGCGAGCACCACTGCGGCGCGTCTTATGCTGGTCGAGATGGGCATACGTATCTCCTTGAGGCATCAGGGATCCGGCGTATAGCTCATTGCGCGAGGCGTCGCGGGTTGCAGCCCGCGGCGCCTCGATGATCATGCCCCCACGTCGTGTCCGTGACAACCCGATTGCGTACACGATCTCCATGGCCTCTTTGCCAACTCGCAAGGCCTTTCGCACCAGTTGATTCACCCCGCCCGGCGATGGCCGCACCGCGCCGCCGCATGCACCGGGAAACGCGAGAGGCCCCGGATTTCTCCGGGGCCTCTCGTCTGTGTGCACTCGGCAGGATTCGAACCTGCAACCTTCTGATCCGTAGTCAGATGCTCTATCCGTTAAGCTACGAGTGCTTGTTCTTTTGTTTTTGTCTCCGTTTCCCTGGCCTTTCGGCCCGTCCCGGCGACAGGAAGAACATTACATGACTGCCGCCGTCATGTGAAATCCGTTCCCCGCACCCGCTCTGACCTGCGCAAACGCCGAAACCTAGATCGAGTGTGCGGGGGTGCGGACCACCCTGGGAAGCACCCCGTGAACGCCGAAGCCCCGGTCCTCATGGACCGGGGCTTCGGATCAGGGGCGGAGGCGGAGGGATTTGAACCCTCGATGGGCTTTAAGACCCAAACCGCATTAGCAGTGCGGCGCCATAGACCGGACTAGGCGACGCCTCCAGCACAACCGCTCACGCGAGCGCGCGATCGGTGCGTGCAGATGATGACACAGGCAAGCGCGGTGTCACCAATCGATCCCCACGGTACTAGGCGCGAGGCCCGCAGGGCAAAGGGCTTCTTCCGGCGAGGCGCGCGGAAGATCGGGGAAAGGCCCGCGGGGAAGGGCGCAACGTCCTCAGGGGGCGTGCGTTGGGATGGGCATGAGTCCTCTCCCTCCTCTCCTCCTCGCCGCCTCACTCCTCTGCGGCATCGCCGCCGCCCCGGCCGGTGCCGCTTCCGCCGGGCCGCCGCCCCCGCTCCCCGAGGACCGGGCCGGTGATCACCTCACGCTCGTCGTGCGGGGCGCGGGGGCCGGGCGGGACGGGGTGCGCGAGCTGTTCTGCCATCCCGGTGGGGGTGATCACCCGGCCCCCGCCGACGCCTGCCGTGTGCTCGACGAGAACACCCGCTGGGGACGGGACCCGTTCGCGCCGGTCCCCCCGGACACCCTCTGCACGATGATCGACGGCGGCCCGGCCACCGCCCATGTCACCGGGTACTGGGCCGGGCGCCCCGTGGACGCCGGCTTCCGGCGCGGCGACGGCTGCGAGATCGCGCGCTGGGACCGCCTCGTGCCCTTCCTCCCGGACCTGGCCCCGGACGCCTGAGACGGCGCCCGCCGCGGGCCGCTCCCGTAAAGGTCCCGCGAAGGTCTGGCGGAGTCGTCGCGCGGCGGGACCGTACCGGCGGCACGGGCCGGGCGGGCGGGGACGGACGCACGTCAGAGGGCGGCGGGGCGGCATGTCACGGGCCCGGAAGGCGACCCGTGACGGGATGCGGGCATATGTTCGGCGTCACTTCGTCGTGGTACCTCCCTCCCATCCGGCGCCGTGCGCACGGGCGGAGCCTTTAGACTCCCTCGCGTGACACCCCGCGGGCCGGTTGGCAAGATGGCCCGAGCGGTCGGCAAGGTGCGGTGACAGGGAGGAAGCGTCTCGTGAGCAGCAGGCCATCCCGAGGCGCTGCTCGCCTCGCAGCCATACTCGACGCCCTGCCCGACGCGTTGCTCCTGGTCAACGCCAACGGCACGGTCGTCAACGCCAACACCATCGCGCTGGAGGCGTTCGAGGCGCCGGGTACGGCACTCGTGGGGCGCGGACTCCTCGATCTGCTCCCGCAGTTCGACTCCAAGCTGATCCCCGGCTCGATGCGCCGCCCCGACCACATGGACCCGGCCGGCCGCACCAAGCCGACCCGGATGGTCGCCCGGCGCACGGACGGCACCGACTTCCCGGTCGAGGTGACCAGCGCCAACCTGGAGAACCCCCAGCAGGCGTACGACGGTTCGGCGTACACCGGTGACGAGCTGCTGATGCTCGTCGTACGGGACCTCTCCGGGACCGTGGACACCGAGGCCGAACTCGCCCGCTCGCAGCGGCAGACCGAGATGATCCTGCGCGCCGCCTCCGAGGGCGTCGTCGGCACGGACACCGACGGCCGGATCGTGCTCGTCAACCCCGCCGCCGCGCAGATCCTCGGCTACCGCGCCGGTGAGCTGGGCGGCCGCGAGCTGCACACCCTCGTCCTGCACTCCCGCGCGGACGGTTCCCCCTTCCCGTACGACGAGTCGCCGCTCGCCGACACCCTGCGCTCCGGGCGCAAGCACCGGGTGCGCGGGCAGGTGCTGTGGTCCAAGAGCGACGCCGAGGTCTCCGTCGACCTCACGACCGCCCCGGTGCGCGACGGCGACCAGCTCGTCGGCGCCGTCATGACCTTCACCGACCGGCGGCCGTACCAGACGCTGGCCGACGAGAAGGAGGCGCTGGAGCAGGCGCACGCCGAGGAGCTGGAGCGCCTCGCCGGGGAACACGCCGCCGAACTGGACGCGCTGCGCGAGAAGCACACCACCGAGGTGGAGGAGCTGGCCGAGCGCGGCGCGGCCGAGCTGGCCGAGCTGCGCGAGAAGCTCCAGGAGGAGCTGGCCGCGGGCGAGGAGCGGTACGCCGCCCTGGGCGAGCGCGAGAAGGACCGGTACGAGGCGCTCGCCGGCCGTCACGAGCAGCTGCTCACCCTCCTCGCCGGCTCCCTGCGCGGCCCGCTGGACGAGCTGCGCCGCGAGCTGGCCGCCCTCGCCGCCGACGACGCGGGGCAGTTGTGGCCCGAGGCCAACCAGGTGCTGCACCACCTCTCGGCCGGTTACGCCCGTATCACCACCCTCATCGACAACGTCCTCGGCTTCCAGCGGCTGGACTCCGGCACGGACGACATCGCCCGGACCAAAGTGATGCTGGACGCGGTCGTCGCGGCCGGTGTGGACGGGGCGGTGGAGCTGATCGGGCCGGGCCGTGTGCAGTTCGCCGTGCACGCGCCGCCCATAGAGGCCGAGGTCGACCCGCAGCGGCTCGCCACCGCGCTCGCCCACCTGGTGGCGGACGTGGCGGGCGTGGACGCCACCGGCAACGCCCCCGTGTCGGCGGCCGGTTACCTGGACAACACCGTCGTGGTCGCGGCCGCGCAGCGCGGCGAGGTCGCGCGCATCGAGGTGCGCGGCCCGTACACCGGCGGCGACCCGGTGCACGAGCCGATCGTGCGCGGGATCGTCCGGGCGCACGGGGGTGTGCTCCAGACCCATGAGGTCCCGGGCATGAGCGGGCGCGCCTACGTCCTCGAAGTGCCGCTGGGCGGCGGCGCGGGAACGGTCGCCGCACGCGTCCCGGACCCGCGCGAGGCCGTGTCGGGCGGCGCCGAGATCGCCCTCGTCGGCGATCAGGGTGCCGGGCGGCGCCGGGCGCGGCGGTCCTCCACGGACGCCTTCCTGGAGAGCGAGGTGGCGGGCGCGGACGCGGCCGACGCACCGGGCTCTCCCGCGCCCACCGGGCGTCGCCGCAGGCGGGGCGCCCCGGCGGCCGAGGAGCCGGGTCCGGCCGCGATCGAGAGCGCGGAGCCGGGGTCCGGCGGCACCGGGCGGCGGCGTGGCCGCCCCGCCGAGACCGGGGCTCCCTCCGGCGACGGGGTGGCGGCCGAGGGCGCCGTGCTGACGGCCGCCGAGCACGCCGCCGGAACAGCCGCCTCCAACACGGGACTCGGCGGCGCGGTGCCGCCGCAGGGCGTGCCGGTGCCCGCCGGTCAGGTCGCCCGGCAGGGCTCGGGCGAGCCTCAGGCGGCCCTGCCGCCCGCGCTGCCCGCCGCCGGGAGCCGGCCGGGGCCGGGTGCGGAGGTCGCCACGGCCGACGACGCCCAGCCGACCGGCCGTCGCCGCCGCGCGCTGGCGGCCGCCGCCGAGCGTGCCGCCGCACAGGACACCGGCGCGCGTACGGTCTTCGCGCTGCCGCCCGCCGAGGCCGACCGGACGCCGCAGCCGGAGGCCGCGGCCCCGGGTGTGCGCGTCGGCCCGATCCCGGGGGCTCCGGCGCCCGGCGCGGGCACGGCCGCGGCCACCGGCGCGGCTCCGGGGATGGCCGTGGGCACCGTTCCGGTCCCGGCCCAGGGCGCGGGTCCCGTCATGGCCCCGGGCGCCCTTCCGGCCGGTGCTCCCGCCCCGGACACCGCCGCGCCGACTCCCGTCGCCGCTCCCGCCATGCCGCCCGCGCAGCCGGTCGCCGTACCGCCGCAGCAGCTCCCCGCCGAGGGCGAGCCCGCCGAGGACGGGCGGCACGACGCCGTGCCGGTGGACCAGTCCGAGGACCACACGCCGCCGCAGCCGCATCCGACCACCGCGCCCACCGGCAGGCGCCGCCGGGCCGTGGCCCAGCCCGCGCAGCCCGAGCCGGGCATCCCGGCGCAGGCCGCGCCCGGCGTGGGCATCCCGGCGCAGGCGACCTCCGGCCAGCCCCTGCCCGTACCCGCGCAGGCGACGGCTCCCGAGGCCGCCGTACCCGCGCAGCCGCTGCCCGCCGAGGCCGCGCCCGCACAGCCCGCGCCCGCTCAGCCCGCGCCCGCACAGCCCGCGCCCGCTCAGCCCGCGCCCGCTCCGGCGCCGGTCCCGCAGCCGTGGCCCGACGACGAGGACGACGACACCGCGGGCGCGGGTATGCCCGGTGCCGCGCTGCCGCCGCAGTTCACGCCGCCGCAGCAGCAGCCGCGTGCCGCGCAGCCGTTGCCCGCCGAGGCACCGGGAGGGGGCGACTCCGACTCCACCCAGGGGCGCGCGATCAGCGTGCGCACGCTGGGCCAGGGCGTGCCGTTCGTCCGGCAGGCGGCCCAGGTGCAGCAGCCGACCGCGACCCCGCCCCCGCACGCGACCAACGGCGGCGGACGCCGCCGCAAGCTGGGCACGCCCGCCCCGCGTCCGGACGCGCAGCCCGAGCCGGGCGCGCGCCCGCACCCCGAGGCGGCGGGGGCGTCCGCGCAGCCGCGCCGGACTCCGGGCACCGAGGGTGTCGGACGGTCGTACGCCATAGGGGCTCCGGACGCGAACGCGGCCGAGGGGCCCGAGCCGCTGGACGGTCCCGGCGGTGCCGTGGAGGTCGCGGACACCCCGCGTCCGCAGCCGATGGACGACGAACTGCCCCCGGAGCCGCTGGACAACCCGCGCCGGCTGCTGGTGTGGCCCGCGCCGGACGTGACGACGTCGGAGGCGCTGAGCACCCGCGGCTACCGGCCGGTGGTCGTGCACTCGCGCGAGGAGGTCGACGCGCAGATCGCGGCGTTCCCGGCCGCGCTGTTCGTGGACCCGCTGACGGGCCCGATCACCCGGACCGCGCTGCAGTCGCTGCGCCAGGCGGCGGTCGCCGCCGAGGTGCCGGTGCTGGTGACGGCCGGTCTCGGCCAGGCGAGCCGGGAGGCGGCGTACGGCGCCGACCCCGCCGTGCTGCTGAAGGCGCTGGCGCCGCGCGACAGCGAGCAGCATCCGCCCCGGGTGCTCCTGATCGAGGAGCACGCGGAGATCGCGCTGGCGCTCACCGCCACGCTGGAGCGGCGCGGGATGCAGGTGGCGCGGGCCGCGAGCGACAACGACGCGGTGACGCTGGCGGGCCAGTTCCGGCCGAACCTCGTGGTGATGGACCTGATGCAGACCCGGCGCAGCCAGGCCGGGATCGTGGACTGGCTGCGCGCCAACGGGCAGCTCGACCGGACCCCACTGGTGGTCTACACCGCGGCGGTCGAGCAGGCGGACCTGCCGAAGCTGGCGTCGGGCGAGACGGTGCTGTTCCTCGCGGAGCGTTCCACGAGCGACGAGGTGCAGGGCCGGATCGTGGACCTGCTGGCGCGCATCGGCACCAACTGACGTACGGCCGGGGTCCCGTGGACCCCGGCCGCCGGCCGTTCAGAGCCGGGTGACGTCCAGCTCGCCGTCCGCGTACCGCCTGCGCAGCACCTTCTTGTCGAACTTGCCGACGCTGGTCTTCGGGACGGTCTCGACGATGGTCCAGCGCTCGGGGAGCTGCCAGCGGGCGATGCCGCACTCCTCGGCGAGGAAGAGGCGCAGCGCCTCGAAGCCGACCTCCGCGCCCTCCTTCAGCACGACGGTGGCGAGCGGGCGTTCGTCCCACTTCTCGTCCGGTACGGCGACCACGGCGGCCTCCGTGACGTCCGGGTGGGCCATCAGGGCGTTCTCCAGCGCCACCGAGGAGATCCACTCGCCGCCGGACTTGATGACGTCCTTGGCGCGGTCGGTGAGCGTGAGGTAGCCGTCGGGGGAGATGGTGCCGACGTCGCCGGTCTTCAGCCAGCCGTCCTCGCTGAACTTGTCGTCCGGGCGCAGGGGTTCGGCGTCGGGGCCGTTGTAGTAGGCGCCCGCGATCCAGGGGCCGCGCACCTCCAGCTCGCCCGCCGACTCGCCGTCCCAGGGGAGGCGTTCGCCGCCGGGGCCGGTGAGGCGGGCCTCGACGGAGGTGGGGAAGCGGCCCTGGGTGAGCCGGTAGGCGAACTCCTTGTCGGTGCCGACGGCGTGGGCGGGCGGCCGGGCCACGGTGCCGAGCGGGGAGGTCTCGGTCATGCCCCAGGCGTGGCAGACGCGCATGCCGAGCGCGTCGAACGCCTCCATCAGGGAGGGCGGGCAGGCCGCCCCGCCGATGGTGACCTGGGTGAGGGAGGAGACGTCCCGGGGGCGGACGCCGAGTTCGGCGAGCAGGCCCTGCCAGATGGTGGGGACGGCGGCCGCGTGCGTCGGGTGCTCGGCCTCGATCATCTCGGCGAGCGGCACGGGCTGGAGGAAGCGGTCCGGCATGAGCAGGTTGACGCCGGTCATGAAGGCCGCGTCGGGCAGGCCCCAGGCGTTGACGTGGAACTGCGGGACGACCACCAGCGAGGTGTCCTGGTCGGTCAGGCCCATGGACTGGGTCATGTTGACCTGCATGGAGTGCAGGTAGACCGAACGGTGGCTGTACACCACGCCCTTGGGGTCGCCGGTGGTGCCGGAGGTGTAGCACATGGCGGCGGCGCGGCGTTCGTCCAGCTCGGGCCAGTCGTAGTGCTCCGGGTGCCCGGCGAGGAGTTCCTCGTACTCGTGGACCCGCGCGGTGCCCGCGGCGAGCGGGGCGCGGTCGCCGGGGCCGGCCACCACGATGTGCTCGACGGTGGGCAGCCGGTCCAGCAGCGGCGCGAGCATGGGGATCAGCGAGCCGTTGACGATGATCACGCGGTCCGCGGCGTGGTTGACGATCCACGCGAGCTGCTCGGCGGGCAGCCTGAGGTTGAGGGTGTGCAGCACCGCGCCCATGGACGGGACGGCGAAGTACGCCTCGACGTGCTCGGCGTTGTTCCACATCAGGGTGGCGACCCGGTCGTCGTCCCGCACCCCGAGGTCGTCCTTCAGGGCGTGCGCGAGCCGGGCCGAGCGGGTGCCGATCTCGGCGAAGGTGCGCCGGTGCGGCTCGGCCTCGCCGGTCCAGGTGGTGATCAGCGACGATCCATGGACGGTCGAGCCGTGGGTCAGAATCCTCGAGATCAGCAGCGGTACGTCCTGCATGGTGCTCAGCACGGCTGGCGTCCTCCCCGGCAGCGTTGCCTGTACGGAAGTAGAGTCGCGCTGATTCTGCGCACATACCGCGCGGTATGTCACTAGGGGGACGGAAACTCGGCGCGGTGCCCCGCCCGTCGGGCGGCCCGGATCAGCGGGCCAGGTCCAGCTCGGGGTCCTCGCGGAGCTTGCCCAGGGCACGGGAGACGGCGGACTTCACGGTGCCGACGGAGACACCGAGCAGGTCGGCGGTCTGGGCCTCGCTGAGGTCCTCGTAGTACCGCAGGACGACCATGGCCCGCTGGCGCGCGGGCAGCCGCAGGACCGCCCGCCACATCGCGTCGCGCAGCGCCTGCCGCTCGGCCGGGTCGTCGGCGCCGGGACGCGGCTCGGGCTCGGGCAGCTCGTCACAGACGAACTCGTCCACCCGGCGCCTGCGCCACTGCGAGGTACGGGTGTTGAGCAGGGCCCGGCGCACATAGCCGTCGAGCGCCCGGTGGTCCTCTATGCGCTCCCAGGCGACGTAGGTCTTGGCGAGCGCGGTCTGCAGCAGGTCCTCGGCGTCGCTCGGGTTGGCGGTCAGCGAGCGGGCGGTGCGCAGCAGGGCGGGGTGGCGGGCGCGGACGTAGGAGGCGAAGGAGGGGTAGAGCGCGGTCGCGGACGGTGCGAGCCGGGCGTGGGGGAGAGTCTGCCGCGCTGGTGCGGCGGCGGCCGAGGCGCTGGTGCAGACGGGTGCGGTCATGACTCCACGCTAGGAGCGGCTACGGCGCCGGGGATCGGCCGGAGGTCCCGAAGCCGGGTCCGCCTCAGGTTGTAGGGGTGGGGTGTGCCGGACCTCCTGAAGGTGGAGCGGGCCTCCGACCGGCCTGCGGGTTCTCCCGGAAGGGTGCCCGGCGCGGGCCCGCGCACACGCACGGCATCGGCGCGGCGGCACCGAAGTGCCGGCCGCGCCGATGTCATGACCCCGAAGCACACCCCGGCGGAGCCCCTCCCCAGGGACCCCGCCCCGGGCTCACCGGAGAGGTCCGCGGTGACTGCTTGCCATCTTCTGCCTCCAGAACGGCCTACGGCTTGAATCAGGGAGTTCGGCCGACCGCCCCGATTCGTTTCCACGACGTCGCACCCGAGTACTGCCCGCCGCACCTCGGCCCAATCTCCCCAGGCCCCCCGATTACCACGCAAGCGTGATGACATGTCGATAAACCCCCATCGACACTTTTCTCGCACCGGACCCGAGACCGGGCACCGTGGGCCGGACCGGGCATCCCGGCCCTCTTCCCATACTCGAACGCGTGTACGACCATGGAGGCATGGCCCTCCCGGACCGGCGGACCAGGACACTGGCCCTCGCCCACGCGCTGTCGGCCGCCGAGCGCGGCCTGGCCGTCATCCCCCTGTCCCGCGGGAAGCTCCCGGCCCTGCGCTCCCCGCACCGGGCCGACCCCGCGCACCCGCCCTGCCACGGCGAGTGCGGCCGCTTCGGGCACGGGGTGCACGACGCCTCCGCCGACCCCGCCCGCGTGCGCGCGCTGTTCGCGGCGGCGCCCTGGGCCACCGGGTACGGCATCGCCTGCGGCCTGCCCCCGCACCGTCTGATCGGCGTCGACCTGGACACCAAGCCCGGCACCGACGCCCCGGCCTCGCTGCGCGCCCTGGCCGCGCGGCACGGGTTCGCGGTGCCGGAGACGGTCGTCGTGCTCACCCCGAGCGGCGGCCGCCATCTGTGGCTCACCGGGCCGCCGGACGTGTCCGTCCCCAACTCGGCGGGCCGGCTGGCCCCCGGCATCGACATCAGGGGCGCGGGCGGCTACCTGGTCGGCCCCGGCTCCCGGGGCACCCGCGGCACGTACACGGTGGCACCGGGCACCGCCCGGCTGCGCCCGGCCCCCTGCCCGCCGGCCCTGCTGGACCTCCTCCTGCCCCCGCCGCCCCGGCCGGACCGCGCGGCCCGGCCTCCCTCCGCCGACGGGGGCGCCGCCCTGGTGCGCTTCGTGCGCACCGCACCCGAGGGCGAGCGCAACAGCCGCCTGTTCTGGGCGGCTTGCCGCGCCTGGGAGCAGGGCACGGGTCCCGCCCTGGCACCGCACCTGCTCGACGCGGCCCTGGAAAACGGGCTGCCGGAACCGGAGGCACGTGCCACCCTCGCCTCAGCTGCCCGCTCGGGGCGAACCCCTCTGGAGACGACATGACCTCACCGCGCGTCAAGGCTTTCGACCACCTGGTCCTCAACGTCGCCGACGTCGAACGCGCCCTCGGCTTCTACACGGGCCTCCTCGGCCTCCAGCCGGAGAACGTCGACGCCTGGCGGGCGGGCGAGGCGCCCTTCCCCTCGGTCCGCATCACCGCGGACACGATCATCGACATCGTCGCGGGCCCGAGGCACGAATCCAACGTCGACCACTTCTGCCTGGTGGTGGACCCGCTGGACTGGAACGAGGTCGTCCAGTCGGGACGCTTCACCGTCCTGGAAGGCCCGGTCCAGCGCTCCGGCGCACGGGGCGAGGCCACGTCGATCTACGTCCAGGACCCGGACGGCAACACGATCGAGCTGCGCTGGTACCCGCAGGACGCCAAGGCGTAGGGGCCCGGCACGCGGAAGGGGTGCCCCTCGGACGAGGGGCACCCCTTCTTGTGCGCACTGCGGAGGCGGTGGGATTTGAACCCACGGTGACATCGCTGCCACGACGGTTTTCAAGACCGTTCCCTTAGGCCGCTCGGGCACACCTCCCCGCCTCGCCCACCAGGGGCGGAGCGGGGTACAGCGTACCGGGAGCGGGCGCCGGGTGGGCGCCGGACCTGCCCTAGCTGTCGCCCACCCGCGAGCCGAGGGTGAGGTCGACGGTGCGGGTGTCGCCGCCGCGCTGGTAGGTGACCTTGACCTTGTCGCCGGGCTTGTGGGTCCAGATCTCGCCGATCAGCGTGGGACCGCTGTCGATCACGGAGTCGTCCAGCTTGGTGATGACGTCGCCGGGCTTGAGGCCCGCCTGCGCGGCCGGGCCGCTCGGCTCGACCGCCGCCGCGCCGGCCGTGCCCTGGTCGGTGATCTTCGCGCCGTCGGTGGACTCCTCCAGGGAGACCGAGGCGCCGATCTTGGCGTACACCGGCTTGCCGTTCTTGATCAGCTGCTGGGCCACGTACTTGGCCTGGTTGATCGGGATGGCGAAGCCGAGGCCGATCGAACCGGACTGGCCGGAGCCGAAGCTGCCGCCGCTGGTGGACTGGATGGCGGAGTTGATGCCGATCACCGCGCCGGAGGCGCTCAGCAGCGGGCCGCCGGAGTTGCCCGGGTTGATCGACGCGTCGGTCTGCAGGGCGCTCATGTAGGACGCCTTGCTGCCGGAGCTGCCGTCGCTGGAGGCCACCGGGCGGTTCTTGGCGCTGATGATGCCCGTGGTCACCGTGTTGGACAGCCCGAAGGGGGCGCCGATGGCGATGGTCTCGTCGCCGACGGCCACCTGGTCGGAGTTGCCCAGCGAGAGCGGCTTGAGGTCGGAGGGGGCGTTCTTCAGCTTGACCACGGCCACGTCGTAGCCCTGGGCGTGCCCCACGACCTCGGCGTCGTACTTGCGGCCGTCCGGGAAGGTGGCGGACAGCTTGCCGCCGTCGACGGCCTCGGCGACCACGTGGTTGTTGGTGACGATGTGGCCCTGGGTGTCGAAGACGAACCCGGTGCCGGTGCCGCCCTCACCGCTGTTGCTCTCCGCCTCGATGGTCACCGTGCTGGGCAGCGCCTTGGAGGCGACGCCCGCAATGGTGCCGGGCGCCCGCTTGACCTGCGAGGCGCCGTTGTCGGCGGCGGTGACGGTGGTGGAGCCCTGGCCGTCGTTGTCCTTGGCGAGGGTGTAGCCGAGGCCGCCGCCCAGACCGCCCGCGACCAGCGCGGCCACCAGTACCGCCGCGATCAGCCCGCCCCGCCCGCCGCCGGCCGGCTTCGGCGCCGGCTGCTGGTACGAGGCGCCCCAGCCGCCGCCCGAGCCGCCCGCGCCCGCCTCGCCGTAGCCCGGCGTGCCGGGCGGCGGCGGGGGCGGCCAGGAGCCCTCGGGGGCGCCGTAGGACTGGGTGGCGCCGGGTCCGTACGGATGCTGCTCCGGCGCTCCGGGCGGGCCCGGGGGCACCGGCGGAAGCTGAGCCGTCGCGCCCGCGTCGGGCACGCCGCCCTGCGGGGAAGCAGCGGGAGATGCCACCGGCACAGGAGGTGCGGACGGGGCCGGGGGTACCGCGTTGCCCTCGTTCTCGGTGCTCACAGCTCTTCTCTCCTCGATCCACGGCTGTTGTCGTCGGTCGCGTCCGGTCGCACTCGATCATGCTCGGTCGCCACCGGTCGCGTCGCGTCGTATACGGGTCGCGTCGGTCCATGGTCGGTCATGTCCGTGGCCGCGTGCACGCCCGTAACCCGAGACGCGTGGACCGGCGCGACCTGGACGCGCGTGGTCCCGTGTCTGTTCCTGTTGTACGTACTCAGCTTTTCCCACGGGCCGTCAGAGCACCGTAAGCGGTCCCTGTGGGACCGTGGGCACCCTTTATATAAGACTTCTCGGGCAAAAGTGAGATAAGTATGCGCGGGCGCCCGCGCGGTTGCGCGCTCCCCCTCACCGCCTGCCCGCTCGCGCCGCCCGTACGACCACGCCGGTGGCACCATGACGCGGTGACCCACGCACCACACCACACCATCCAGGTCGTCGCCCACCGTGGAGCCTCCGAGGACGCGCCCGAACACACCCTGGCCGCCTACCGCAAGGCGATCGAGGACGGCGCGGACGCCCTGGAGTGCGACGTACGGCTCACCTCCGACGGACACCTGGTCTGCGTCCACGACCGCCGTGTGAACCGCACCTCCAACGGACGCGGGGCCGTCTCCGCGCTGGAGCTGTCCGACCTGTCGGCCCTCGACTTCGGCTCCTGGAAGGCCCGCCCCGGCCGGGACGAGGAGCCCGACTGGGTGCACCGGCCCGAGGACCGCGAGGAGACCTCGGTGCTCACCCTGGACCGCCTGCTGCGGCTCGTGGCCGACGCCGGGCGCCGGGTGGAACTGGCCATCGAGACCAAACACCCCACCCGCTGGGCCGGCCAGGTCGAGGAACGCCTCCTCGCCCTGCTGCGCCGCCACGGGCTGCACGCCCCCGCCTCGCCCGAGGCCTCCCCGGTCCGTGTGATGAGTTTCTCCGCCCGCTCCCTGCACCGGGTGCACGCCGCAGCCCCGACCCTGCCCCTGGTGCTGCTCGCCCAGTTCGTCACCCCCCGCCTGCGCGACGGCCGCCTGCCCGAGGGCGTCACGATCGCGGGCCCCTCGATCCGGATCGCCCGCAGCCACCCGGCGTACGTGCGCCGGCTCAAGGAGGCCGGTCACCAGGTGCACGTGTGGACCGTGAACGAGCCCGCGGACGTGGATCTCTGTGTCGGCCTGGGCGTCGACGCCATCATCACCAACCGCCCGCGAGCCGTGCTGGACCGCCTCGGCCGCTGACCCTTTCCCCTTCCGGGGAGTGCTCCGGCGCGTTCGCTCCGCGGGCGGACATTGCGAATGCGTCGCCGGAACGAGACTGGCCGGTTTCCGGTACAGGCCATCGGGGCATCCACACCGTGGCGTGGGGCGAAGGAGGTCTCGGGGGTGGCGTTGGTGGTGGCACAGGAGGTGCCCGCGTCGTCGAGCATGGCCGTACCTCATGGCCCTGCGGGCGTGGGGAAGGCGAGACACCGGATGCGGGCGCAACTGCTCGGCGGCGGGGTCTCGGAGTCGGTCGTGGACGACGCCGTGCTGATTCTGTCCGAGCTGCTGAGCAACGCGTGCACCCACGGGCGCCCGCTGGGCGGGGCCCGGGCGGGGGACGGCGCGGTGCGCGCGGCCTGGCGGATCGACCCGCGCGGACGGCTCATCGTGGAGGTGACGGACGGCGGCGGACCGACCCGCCCGGCTCCGGCCACCCCCTCGGTCACCGCGCACGGCGGCCGGGGCCTGAGCATCATCGACGCCCTCGCCGACGACTGGGGCGTCCGGGACGAGGTGCCGGGCGAGGTGACGGTCTGGGTGGTGGTCCACGCGGACGTGCACGATCCCGATGCCGGCGGCCCGCCCGAATCTTTCGCTACGCGCGTCACCACCGCCCCGCCGGTGGCCGCGCTGGCCGAACTGGGCTTCACCGAGACCTTCGACGGCCTGGACTGAGACCTTCTACGGCCCGGACTGAACGGACGGCCCAAAAAGGGCGGTTGTCCACAGCCGCCGCCGGACCCCGCCCGCGTCGTCCACAGGTTCCCGTGGCCCGCGGCCCGAACGACTAGGCTCCCGCCCGTAGGAGACCAGCCGTAACCGGGAGACAGCCACGATGGCCAAGAAGCGACCCCAGACCAAGGGCAAGCGCCCGCAGCCGCACGGGTCCGAGGGCGAGGTTCCGGTCGTCGGCGCCCGCGAGGCGTGCCCCTGCGGCAGCGGCCGCCGGTACAAGGCGTGCCACGGCCGCGCGGCGGCGCACGCGGTGACCGAGCTGGTGCAGCGCCCGTTCGAGGGCCTGGCGGGCGAGTGCGACTGGGTGGCACTGCGCGAGCTGGTCCCGGCCGCCACCGCCGAACTGACCCTGAAGGACGGCCTGCCCGAGGGCGTCCCCTCGGTCACCCTGGCCACCGTGCTGCCGATGGCGTGGCCCGCGCTGCGCCGCGACGACGGCTCGGTGCTGCTCGGCCTGCAGAACGACACCGCCTCCGGCGACATCAGCCGCGACCTCGCCGACACGCTCCAGCGTGCCCTGACCGCCGAGCCCGGCACCCCGGTCGAGGGCCGCCGCGCCCCCTCCGGCACGCCCCGGCTCCAGGACCTGCTGGCCGCCGACGCCCCCTTCGAGCCGGTCGTGCACAGCGGCTTCGAGTTCTGGGTGCCGGACGCGGAGAACGCCACCCCGGAGGTGGCCGCCTCCCTGGAGCGGGCCAACTCCGCCGCGATCCCGACGGTCAAGCTGTCCGGCGTGGACGCCGCCTACTGGTGCGAGACCCCGGAGAAGAACCACCTGCGCTGGGTGATGCCGCACGAGGAGGAGCACCTGCTCGACGCGCTGGCCCGGCTGCACGCCGCGGGCACCTCCAGCCTGGGCGAGGGCACCCGGCTGGTCGGCTCGTTCCGCGCGCACGGGCTGACCGTGCCGGTGTGGGACCTGCCGAGCGGGGTCGGCGCCGAGGAGATCGAGAAGCCGGCGGCCGAGTTCGCCGAGCGGCTGGCCGCGGCCCTCGCGGTCACCGAGCCGCTCACCCCGGAGGAGCGCCGGGCGCGCGGCGGCCTCACCAACCGGCAGGTCACCCTGAGCTGACCCGCGGCCCGGACCGCGCGGAACGGGTGACTCCTGTCACAACTCGGCGGTGTGTCAAGCGAATCGGTGTCCGGATGGGCCGGGCCGAATTTGCGAACCGCCGATCTCTTGTTACCGTTCCAGTAGCCCGGTTGCTGGTGCATCCCCCGTCGCCAGCAACCGGGCCTTTCCATGCCCGCGTGCCGGTCGGACCGACCGTAGCCGGTCGTCAACTCTGAGTCTTATCCAGGGAGTTGCTGCCCGAGCGGAGCAGCAGCGGCCCTTCGGCGCCGCGTGCGAACTCGGAGACGGCCGTGTAGCGGGCCACCGCGCCCCGCGTCCGCTCCCGCGGAGTCTCACAGGTGGCGGGCGCGTCGTCCGCGTCGGTGGCACAGGTGGCGCGCACGGCCCGGCCGTCCGGCCCCAGCAGGCTCAGGACGGCGTCCACGGCTTCGCCGGTGGTGTTGCGGTAGTAGACCCGCGCCCAGGTCTCACCACCCCGCGTCAGCACACAGGTCTGTGCCTCCAGCCCGTCCGGAGCCGTGAGTTCGGGGCCGCAGCGCGCGGAGGTGGCGGCTTGCGGGGAAGGGCTCGCGGAAGGGGCGGCCGAGGCACCGGCGCGCGCGGGCCCGCGCCCGTCCGCGCCGGTCCCGTCCACCGGGCCGCCCGCCGGGCTGTGCGCCGGGCCGTCCACCGGTCCGGCCGAGGCCGCGGTCAGCGGCAGCAGCAGGGCGGCGGCCACCAGGGCCGCGAGGGCGGAGGTACGGAGTGGTCCGGCTCCCGGCCCGTCCGCCCGGGGCCGGTGATTTCGCTGCATGGGCGGAAGATAACGAGCCCGCCCGGCACTCCGGCCCCGCGCGCCCCCGACACCCCTACAACTCGGGCGCGCTCACACCCGTACGAGTGAGGACCTCGACCACCGTGTCCACCACGGCCTCCACGTCGGGTACCCAGGGGGAGGCGGAGCCGGGCAGCGGGGCGCGCTCCCAGCGGACGTCGCCCCGGCCGGTCACGGAGGGCGGGAGGGCGAGGTAGCCGCCCTCGCCGTGGAAGCGGAGCGAAGCGGGGACGAAGTCCTTGGCGTACAGCAGTTCGCCCAACTGCTCCATGGAGTAGGGCTTCACGAGGATCGCCCAGCGGTCCGGGGCGGCGACGACCGGTCCGAGCCGCATGCCGCGCCGGTCGAGCAGTGCGAGCGCGCGGGCCCCGGAGGCGGCCGGCAGGCTGACCGCGCAGGGCGCCTGGCCGCCGGTGGCGAGGACGATCGGCGCGTCCGGCCGGCTCGTCCACCACCAGCGCACCATGCGGGCGTCGGTCGTGGCCGCGAGCACGCCGGGGTCACCGGGGTGGGCGCCGGGAACCGTGCATCCGGGGTCGGGGCAGGAGCAGCCCGTCGGGCCCTGCGGGTCGTGGGCCGCGCCCGGCACCACGGGCCACCGCCACGTCGCCGCGAAGGTCGTGGCCGCGTCGACCGGCTCCGGGCCGTCGTCGTCCCGCCGGGGCGGAAGTCCGCGTCGCCTACCGAGGATCTCGCGCATGAGCGCTCGTTCCTTTCCGTTGCACCGCTGGCAACACCGTGGACATCACAACATGTGTGGATCACTTCACTGTGCGTACCTGTTGGCGCATCACGCCCCCGCGTACGGCGGGGGGAACCCCCAGGGATGGAGCATCTGCCGCGTCCGACGTGCGGTTGTATCAGGAGCACGGACACGTCACGGGGGTGGCGAAGTCTGGCGTTTTGCCGTCGCGCGTGTTTCTCTCCGCCTCCGCCACGGGAGGATGGGGCTCGGCCGTCGGTGGTTATGACGTCCGGGTCCTTCGCCAGGTTCCGGGCGGCTTCTTGGCCACCCCTGGCCTTCTCTCGATTACGTACCCATCACGACCGTGGTGACGCTCCGTCGAGCAGAGCCAGTCGACCGCAACACAGCTCCACCCGAGGCAGTTTCAAGCCAACTTGCCGGTAAGGCAAGGGGTTCCGAACAATCCTCTTCCCGCCCCGCCAACACCAGGAATCCCCGCAGGACAATGCTGGACATCCCCTCACGAGTGCGTGTACATGTGGAGACACTGCTAGCGGCGCAGAATCACATGGGGGTTTGCGATGCTTTTCAGTAAGACGCACCGGTCCGAGAGCCGGACGCCATGAATGCTCCTCACCCTCCGAAAGTGGCCGGAATCGATCCCACGGTTCCCACTCCAGCCCACACTGTCGCGCCCGCACCCCCCGCCACGGAAGCCGGTCCCGCACCGGACGCCCCGGCAGGTGACCCGCTCCCCGTCACCGTCCCGGACGCCCCCGGCAGCCTGCTCCAGGACCGGCTGGCCGGCTGGGTCTCCGACCTCACCACCCTCCATGAGCTGACGGAGCGGATGTGCGCAACGTCCGACCTGCACACCGCACTTGAGGAACTGCTGCGCGCCGGTGCCGCCCTCGTCGGCGCCCGGCGCGGTCTGGTCGTGCTGGAGCCCGGGGACGGACTCGGCCCCCGCGCCACCCTCGGCCTCGGTCTCGGCCGCGCCGACCTCGGCCACCTGGAGACCGTTCCGCGCGAGGCCCTGCTGACCGGCAGCGCCGACCTCCTCGCCGAGCCCGGACTGGACCCCCGCCACCGCGAGGTGGCCACCCGCCTCGGCTACGCCGCCGGCCACGCCCTGCCGCTGACCGCCGACGGCACCCGGCTCGGCACCGCCGTCTGGCTCTACGACGAACCGGCCGCCCCCGACGAGCACCACCGGCAGCTGGCCGCCCGCTATCTCGGCCAGGCCGCCGGACACATCGCCCTGCTGCTGGAGGTGGAACACACCCGCGCGGGCGCGGCGGCCCTCACCGAGGAACTGCTGCCCTCCCGGCTCCCCCGCATCCCCGGCGTCCAGCTCGCCGTCCGGCACCGCACCGGCCCGCGCGGCGGGAGCGACTTCTACGACGCGCTGCCGCTGCCCGACGCCGCCCTCGGCCTCTCCGTGGGCTCGGTCACCGGCGGCGGCCCCGGCGCGGTCGGCGCGATGGGCCGGCTGCGCGCCTCCCTGCGGGCCTACGCCGTCATGGAGGGCGAGGACCCGGTGGCCGTCCTGTCCGACCTGGAGCTGCTGCTGCGGCTGACCGAGCCCGCCCGCTCGGCCACCGCCCTGTTCGCCTACTGCGAGCCCGCCGCGCGCCGGATCACCCTGGCCGGCGCCGGGCACAGCCCCCCGCTGCTGACCGGGGAGCGCAGGACCGAGTTCGTCGAGACCTCCCTGTCCGCCCCGCTCGGCATGCTCGCCTGCTGGGAGGCGCCGGGCGTGGAGTTCCGCGTCGAGCCCGGGGAGACGCTGCTGCTCTACACCGACGGGCTGCTGCACCGTACCGGCGAGACGACGGACCGGGCCTTCGCCCGGCTGCGCGCCGCCGCGGCGGGCGTGCCGCGCGCCCTGCGCGGCGACCCCGGGGCCGTCGCCGACCACGTCCTGCGCACCCTCCTGCCGGAGGACGGCGGCGCCGGCGAGGACGACGTGGTCCTGCTGGCGGTCCGCTTCGACTGAGCTGAGCACGACCGGTCCGGTTTCGGTACGAACGTACGATGATGGAGGCACCCCTGCTCGGGCATGGACGCGAGCGCCGCGTGCCCCCTGGGGGAGACCACACGCCGTACCGAGGAGGATCAGTGTCCGACGAGCTCAACCCGGCCGTTACCGACGAGGCCACCGAGGCCGAGGAGCCCATCAAGCAGCGCAAGAACGGCCTCTACCCCGGCGTCTCCGACGAGCTGGCGGAGAACATGCGCTCCGGCTGGGCCGACACCGAGCTGCGTGACCTGGAGCCGATCCCGCAGGCCGCCGAGACCGCCCGCCGCCGCGCCGCGCTGTCGGCCCGCTTCCCCGGCGAGCGTCTGGTGATCCCCGCGGGCAACCTGAAGACCCGCTCGAACGACACCGAGTACGCCTTCCGCGCCTCCACCGAGTACGCCTACCTCACCGGCAACCAGAGCGAGGACGGCGTCCTGGTCCTGGAGCCCGTCGCGGGCGGCGGCCACGACGCCGCCATCTACCTGCTGCCCCGCTCCGACCGCGAGAACGGCGAGTTCTGGCTCTCCGGCCAGGGCGAGCTGTGGGTCGGCCGCCGCCACTCCCTCACCGAGTCCGAGGCGCTGTACGGCATCCCGGCCGCCGACGTCCGCGAGCTGGCCGCCCGCCTGGGCGAGGCCACCGGCCCGGTCCGCGTGGTGCGCGGCCACGACGCCGCGCTGGAGAAGGCCCTGACCGACAAGGTCACCGCCGAGCGCGACGAGGAACTGCGCGTCTTCCTCTCCGAGGCCCGCCTGGTCAAGGACGACTTCGAGGTCGGCGAGCTGCAGAAGGCCGTCGACTCCACCGTGCGCGGCTTCGAGGACGTCGTGAAGGTCCTCGACAAGGCCGAGGCCACCTCCGAGCGCTACATCGAGGGCACCTTCTTCCTCCGCGCGCGCGTGGAGGGCAACGACATCGGCTACGGCTCGATCTGCGCCTCCGGCGCGCACGCCTGCACCCTGCACTGGGTCCGCAACGACGGCCCGGTCCGCTCCGGCGACCTGCTGCTGCTCGACGCGGGCGTGGAGACCCACACCCTCTACACCGCCGACGTCACCCGCACCCTCCCGGTCGACGGCACCTACACCGCCGTCCAGCGCAAGATCTACGACGCGGTGTACGAGGCCCAGGAGGCCGGCATCGCGGCGGTGAAGCCCGGCGCCAAGTTCCGCGACTTCCACGACGCCTCCCAGCGCGTGCTCGCCGAGAAGCTGGTGGAGTGGGGTCTGGTCGAGGGCCCGGTCGAGCGCGTCCTGGAGCTGGGCCTCCAGCGCCGCTGGACCCTGCACGGCACCGGCCACATGCTCGGCATGGACGTCCACGACTGCGCGGTCGCCCGGACCGAGGCCTACGTCGACGGCACGCTGGAGCCCGGCATGGTCCTCACCGTCGAGCCCGGCCTGTACTTCCAGGCCGACGACCTCACCGTGCCCGAGGAGTACCGGGGCATCGGCGTCCGGATCGAGGACGACATCCTCGTCACCACCGAGGGCAACCGGAACCTGTCGGCGGGCCTGCCGCGCCGCGCCGACGAGGTCGAGGCGTGGATGGCGTCGCTCAAGGGCTGACGACGCGCGAAGGGCCGGGCATCCCCCGCGGGTGCCCGGCCCTTCGCCGTCCGCCGGCTCAGGCCGTGAGCAGCGAGGGGTCCTTCGTCCACTTCAGGACCTTGTCGAAGCTGACCACCGTGCCGGCGCGGTCCGGCCGGGCGCCGACGTGGACGTGGTCGGTCAGCGCCCGGATCAGGCACAGTCCCCGGCCGTCCTCGGCGTCCACGCGGGCCATCCGGACACCCAGGGTCTGCGGGGCGGCGGACGCGACGCCGGGACCGGAGTCGGCCACCTCGATACGGCACTTCTCGCCGTCCAGATAGGCGGTCACCCGGTACGCCTCCGAGCGCTCCCCGCGCGCGGTCCCGCCGTGCTCGACGGCGTTGGCGCAGGCCTCGGTCAGGGCCACGGAGATGTCGTAGGAGACGTCGGGGTCGACACCGGCCGTCTCCATGGTGCCGATCAGCAGTCGCCGGGCGAGCGGGACACTCGCGGCGTCGCGGCGCAGATGGAGTGACCACCAGATGCTCATGCTCCAGCCTCCCGGCCGCGGCTCGACATACCGATACGTATTGCCGCGCGCGCCTGCCCGTAAGCCCGCAGACGGCGTGATGCCGCCCATACGGCCGATGTGCGGGGGGACGAATCGGGGTATGAGGTACGGCGGACGCGGGAGCGCGCGCCCGGTCCCTGGCGCGATCCGGCGGCCCTGCCTCGGGGGTGCGGCGGGCTCAGTGCGATGATGAGCCCCGCCATGAGTGCCCCTCACCCGCGCACGGCGCGACCCGGACCCCGCGTCCGGCTTCTGCGGGCCGCGGTCTTCGCCGCGGTCTGTGTCGTGCTGGCCGCCGCCGGGCACACCGTGGCCTCCTGCGCGAACGTCCCGCTGTGGACGCTCGGCGCCGGGTTCCTGGGCTCGCTGCTGGTCATGGCGCCGCTCGCCGGACGGGCCCGGTCGGTGCCCGCGATATCCGCGCTCCTCGCCCTCGGCCAGCTCGCCCTGCACACGCTGTTCGGCCTCGGCCAGCACGCGGCGACCGCGGGCGGGACGCCGACGGGCACCATGGGCGCTACGGGGTCCATGGGCGCGATGGGCGCCATGGGCTCGACGGGCGCCGCGCACTCCGGTGCGGCCGGCGACGAGATGGTCCAGCGGGCCGCCCAGCTGCTGTGCGGCTCCGGCCCCGCCACCCTCACCCCCGGCCACGCCTACCGCCTGCTGCTCGACGCGCGTCTCATCGACGCCTCGGGCCGCTTCACGGACCGGGCCCAGGCCGGCGGGCACGCCCACGACATGGCCGGTTCCTCGGCCGGCTGGCTGCCCTCGACGCCCATGCTTCTCGGCCACCTCCTCGCGGCCCTCGCCGTGGGCTGGCTGCTGCGCCGGGGCGACCTCGCCGTCCTGCGGCTGATCGAGCTGTCGACGCACGGGGTCGCGGAGGGCGCGCTCGTCCGTTCCCTGCGCGCCGCGCTCGCGCTGACCCGCGCCCTGCACTCCGGGCTGCTGCCCGCGACCGGCCCCCTCCCCCGTGCGCGCCGCACGGCCCGGGACGAGGCGCCGGCCCCTCGGGGCGCGGCACTCCAGCACTCGGTGATCCGGCGCGGACCGCCCGCCGACGCCTTCCGTCTCGCCGCCTGACGCGGACCGCCGCTCCCGTACGTACGAGGAGGGGGGTGCCGCCGTCCCGCGGCACGCGCGCGTGCGCGCACCCCTCGTCGTCACCGGGCTCAGCACCGGATCTCGCTCAAGAGCGGAGTTTCCCCAGCATGCAGATCTCCCGTACCGCCACCCGTCTCACCGCCGCCGTCGCCGTCGCGGGCGCCACCGTCCTCGCCGTGTCGGTCCCCGCCTTCGCGCACGTCAGCGTCCAGCCGGACGGTGTCGCGGCCAAGGGCGGCTACGCCACCGTGAACTTCAAGGTGCCCAACGAGCGCGACAACGCCTCCACCACCAAGCTCGAGGTCAACCTCCCCGCCGACCACCCCCTGGCCTCGGTCATGCCGCAGCCGGTGCCGGGCTGGAAGGTGAAGGTGACCAAGTCCAAGCTGGACAAGCCGCTGACCATGCACGGCGAGAAGATCGGCGAGGCCGTCACCAAGGTCACCTGGACCGCCGACGGCAAGGGCATCGAGCCCGGCTACTTCCAGAAGTTCCCGCTCTCGCTCGGCGCGCTGCCCGAGGACACCGACGAGCTGGTCTTCAAGGCCATCCAGACGTACTCCAACAAGGAGGTCGTGCGCTGGATCGAGGTGCCGCAGGAGGGCCAGGAGGAGCCGGAGAACCCGGCCCCGACGCTGGAGCTGTCCGCCGCGACCGACGACCACCACGGCGCCGCGGCTGCGGCCGACGACGATGACGCCAAGGGCGGCGACGCGCACGACGCCCGCCAGGAAGCGGCCCCCGACAG
The DNA here is from genome assembly GCF_040645115.1 of Streptomyces sp. NPDC046860. NCBI lineage: Bacteria > Bacillati > Actinomycetota > Actinomycetes > Kitasatosporales > Streptomycetaceae > Streptomyces > Streptomyces sp. NPDC046860. The sequence continues at coordinate 180,317 of NZ_JBEYXQ010000007.1, read as the reverse complement.
CACCGACGACACCGCCCGTGTGCTGGGCGTCGCCGGCATCGTGATCGGCGTCGCGGGCGTGGCCTACGGCGTCCTCGCGGGCCGCCGCCGCACCGCCTGACCCTTCTCCGATCCGTGTGCGCCGGGGCCGTGTCGGCCCGGTACGGCCCCGGCGCACACGGGCGTTCTCGACCTCCTGGGACATCTCTCCATGCTTTCTCCGCGCAAGAAGACCCTGGCCGCGGCCGCGCTGCTGGCCGCCGCCGCCTTCACCCTGTCCGCCTGCGGCAGCGGTGACGACGCCGGGTCGCCCGTCTCCGTGGTCTCCGACGAGTCCGGCTCCGACAAGGCCGCCACCGTCCTGGACCAGCCCTTCGTCAAGCCCGACCTGGTCCTCACCGACACCCACGGCAAGAAGTACGACCTGCGGGCCGCGACCAAGGGCCACCCGACGCTCGTCTACTTCGGCTACACCCACTGCCCCGACGTGTGCCCCACGACGATGAGCAACATCGCCGTCGCCATGAAGGCGCTGCCCAAGGCCGAACAGGACGACCTGCGCGTCGTCTTCGTCACCACCGACCCCGGCCGCGACACCCCGGCCGAGCTGGGCACGTGGCTGAAGAGCATCGACCCCCGGTTCACCGGCCTGACCGGCGACTTCTCCACCATCCAGGCGGGCGCCCGCTCCATCGGCATCTCCATCGAGCCGACCAGCAAGGACAAGAACGGCAAGACCGTCTCCGTCCACGGCACCCAGGTCATCGCCTTCTCCCCGAAGACGGACGGCGGTTACGTCCTCTACGGCGAGGACGCCACCGTCGACGACTGGACCAAGGACCTGCCGAAGCTCGTACGCGGGGCGAAGCCGTGAGGCGCGCCGCGCCGGCCGTCACCGCCCTCGCCGCCGCGCTGGCCCTCGCCGGCTGCGGCGCGGGTGAGGGCTCCGCCGGGCCGGAGCTGTCGGTGAGCGCCGCCTATATGCCCCAGCCGGTCGCCGCCGACATGGCCGCGGGCTTCCTCACCGTCACCAACAAGGGCGGCGGGCCGGACGAACTGACCTCCGTCAGCAGCGACATCGGCAAGGTCACCATGCACAGCACCACCGGCGGTGCCATGGCCGAGCGCGCCTCCTTCGAGGTGCCCGCCCACGGCCGGCTGGTGTTCCGGAGCGGTGCCGACCACCTGATGTTCGAGCAGCTCAAGGAGCGGCCGCGGCAGGGCCGGACCGTCACGCTGAAGCTGGGCTTCGCCAAGTCCGGTCCGCTCACCGTCGAGATGCCGGTGCGGTCCGCCACGTACAACCCGTCGACCGGACACTGAGGGAGGGACCACCTTGACGCGGACCATCACCCCCCGGCTGCGCACCCTGGTACTGCTGCTCCTCGCCGTCACCGGCGCGCTGCTCGCGGGCGCGGCCCCCGCCTCCGCGCACGCCGCGCTGACCGGCAGCGACCCCGCGCAGGGGGTGGTGGTCGACCGGGCGCCCCGGCAGATCTCGCTCACCTTCTCCGAGCAGGTGGCGCTGGGCGACCACTCCCTGCGCGTCCTGGACCCCAAGGGCAAGGCGGTGCAGTCGGGCCGGCCCGTGAACGTCGGCGGCACCACGTACGCGGTGCGGCTGCACTCCGGGCTGGCCGACGGCACCTACACGGTCGCCTACCAGGTCGTGTCCGCCGACAGCCACCCCGTCGCCGGGGCCTACACCTTCTCCGTCGGCGCGCCCTCGCGCACCGTCGTCTCCGACACCGGTTCGGGCGCGGGCGGCGGAGCCGTGGGCGGGCTGTACTCCTTCGGCCGGTACCTCTCCTACGCGGGCTACATCGTGCTGATCGGCGGCGCCGCGTTCGTGCTGGCCTGCTGGCGGCAGGGCGCGGGCGTCCGGGCGCTCCAGCGGCTCGTCGTCGGCGGCTGGCTGACGCTCACCGCGGCCACCCTCGGGCTGCTGCTCCTGCGCGGCTCGTACACGTCCTCCGGGAAGCTCGGGGACGTCTTCGACCTGGATCTGCTGGGCCAGGTGCTCCAGACCAAGACCGGCGCCGCGCTGGTCTCCCGGCTGCTCCTGCTCGCCGCCGCCGCGCTGTTCGTCGCCGTCCTCTTCGGCGCGTACGCCCGGCGGGAGGAAGAGGAGGAGAGCGCCTCGGCGGAGCAGGCCGCGGAGGAGGGCTCAGCGGAGGTGGCGGCCGCGGAACGGCGTGACCTGGGCTTCGGGCTCGCCATCGGCGGGATCGTCGTGGCGGCCGGACTCGCGGCGAGCTGGGCCATGGCCGAGCACGCGTCCACGGGCCTCCAGCCCGGTGTCGCGATGCCCGTCGACATCGTCCACCTGCTCGCCGTCGCCTGCTGGCTCGGCGGGCTGACCGCCCTGCTCGTCGCCCTGTACCGGGCGCCCGCCGACGTCCCGCTCGGCACCGACGCCGTCCGCCGCTTCTCCCGGCTCGCCTTCGGCTCCGTCCTCGCCCTGGTCGTTACCGGCGTCTACCAGTCCTGGCGCCAGCTCGGCTCCTGGTCGGCCTTCACCGACACCCGGTACGGGCAGCTGCTGCTGGTCAAGATCGGCCTGGTCGCCGTCATGGTCGGCGTCGCCCGGATCTCCCGGCGCTGGACCGCGCGGCTGGCGGAGCCGGAGGCGACGAAGGCGGAGTCGGAACCGGAGCTGGCGGACTCCGACTCCGCGGAGAAGGAGTCGGCGGAGGAGCTGGAGGAGGTGGCCGTGGCCGCCGGCGCCCCGGCAGGCGCGGGTACGGGCGAGGGCACGGACGCGTCGGACGCGGACACGGCGGAGTCCGCCGAGCGGGCCGCCCAGCTCGCCCGCCAGCGGGACGCGATCGACACCGCCCGCCGCAGGCGGCAGCGCGACGCCGACCCGAACCGCTCCGGACTGCGCCGCTCGGTGCTCGCCGAGGCGGCCGTCGCCGTCGTCCTGCTCGCCGTCACCACGGCGCTGACCCAGACCGAGCCCGGCCGCACCGAGCAGGAGGCCGCCGCGGCGTCCGCGCCCGCCGCCAGTTCCCCGGCCGACACCTCCGGCGCCCTGACCCTCGACATGCCGTTCGACACCGGCGGCAAGAACGGCAAGGGCCTGGTCCGCATCGACCTCGACCCGGCCCGCGTCGGCGCCAACGAGATGCACCTCTACGTCCAGCGGCCCGACGGCCGTCCGTACGACATCCCCGAGGTCAAGGTCGCCCTCACCCTGAAGGCGAAGAAGATCGGGCCGCTCCCCGTGGCCCCGGAGCGCGTCACCACCGGCCACTGGGCGGCGAGCGGTGTGCAGGTCCCCATGGCGGGCGACTGGGAGGTCGCCGTCACCGTGCGGACCTCCGACATCGACCAGGTGACCGTCTCCAAGAACGCGCAGATCGGCTGAACCGCACCATGCCCGACCCGTCCCTCCCCAAGGCCCGCACCCCACGGCCCCCGGCGTCCCCACCCCCGCCCGAGCCGGGCCGGGGCGTCTCCCGGCGCACCCTGCTCGGGACCGCCGGCGCCACCGGTCTCGTGCTCGGCGCGGCGGGCGGCGCCGTGGGCTACGCGGCCGCTCCCGCCCCGGCCACGCCCCTGACATCGGTCGGCTCCGGCCGCGCGATGTTTCACGGGAAACATCAGCCCGGCATCACCGACGCGCTCCAGGCCCACGGCCATCTCGTCGCCTTCGATCTCACCGCGGGCGCGGGACGCAAGGAGGCGGCGGCCCTGCTGCGCCGCTGGTCGGCGGTGGCCGAGCGGCTGATGGCGGGCGAGACGGCCCCGCACGGGGACACCGACGTGGCCCGCGACGCCGGGCCCTCCTCGCTGACCGTCACCTTCGGCTTCGGGCACAGCTTCTTCGCCCGCACCGGACTGGAGAAGCAGCGGCCGGCCGCGCTGGACCCGCTGCCCGACTTCTCCGCCGACCATCTCGACAGAGGGCGCGGCGAGGGCGATCTGTGGGTGCAGATCGGCGCGAACGACGCGCTGGTCGCCTTCCACGCGCTGCGCGCGCTCCAGAAGGAGGCGGGCGACGCGGCCCGTGTCCGCTGGCAGATGAACGGCTTCAACCGCTCACCCGGCACCACCGCCCGCCCCATGACCACGCGCAATCTCATGGGCCAGATCGACGGCACCCGCAATCCCAAGCCCGCCGAGCCGGATTTCGACCGGCGCGTCTTCGTGCCCGCCCCGGGCGAGCCCGCGTGGATGGCGAACGGCTCCTACGCCGTGGTCCGCCGCATCCGCATGCTGCTGGACGACTGGGAGAAGCTGGCGCGCCCCGGGCAGGAGGCGGTGATCGGCCGCCGCAAGTCGGACGGCGGCCCGCTGTCCGGCGGCGACGAGACCACGCCGATGGACCTGGAGAAGGCGGACGCGGACGGCGGGTACGTCGTCCCGCTGAACGCCCATGCCCGGATCACCCGGCCCGACCAGAACGGCGGGGCCGCGATGCTGCGCCGCCCGTTCTCCTTCCACGACGGCTTCGACGCCGACGGCACGCCCGACGCCGGTCTGCTCTTCATCTGCTGGCAGGCCGATCCGCTGCGCGGCTTCGTGCCGGTGCAGCGCAAGCTCGACCGCGGCGACGCGCTGTCGCGGTACCTGCGGCACGAGGCCAGCGGGCTCTACGCGGTGCCGGGCGGCGCGGCGGAGGGTGAGTACGTGGGACAGCGGCTGCTGGAGGGCTGACCAGGCATTCCGGGTGCCCTTTTCGCACCCTTCCGGGATCGAAACCACTCGGAAGGGTGGTCGCGGTGAGACGGTCGAGCCGGGCTCCGGCAGGGCCATTAGGGTGAGGTCATGCCAGCGAGCTACGCGTATCTCGGTCCCGAAGGCACCTTCACCGAAGTCGCCCTGCGCACACTTCCGGAGGCGGCCACCCGTGAGCTGATCCCGTACGTCTCGGTGCAGTCCGCGCTGGACGCGGTGCGCACCGGGGACGCGGAGGCCGCGTTCGTCCCGATCGAGAACTCGGTCGAGGGCGGGATCACCACGACCCTGGACGAGCTGGTCGCGGGCGAGCCGCTCACGATCTACCGCGAGGTGCTGCTGTCGATCACCTTCGCGCTGCTGGTCCGGCCGGGCACGAAGCTCGCCGACATCAAGACGGTCACCGCGCATCCCGCCGCCCAGCCCCAGGTCCGCAACTGGATGCGCGCCCACCTCCCGGACGCCCTGTGGGAGTCGGCGGCCTCCAACGCGGACGGCGCCCGCCTGGTGCAGGAGGGCCGGTACGACGCCGCCTTCGCGGGCGAGTTCGCGGCGGCGCGGTACGGCCTGGTGCCGCTGGAGACCGGCATCCACGACGCGGAGAACGCGCAGACCCGGTTCGTGCTGGTCGGCCGGCCCGCCCGGCCCGCCGCGCCGACCGGTGCCGACAAGACCTCGGTGGTGCTGTGGCAGCGGGACGACCACCCCGGCGCGCTGCGTGACCTGCTGGGCGAGTTCGCCACCCGCGGCATCAACCTGATGCTGCTCCAGTCCCGGCCGACAGGCGCGGGCATCGGCAACTACTGCTTCTGCGTGGACGCCGAGGGGCACATCTCCGACCGGCGGATGGCGGAGGCGCTGATGGGGCTGAAGCGGATCTGTCTCCAGGTGCGTTTCCTGGGTTCCTATCCGCGGGCGGACATCGCGCCGGGCGATGCGCGGCCGATGCTGCCGGGGACCTCCGACCAGGAGTTCCTGGCGGCGTCCGACTGGGTGACCCGCTGCCAGGACGGCCGTTTCTAGTCGGCTTCGTTATCCACAGAAGTTATCCACAGGTCCGCTTCTCTACCTGGGGACAAGTCGACAACAAGGGCCATGCGGTCGACAAATCGCCCCACAGTCCCCAGGTGCATTCAGCCCAGCCTGGATCACCCTTCGTCCACCCGTTTCCTTTGATTCATCTTTTAAGGTGAGCACTTTCCACCCGAAAGTGTCTGTACCGAGAGTTTGGGCCGGGAATTCCTCGGGCATGCCAACAGACTCGGAATGATCAATTCCAAAATCCACAGACAGTTCGCACAGCCTGTGGATAACTCGCCCCACCGTGCGGTTCTCTGTGGACAAGTGCCCTGCGCAGCAAGGGAATCCGGCCACCCTCCCGGCGGACCGGAGAAAAGAACCGTAATCGGCCGCGCCGGGCCACTTCGCTCACTCTGCGTCATTGGGGACACGGGTCCCGGCCCGTCCGCCCGCACCGGTAGCCTTGGGCCTGTGATTGACCTTCGCCTGCTTCGTGAGGACCCTGACCGTGTGCGCGCGTCCCAGCGTGCCCGTGGAGAGGATGTCGCGCTCGTCGACGCCCTCCTGTCTGCCGACGAGCGGCGCAGGTCCTCAGGCGTCCGCTTCGACGAGCTGCGCGCCGAGCAGAAGCAGCTCGGCAAGCTGATCCCCAAGGCCACTCCCGAGGAGCGGGCCGAGCTGCTCGGCCGCGCCGAACAGCTGAAGTCCGACGTCAAGGCGGCCGACGCCGAGCGCGACGAGGCCGACGCGGAGACCCAGCGCCTGCTGCTCGGGCTCGGCAACCTCGTCCACCCCGGTGTCCCCGTGGGCGGCGAGGAGGACTTCGTCACCCTCGAGACCCACGGCACCATCCGCGACTTCGACGCCGAGGGCTTCGCGCCCAAGGACCACCTGGAGCTCGGCCAGATCCTCGGCGCGATCGACACCGAGCGCGGCGCCAAGGTCTCCGGCTCCCGCTTCTACTTCCTCACCGGTGTCGGCGCCCTGCTGGAGCTGGCCCTGGTGAACGCCGCCATCGCGCAGGCCACCGCCGCGGGCTTCACCCCGATGCTGACCCCGGCGCTGGTCCGCCCCCAGTCCATGGCGGGCACCGGCTTCCTCGGCCAGGCCGCGCAGGACGTGTACCACCTGGACAAGGACGACCTCTACCTGGTCGGCACCTCCGAGGTGGCGCTCGCCGCGTACCACATGGACGAGATCATCGACGCGGACCGGCTGCCCATGCGCTACGCCGGTTTCTCCCCCTGCTTCCGCCGCGAAGCGGGTTCGCACGGCAAGGACACCCGCGGCATCTTCCGGGTCCACCAGTTCGACAAGGTGGAGATGTTCTCCTACGTCGCGCCCGAGGACTCCGAGGCCGAGCACCAGCGTCTCCTGGAGTGGGAGAAGCAGTGGCTGACGTCGCTGGAGCTGCCGTTCCGCGTGATCGACGTGGCCACCGCCGACCTCGGCTCCTCCGCCGCCCGCAAGTTCGACTGCGAGGCGTGGATCCCGACCCAGGGCAAGTACCGCGAGCTGACGTCCACCTCGGACTGCACCGAGTACCAGTCCCGCCGGCTGCAGATCCGGATGCGCGACGGCAAGAAGGTCCGCCCGCTGGCCACGCTCAACGGCACGCTGTGCGCCGTACCGCGCACCATCGTGGCGATCCTGGAGAACCACCAGCAGCCCGACGGCTCGGTCCGCGTTCCCGAGGTGCTGCGTCCCTACCTGGGCGGACGGGAAGTCCTGGAACCGGTCGCCAAGTGAGCGGCCCCTTCCCCTACGGCCTGGTCGCCACCGACCTGGACGGCACGCTGCTGCGCGGCGACGAGACGATCTCGCCGCGCACCCGTGAGGCCCTCGCCGCCGTCACGGCCGCGGGCGCCGCGCACATCGTCGTCACCGGCCGGGCCGTGCCCTGGACCCGGCACATCCTGGACGACCTCGGCTATGAGGGCCTCGCCGTCTGCGGCCAGGGCGCCCAGGTCTACGACGCCGGGCAGCACCGGCTGCTGACCTCGGTGACGCTGGACCGGCAGCTCGCGGGCGTGGCCCTGGCCAAGATCGAGGCCGAGGTGGGCCCGCTGTACCTGGCGGCGAGCCGGGACGGGCTGGACGGCGACGTCATGGTGGGCCCCGGTTACTCGGTCACCGGCCGGCTCCCGGCGAAGGCGTTCACGGACGCGGCCGACCTGTGGGAAGCCCCGCTGAACAAGATCTACATCCAGCATCCGACGCTGTCCACGGACGAGCTGGCTCAGGCGGCCTCGCGCGCTGCGGGCGGTTTCGTCACCGTCGTCATGGCGGGCGAGGGCATCGTGGAACTGCTGCCGCTCGGGCTGTCCAAGGCGACGGGGCTGTCGCTGGCGGCCCGGCGGCTGAAGCTGAAGGCGGCCGACACGATCGCCTTCGGCGACATGCCGAACGACGTGCCGATGTTCGCCTGGGCCGCGCACAGCGTGGCCATGGCCAACGCCCACGAGGACCTCAAGGCCGTGGCCGACGAGGTGACCGCCTCCAACGAGGAGGACGGCATCGCGCTGGTGCTGGAGCGCCTGCTCGGCTGATTCCCGGACGACAGGGCGGAGAGGCAAGGCGGGGCTGATGCCCGGCCTTGCCTCTCGGCGGTTCTCCGGGTGGGCGGCCCACGCGAGAGCGACATCGCGTGCTCGAAGCGGCCGCCCCGGACGGTCCCTGTGCGGGAGCGGGCTCGACGGTGGAGTAACTCACCGGAGCCCGCCGGGACCATCCTGACGGAAGCCGGACATGACGTTGCCCGGCTCCGCTCCCGGTACGGGGGCGCGCCGGGCTCGGTGAACCCGGCGTCGGCTCCCCCACTGTGCCCCCGCCGGGAAGTCCGGCGCCAGCGAATTAACCCTTGCGCCGCCTGCGCCGGGAGCGGCTGAAGAACCAGCCCGCGGGCGGCTTGTCGGCCCGCCACGGCTGAGGTTCGGGGCGCTCGGCCCGCCAGCGGGCGGCGAGCATCCGGGCGCGGGCGGACGGCTCGGAGGTCTCGGCGGCCCGGACGAAGTCCTCGTCCAGTTCGACACCGTCCCATGGGTCGGGCGCGGTCCCGCCGTCCCCGGCCGGCTGCTCCTGTGCCATGGCGTCCTCCTCGCCGTACTCCCGCTCGCCGTACTTCCGTTGCCGTCAGTGTGCCCGGACGGGGATGAGGTCCCCGTCAAGGCGGCCGCTACTCCTCGCCCGCCAGGGTCAGGGCGCGCAGGCGCTGCCCCGCGTACCAGGTGGCGGCGACGGTGACCACGACCAGCAGCGCGGTGGCCGCGGGGAGGCCGACGTCGGAGGTGATCAGGTTGCTGCCGACCACCTTGTGCGCCACCGCGAGCGCCCACTGCTGGACGCTCAGGGTGCGGGCGCCGGAGACCAGGGAGCCGAACAGGGCCTCCCAGACCAGGGCGTAGACCAGGCCGAAGACCACCGCGTGCCGCGAGACCGTGCCCAGCAGCAGGAACAGCGCGGAGTAGGCGATGGACGCGACGAGCGCGGCGACCGTGTAGGCGACGGCGACCTGGCCGCCGTTGCCGTTGAGGATCAGCCCGGCGATGAGTGTGGGCAGCGCGGAGAACACCATGGTCACCGCGATGGCGACGATCAGCTTGGTGAAGATGATCGTCGGCCGCTTCAGCGGCTTGGACAGCAGGTAGACCACGGAGCCGTCGTCGATCTCCGGACCGATCGCCCCGGTTCCCGCGATGACGCCGATGATCGGCACCATCGTGGCGAGGGCGAACCCGCCGAGCACGTCGGCGGCGACCTGGTCGTCGGCGCCGGTCAGCAGACGTACCGCCACCGAGATCACGATGAGCAGCAGGGGCAGCGCGCCGAGGACGAGGGCCCGGCGGCGGCCGAGCAGGGCCCGGTAGGTGAGCCGGGCGACTGTGGGGTCGTACATCTTCGGCCTCCTACGCCGCGACGAGATACGAGAAGACGGACTCCAGGGACTCGTCCGAGGGCGAGACCGTCAGGAGCCGGATGCCCTGGTCACTGGCGACCTTGGGCAGCAGCGTGGTGAAGCGGCCGAAGTCGACGGCCTGGATGATCAGCCCGCCCTCGACGGCGTCGACCTCGATGCCCGCGGTCGACGGGTCGGCGATCAGGGCGGCCGCGAGGGCGCGGTCGTCGCTGGAGCGGACCAGGTAGCGGTGCGGGCGGTCGGTCATCAGGCGGCGGATCTTCCGGAAGTCGCCGCTGGCCGCGTGCCGGCCGGCGACGACGACCTCGATGTGCCGGGCGAGCTGCTCGACCTCCTCCAGGATGTGCGAGGAGAACAGCACGGTGCGGCCCTCGTCGCCCATGGCGCGCAGCAGTTCCATCAGCTGGAGCCGCTGGCGCGGGTCCATGCCGTTGAACGGCTCGTCGAGCAGGAGCAGCGAGGGGTCGTGGACGAGCGCGGACGCCATCTTCACGCGCTGGCGCATGCCCTTGGAGTAGGTGGAGATCTTCCGGTCCTGGGCGTGCTCCATCTCCACGGTGGCGAGCGCGCGCTGGGCGGCCTTGGCGCCGAGACCGTGCAGTTCGGCGTTGGCGAGGACGAACTCGTGCCCGGTGAGGAAGTCGTACATCGCCTCCCGCTCGGGGACGATGCCGATGTGCTGGTACACGGCCTCGTTGCGCCACACCGGCTGCCCGTCGAGGGTGACGGTGCCGGTGGAGGGGGCCAGGAAGCCGCCCATCATGTTGATGAGGGTGGACTTGCCGGCGCCGTTGGGGCCGAGCAGGCCCGTGACACCGGGGCCGATGGTCATGGTGATGTCGTTGACGGCGACCACGTTGCCGAACCAGCGGGAGACATGGTCGATCTGGAGCGTTGTCACAGGCCCACCTTCTTGTAGCGGCGCACGAGCAGGCCGTAGCTCGCGGCGATGAGCCCGAGGACGACGATCAGGTAGACGAAGCCCTGGCCGGTGGTCGGGCCGACGCCGCTGGGGAACGACGACTGGCCGCCGAGCAGCGCGGACTGGACGCCGTCGATCAGCGTGACCGGGGAGAACAGCCCGATCCACGGCACGGCGCCGCTGTTGTCCTGGGAGTCGGCGATGGCCTGGAGGGTGGAGACGGCGCCGTAGGAGATGGTCATGACGGCGATGACGGCGGCGATGCCGAAGCCGCGGCGCGGGGTGACGGCGGCGATGACCAGGCCGATCCCGGCGAAGAGCAGGGAGAGCAGGACCACCGCGACCACGCCCTCGCCGAACTTCGCGCTCTGGTGGGCCACGTCCATCTTGGCGAGCAGCGCGCCGACGAACAGCACGAGCAGCGGGCCTCCGGTCAGGACGAACAGGGCCGAGGCGAGCGCCGCGAACTTGGCGAGCACGTAGTCGGCGGTCTCGATGGGCCGCGAGAAGTACAGCGGGACCGTCTTGAAGCGGAGGTCGCGGGAGACGGACTGCGGGGCCTGGGAGGCGACGAACAGGCTGATCACGGCCTGCATGATGATCGCGTACCGGGTGTAGGGGACCGGCAGGTCGTGCGCCTTGGTGGTGACGGCGACCGCGACCATGATGGCGGCGGGCACGCACATCACCGCGAACAGCAGCATCGGCAGCACCTTGGACTTGGCCGACCGGCCGAGGCCGTAGGCGCCGCGCAGGGACTGCGAGTACAGCGAGCGGCGGGCGTAGGAGCGGCCGAGCCGGGGGCCGTCGTAGCCGCGGTAGCCGATGTCGTGGATGCGGGACTGGTCGCCCGAGGGCGCCGGTGCCGTGGGGACGGGCTGGTCAACCGCCATGGCCGACTGCCTCCTTCCGCTGCTCGTCGCGGGTGAACACCTCGGAGATGTGGTGCCGCCGCTGTTCCATCCGGACCAGGCCCAGGCCGAGTCCGGCGACGGTGTCGCGCACCAGGTCGTACGTCTCCTCGCCCTGGGCGGTGAGCAGCAGGATGTGCCCGGCGCCGGGCAGGCCGCCGCCGTCGTCGTGGGTGTCGATCCCTCGCGCGCGCAGTGCCTCGCGCAGGGCGCGGGTGCCGTCGGGGTGGGTGTCGCTGTCGGTGACCTCGACGGCGAGCGTCGTGGTGGACTGGGTGAAGTCGGTGGTGGAGCTGGACCGCAGCAGCTTGCCGCCGTCGACGACCACGACGTGGTCGCAGGTGCGCTCCAGCTCGCCCAGCAGGTGCGAGGTGACCAGGACCGAGATGCCGAAGTCGGTGTGGACGCGGCGGATCAGGCCGAGCATCTCGTCCCGGCCGACCGGGTCGAGGCCGTTGGTCGGCTCGTCCAGGAAGACCAGCCGGGGGTCGTGCACCAGCGCCTGGGCGAGCTTGACCCGCTGCTTCATGCCGGTCGAGTAGCCGCCGATGGGGCGGTAGCGCTCCTCGTACAGCCCGACGTGGCGCAGCGTGTCGGCGGTGCGTTCGCGGGCGGCGGTGGGCGGCAGGCCGGACATGCGCGCCATGTGCACGACGAACTCGGTGGCCGAGACGTCGGGCGGCAGGCAGTCGTGCTCCGGCATGTAGCCGACGCGCTCGCGGATCGCGGCGCCCTCGGTGGCCACGTCGAGGCCGAGCACGGAGGCGCGGCCCTCGGTGGCGGGGGACAGACCCAGCAGGATCTTGATCAGGGTGGACTTGCCGGCGCCGTTGGCACCGACGAGTCCCGTCACACCGGGTCCGATGTCCACGGACAGCCGGTCGAGCGCGGTCACCCGGGGGAACCGCTTGCTCAGGCTCTCGGTCACGATCACAGTCACGTACCCGACCGTAGTGACGCGGAGCACGCGGGTCGTCAGACCACAGAGCCGTCTTGGGGTCCGTCTCGGGTAGTACGGGGCCCTAGGGGTGATGGGCCCTGGGGGGGCAGGGCTCCGAGCCTTCCTATTGACGCCACCTCTAACAACTGCCACATTCGCTGGACGGATACGGGCGGATGCGGGCGGAGGACAAGTGACGCTGAAGGACGCGCGTGAGCGGCGGGTGCGCACCGGCGGGATCGAGCTGTGCGTGGCCGAACTGGGCGATCCGGAGCGCCCCACCGTGGTGCTGGTGCACGGCTATCCGGACAGCAAAGAGGTCTGGTCCGAGGTGGCCGCCCGGCTGGCCGACCGCTTCCACGTGGTGCTCTACGACGTGCGCGGCCACGGCGCCTCGACCGCGCCGAAACCGCTGCGCGGCGGCTTCACCCTGGCCAAGCTGACGGACGACTTCCTCGCGGTGGCCGACGCGGTGAGCCCGGACCGGCCGGTGCACCTGGTCGGGCACGACTGGGGGTCGGTGCAGTCCTGGGAGTTCGTGACGGTCGCCCGCACGCGCGGCCGCATCGCCTCCTTCACCTCCGTCTCGGGCCCCTCGCTGGACCACTTCGGCCACTGGATCGGGGCACGCGTGAAGCGCCCGACCCCGCGCCGGGTGGGCCAGCTCCTGGGCCAGGGCGCCAAGTCCTGGTACGTGTACCTGCTGCACACACCCGTACTCCCGGAACTGGTCTGGCGCGGGCCGCTGGGCAAGCGGTGGCCGAAGCTGCTGGAGCGGGCCGAGAAGATCCCGGCCGGCGACTACCCGACGGCCTCGCTCCCCTCGGACGCGGCCCACGGGGCGTGGCTCTACCGGGACAACGTCCGCCCCCGGCTGCGCCGTCCGCGCCCGGACGCCGTCGCGCACGTGCCGGTGCAGCTCATCACGCCGCAGGGCGACGCGTTCCTGTCCGAGCGGCTCTACGACGACCTGGAGCAGTGGGTACCGAGGCTGACCCGGCGCACGCTCGCGGCCAGGCACTGGGTGCCGCGCACCCGGCCGGACCACATGGCCCGCTGGGTCTCGGAGTTCGTCGGCTCGGTCGAGCGGGGAGAGCCGGAACCCACGGCCGAAGCGCGTCACGCGGGGCGCTTCGGCGGGCAGTTGGCCCTGGTGACGGGCGCGGGCAGCGGGATCGGCCGCGCGACGACGCTCGCTCTTGCCCAGGCAGGGGCCCGGGTGGTGGCCGTCGACCGGGATGCCGGGACCGCCGCCCGCACCGCCGAACTCGCCGTGGAGGCAGGCGCGTCGGACGCCTGGGCGGAGACGGTGGACGTCTCCGACGAGCAGGCCATGGAGAAGCTGGCCGAGCGCGTGCACCGCGAGTACGGGGTGCTGGACCTGCTGGTCAACAACGCGGGCATCGGCCTGTCCGGCTCCTTCCTCACCACGACCCCGGACGACTGGCGCAGGGTGCTGGACGTCAACTTGTGGGGGGTGATCCACGGTTGCCGCCTCTTCGGGGCCCGCATGGCCGAGCGCGGACAGGGCGGCCACATCGTCAACATCGCCTCGGCGGCGGCCTTTCAGCCCTCCCGCGCGCTACCCGCGTACGCCACGTCGAAGGCGGCGGTGCTGATGCTCTCGGAATGCCTGCGCGCCGAACTGGCCTCGCGGGACATCGGAGTCACGGCCGTCTGCCCCGGCATCGTCAACACCGGCATCACCTCGACGGCACGCTTCACGGGGGTGGACGAGACCGAGGCGCGGCGGCGCCGGGAGCGGTCGTCCCGGCTCTACGGGAAGCGCAACTACCCGCCGGAGAAGGTCGCTCGGGCGATCCTGGACGCGGTGGCGGAGAACCGGGCCGTGGCGCCGGTGACTCCCGAGGCACGCGGCGCGTATCTGCTGTCCCGGTTCCTGCCGGGTGCGGTACGCAGACTGGCGCGGATCGAGCCGAAGTTGTGAGGGCCGGCTCGGTGCGGTGAGCCTCATCCCCGCTGAATCGCACCGAAGTTGATCAACCCACGGGAAACGGGCGCCAGTTGTCCACAGAATCGTCAAAATGCCTGTGGATAAACCGCGTTGGCTGTGGATCAAACCTCCGGGAGGAAAATCGGATGCGTGATCCGGGTCTCTCCAGCAGGCTGACGGGGGGCGGAAAACGCGGAGCAGACGGAGAAGAAGGAGATACGAAAAGCATCACATGACAGAAATGGGTACATCAGAAATGATGGATGACAGACGCACCGTGAAGGTGTCCAAGTACCTCTCCAAGCACCTGCGGCACCAGCCCGAGCGCATCGGGCTCACCCTCGACCCGGCGGGCTGGGTCGGGATCGACACGCTGCTCGCCGCAGCTGCCGCCCACGGCTTCCCCGTCACCCGCGCCGAGCTGGACCACGTCGTGGCCGTGAACGACAAGCGGCGCTTCGCCGTCGAGGACGGCCGCATCCGCGCCAGCCAGGGCCACAGCGTCGAGGTCGCGCTCGGCCTGCCCCCGGCCACCCCGCCGCCGTACCTCTACCACGGCACCGTCGCCCCCAGCCTGGACGCGATCCGTGCCGAGGGGCTGCGCCCCATGAACCGGCACGACGTCCATCTCTCGGCCGACCGCGAGACCGCCACCCGGGTCGGCGCCCGCCGCGGCCGGCCCGTGGTCCTCGCCGTGGACGCCGGGGCGATGCACCGCGACGGCCACGTCTTCCACGTCAGCGCCAACGGCGTCTGGCTGACCGGCGCCGTCCCGCCTCGCTACCTGCGCTTGTCCGAACCGCGCTGAGCCCCGGCCCGCCCGGTCAGCCGAGCTGCGCGACGGCCTCGGTGGCGATCTTCTCGAAGACGGCCTGGTCGGCCGCGAAGTCCGAGTCCGGGATCGGCCAGTGGACGACCAGCTCGGTGACACCCAGCGCGGCGTACCGGCCCGCGAAGTCCACGAACGCGTCGACGGACCGCAGCGGACCGCTCCGGTCCGGGGTGAACCCGGTCAGCATGATCTTGTCCAGCTCGGTCACGTCCCGCCCGGTCTCCGCGCAGGCATCCGTGAGCCGGCCGAGCTGCCCCTCGACCGCCCGCACCGACTGCTCGGGCGTGCCGGTCTCGAACAGCTTCGGGTCGCCCGTGGTCACCCACGCCTGCCCGTACCGGGCGGCCAGCCGCAGCCCGCGCGGGCCGGTCGCCGCCACCGCGAACGGCAGCCGCGGCCGCTGCACACAGCCCGGGATGTTGCGCGCCTCGTGCGCCGAGTAGTTCTCGCCCGCGTACGACACCGCGTCCTCGGTCAGCAGCCGGTCCAGCAGCGTCACGAACTCCGCGAACCGGCCGGCCCGCTCACGCGGGGACCACGCCTCCTGCCCGAGCGCGGTCGCGTCGAACCCGGAGCCGCCCGCCCCGATGCCCAGCGTCACCCGGCCGCCGGAGATGTCGTCCAGGGAGATCAGTTCCTTGGCCAGCGTCACCGGGTGGCGGAAGTTCGGCGAGGTCACCAGCGTCCCCAGCCGCAGCCGCTCGGTCACCCCGGCGGCGGCCGTCAGCGTGGGCAGCGCCCCGAACCACGGCCCGTCCCGGAAGGAACGCCAGGACAGGTGGTCGTAGGTGTACGCCGCGTGGAACCCCAGTTCCTCGGCCCGCTGCCATTTCTCCCGTCCCCCCTCGCTCCAGCGGTCGACGGGAAGGATCACGGTACTGAGACGAAGGGCCATGCGGACGAGCCTACGACGCCCGCACAGGCGGCCGGGACACGGTCCGGGCCCGTCCGACGCCGGCCCCGCGCCCCTTCCCCGCCCCGTGGCAACCGGTCCCGCCCGCGGGTGCGCGAGAATGACCGGGTGACCTCAGCGACCAGACAGCCGGGGACCCCGGCCTCCGCCCAGCCGTCGGCCCGGTCCGCACAGGGAGGGGCCCCTCTCCCCGCGCCGCGCCTGATCGCCACCGACCTCGACGGCACCCTGCTGCGCGACGACAACACCGTCTCGCCGCGTACCGTCGCCGCGCTGGCCGCGGCCGAGGAGGCGGGTGTCGAGGTCTTCTTCGTCACCGGCCGGCCCGCCCGCTGGATGGACGTCGTCAGCGAGCACGTGCACGGCCACGGCCTGGCGATCTGCGGCAACGGTGCCGCCGTGGTCGACCTGCACGGCGGACCGGGCGCCCACCGCTTCGTCAAGGTGCGCGAGCTGGCCAGGGAGAACGCCCTGCGGTCCGTGCAGCTGCTGCGCGAGGCCGCCCCCGGCACCCTGTTCGCGGTCGAGCAGACCTACGGCTTCCACCAGGAGCCCGCCTATCCCAAGCTGCACATGGAGATCCCGGACACCCTCCGGCCCGCCGAGGAGCTCCTCGCGCCCGACGGCGTCGCGGCGGCCCAGCCGGTGCTGAAGATCCTCGCCCACCACCCCGAGCTCGACCCGGACGCCTTCCTCACCCTCGCCCGGATCGCGATCGGCGGCCACGCCAACGTCACCCGCTCCAGCCCCCGGGCCCTGCTGGAACTGAGCGGCCCCGGCGTCTCCAAGGCCAGCACCCTGGCCCTGTGCTGCGCCGAGCGCGGCATCTCGCGTCAGGAGGTCATCGCCTTCGGCGACATGCCCAACGACATCGAGATGCTGACCTGGGCAGGCCGCTCCTACGCCATGGGCAACGCCCACCCCGACACCCTGGCCGCGGCCACCGGCCGCACCGACGCCAACAACGAGGACGGCGTGGCCCGGGTGATCGAGGACCTCCTCGCCGGCCGGCTCTGACCGCCCCGCCGGCGGCCGCCGGCTACAGCACCACCAGGGACTCCGCCTCGGCCTCGCGGCGTGCCATCGCGGCCAGCGGGCCCTCCACGGCGACCAGCTCGGCGTAGGGGCCGCGCTGCACCACGCGGCCCGCGTCGAGCACCATCACCTCGTCGACGGCGGCGAGGCCGGCGAGCCGGTGCGTGATCAGCAGCGTGGTGCGGCCCTCGGTCGCGGCCAGCAGGTCCTCGGTGAGCGCGTCCGCCGTGGGCAGGTCCAGGTGCTCGGCGGGCTCGTCCAGGACCAGCACCGGGAAGTCCGCGAGCAGCGCGCGGGCCAGCGCGAGGCGCTGCCGCTGGCCCCCGGACAGCCGGGCCCCGTGCTCGCCGACATGCGTGTCCAGGCCCTCGGGGAGCCCGTCCACCCAGTCCAGCAGCCGGGCGCGCAGCAGCACGTCCCGCAGCTCGTCCTCGGTCGCGTCCTTCCGGGCCAGCAGGAGGTTCTCCCGCACGGAGCTGTCGAAGAGGTGCGCGTCCTGGGCACACAGCCCGACCAGTCGCCGTACCTCGTCGCCGTCCATCGCGCCGGCCGGCACCCCGGCCAGCGTGTAGGTGCCCGAGCCCGGGTCCAGGAAGCGGAGCAGCACCTGGGCGAGGGTGGTCTTGCCGGAGCCCGAGGGGCCGACCACCGCGATCCGGCGGCCCCGGTCCAGGGTGAGGTCCAGGCCGTCGAGCGCGTCGCGGTGCTGGCCCTCGTGGCGGGCGGTCAGGTCCTTCACGACGAGCGGGAAGGGCGACGCGGGCGCCTCGCGGGGGTGCTCGGGCTCGTGGACCGGCACCGGGGCGTCCAGGATCTCGTAGACCCGCTCCGCGCTGCGGGCGACCCGCTGCCGGTGGCGGACGGCCAGCGGGAGGCCGAGCACGGCCTCGAAGGCCGCCAGCGGGGTGAGGACGACCACGGCCACCACGACGCCGTGGATGCGGCCCCCGGCCGCCGCCTGGGCGCCCAGCAGCGCGGCGGCGGTGACGGTGAGTCCGGAGATCAGCGCGGTGAGGCCGTCGCCGAGCGCGGTCGCCCCGGCCGCGCGGGAGGCGATCCGGGTGAGGACGCCGTCGGCGTCGCGGGTGGCCGCCGTGCGCGAGGGCAGCGCCCCGGCGACGGTCAGCTCGGCGGTGCCGGTGAGCAGGTCGGTCACCCGGGTGGACAGCACGCCCCGGGCGGGCGCCAGTCGTCGTTCGGTGCGCCGGGCGACGGCCGCGGTGATCAGCGGGACGCCGACCCCGGCGAGCAGCAGACCCGCGGCGAGCACGAGCCCGGCCTCGGGGAGCAGCCAGGCCGTGAAGCCGACCGAGGCGGCCGAGACGACGACGGCCACCCCGGTGGGCAGCAGCCAGCGCAGCCAGTAGTCCTGGAAGGCGTCCACGTCGGCGACGAGCCGGGAGAGCAGGTCGCCGCGCCGGGTGCCCCGCAGTCCGGCCGGGGCCAGGCGCTCCAGCCGCTTGTAGACGGCGACGCGGGTGTCGGCGAGCATGCGCAGCACGGCGTCGTGCGACACCAGCCGCTCGCTGTAGCGGAAGACGGCCCGGCCGATGCCGAAGAACCGGGTGGCCGTCACGGCCACCAGCAGGTACAGCACCGGGGGCTGCTGCGAGGCCCGGGAGATCAGCCAGCCGGAGGTCGCCATCAGTCCGACGGCGCAGCCGAGGGCAAGGCTGCCGAGCAGCAGTGCGAAGAGCAGGCGGCCGCGCCGGGCGGCGGCCACGGAGCGGACGCGCGCCAGGACGCCCCGTGCGCGGGCCGTCTGGGGTGCGGGCGCGGACTCGCCCCGGTCGTCGTCGGCGTCCTCCGGCTCGGCGAAGAAGGGCTTGCCGGTGCCGCCGTCGGCGGGCTCGGTCAGGGGCGCGTCGAGCGCGGTGGCGGACGGCTCCGGCGCGAGCGCCTCGGCCTTGACGGGCTCGGGCGCCGGGGAGGACTCGGCCGGCTCCAGCCGCACCACCCGGTCGGCGACCTCCAGCAGCGCGGGCCGGTGCACGACGAGCAGTACGGTGCGGCCGACCGCGAGCCGGCGCACCGCCGCGACGACATCCGCCTCGGTCGCGCCGTCCAGTGCGGCGGTGGGCTCGTCCAGGAGCAGCACCGGCCGGTCGGCGAGGAAGGCGCGGGCCAGGGCGAGCCGCTGCCGCTGGCCCGCGGAGAGCCCGGCCCCGTCCTCGCCGAGCACGGTGCATGCGCCCTCGGGGAGCGCGTCAACGAACTCCAGCGCGCCCGCGTCGGCCAGCGCCCGGCGCACGGCGGCGTCGTCCGCGTCGGGACGGGCCAGCCGTACGTTCTCCTCGATGGTCCCCGCGTACAGGTGCGGCCGCTGCGGCACCCAGGCGATCCGGGAGCGCCACTGCTCCAGGTCGAGGTCGGCGAGGTCGGCGCCGCCGACGCGCAGCTGGCCCTCGGTGGGCCGTACGAAGCCGAGCAGCACGCTCAGCAGGGTCGACTTGCCCGCGCCGCTCGGCCCGATCAGCGCCACGGTCTCGCCGGGCTCCACGGAGAAGGACACGTCGGTCACGGCGTCCGCCGAGCGGCCCGGGTAGCGGACCGTCACGGAGTCGAAGGCCACGGAGCCGGAGGGGACCGGCGCGGTGCCGGTGGCCGGGACCGGCGTCTCCAGCACGGCGAAGATCTCCTCCGCGGCCGCGAGCCCCTCCGCCGCCGCGTGGTACTGCGCGCCCACCTGGCGCAGCGGGAGGTACGCCTCGGGGGCCAGGATCAGGATGACCAGGCCGATGTACAGGTCCATGCCGCCGTGCACCAGCCGCATGCCGATCGTGACGGCGACCAGGGCGACGGAGAGCGTGGCCAGCAGCTCCAGCGCGAAGGAGGAGAGGAAGGCGATCCGCAGGGTGCGCATGGTGGCGCGGCGGTACTCACCGGTGATCTTGCGGATGGAATCGGCCTGGGCCTTGGCCCGGCCGAACACCTTCAGCGTGGGCAGGCCGGCGACCACGTCGAGGAAGTGGCCCGACAGCCGGGACAGCAGCGACCACTGCCGGTCCATCCGGGACTGGGTGGCCCAGCCGATGAGCATCATGAAGATCGGGATGAGGGGCAGCGTCCCCACGATGATGGCCGCCGAGACCCAGTCCTCGGTGACGATCCGCGCCAGTACCGCCACCGGGACGACCAGGGCGAGGCCCATCTGCGGGAGGTACCGCGAGAAGTAGTCGTCCAGGGCGTCGACGCCACGGGTGGCCAGGGTCACCAGCGAGCCGGTGCGCTGTCCGCTCAGCCAGCCGGGACCGAGCACGGCGGCCCGCTCCACGAGCCGCTCCCGCAGCTCGGACTTCACGGCCGCGCTGGCCCGGTTCGCCGCCAGCTCGGTGAGCCAGGAGACCAGGGCGCGGCCACAGGCCACCGCGGCCAGCAGCGCCAGCGGAGTGACCAGGTCACCTGCGGACTTACCCTGCTGGAAGGCTCCGACCACCACCTCGGCGATCAGCATCGCCTGAGCGATGACCAGTCCGGCGCCGAGTCCGCCGAGGAGGACGACCGCCACGAGGAAGACGCGCGTGGCACGGGCGTAACGCAGGAGGCGGGGATCGATCGGTTTCACGTGAAACGTGTCCTTCAGTCCCGAGAGTGTGTTTCACGTGAAACATACCCTTGAGGCGCTCAGTGTGCGGCTTCGGCAATGTGCTGGGTACCGATGCGCTTGCGGAACACCCAGTAGGTCCAGCCCTGGTACAGCATGACGAGCGGGGTGGCGATCGCGGCGCACCAGGTCATGATCTTCAAGGTGTACGGGCTCGACGAGGCGTTGGTCACCGTCAGGCTCCACTCCGGGTCGAGCGTGGACGGCATCACGTTCGGGAAGAGCGACAGGAACAGCATCGCCACGGTGGCCGCGATGGTCACCCCGGACAGCGCGAACGCCCAGCCTTCCCGCCCCCGCCAGATGGCCCCCACGGCCCCGGCCAGGGCGGCGGCCGCCACCACGAGAGCGACCAGGCTCGCGTCGTCCCCGCCGTGCAGCTGTGTCCAGACCAGGAAGCCGAAGGCCAGGAGGACGGTCACCGGGGCGGTGCGCAGCGCCAGCCGGCGGGCCCGGGTCCGGATGTCGCCGACGGTCTTGAGCGCCGTGAACACCGTCCCGTGGAAGGTGAACAGGGTGAGGGTCACCGCGCCGCCGAGCAGGGCGTAGGGGTTGAAGAGGTCCCCCAGGCCGCCGACGTACTCGAAGTCCCGGTCGATCTTCACGCCGCGCGCGATGTTCCCGAAGGCCACGCCCCACAGGAACGCCGGGATCAGCGAGGTCCAGAAGATCGCCCACTCCCAGTTGCGCTGCCAGTTCTCCTCGGGCCGCTTGACCCGGTACTCGAAGGCCACGCCCCGGACGATCAGGCAGACCAGGATGACCAGCAGCGGCAGGTAGAAGCCGGAGAACAGGGTGGCGTACCACTCCGGGAAGGCGGCGAAGGTCGCCCCGCCCGCTGTGAGCAGCCACACCTCGTTGCCGTCCCACACCGGCCCGATGGTGTTGATCAGCACCCGCCGCTCGGGCCGGTCACGGGCGAGCAGCCGGGTGAGGACGCCGACCCCGAAGTCGAACCCCTCCAGGAAGAAGTAGCCGGTCCACAGCACGGCTATTAGTACGAACCAGACGTCATGCAGTTCCATGGCTGTTCCCCAGCGCTAGTACGAGAAGGCCATCGGCCGGTCGGCGTCGCGGTGGTCGCCGCCGATCTTCGTGGGCGGGTTGAGGTCGGCCTCGGTCAGCTCCGGCGGTCCGGCCGTGGCGTACTTGGCCAGCAGCCGGACCTCGACGACCGCGAGAACGGCGTACAGCGCGGTGAAGACGGCCATCGAGATGACCACCTCGGCCTGGGAGACGCCGGGGGAGACCGCGTGCCGGGTCTGCAGCACGCCGTAGACGGCCCATGGCTGGCGTCCCGTCTCGGTGAAGATCCAGCCCCAGGAGTTGGCGATCAGCGGGAAGGCCATCGTCCAGGTGGCCACGCGCCAGAACCAGGGGGTCAGCCCCGCGCCCAGCGCCCGCTTCCCGAACGGCACCAGACGCGGCACCTCGTCGTCGCCCGTGCGCAGATGCCGGGGGAGCAGGAACTTCTTCCGGGTCAGCCACAGCCCGACCGTCCCGAAGGTGAAGGAGGCCATGCCGAACCCGATCATCCAGCGGAAGCCCCAGTAGGCGACCGGGATGTTGGGCCGGTAGTCGCCGGGCCCGAACTTCTCCTGCTCGGCCTTGTTGACGTCGTTGATGCCCGGGACGTACGAGGAGAAGTCGTCGTTGGCCAGGAAGGACAGCAGTCCCGGCACCTCGATGGCCACGGTGTTGTGGCCCTTCTCCACGTCGCCGTAGGCGAAGACCGAGAAGGGGGCGGGTTTCTGACCGTCCCACAGGGCCTCGGCGGCGGCCATCTTCATCGGCTGCTGCTTGAACATCACCTTGCCGAGCACATCGCCGCTGACCGCGGTCAGCAGACCGGCGACGACCACCGTGACGAGGCCGAGCCGCAGCGAGGTCCGCATCACCCTGATGTGCCGGCGGCGGGCCAGGTGGTAGGCGGCTATGCCCACCATGAACGCGCCCCCGGTCAGGAAGGCCGCGGAGAGCGTGTGGAACGCCTGGCTGAGCGCGGTGTTCTGGGTCAGCACGGCAAGGAAGTCGGTCAGTTCGGCGCGCCCCCTCTCCTTGTCGATGCGGTAGCCGACGGGGTGCTGCATCCAGGAGTTGGCCGCGAGGATGAAGTACGCCGAGAGGATCGTGCCGAGCGAGACCATCCATATGCAGGCCAGGTGGACGCGCTTCGGCAGCTTGTCCCAGCCGAAGATCCACAGCCCGATGAAGGTCGACTCGAAGAAGAAGGCGATGAGCGCCTCGAACGCCAGCGGGGCGCCGAAGACGTCCCCGACGAAGCGTGAGTAGTCCGACCAGTTCATCCCGAACTGGAACTCCTGCACGATGCCGGTGACCACGCCCATCGCGATGTTGATCAGGAAGAGCTTGCCCCAGAACTTCGTGGCCCTGAGGTAGACCTCCTTCTCCGTGCGCACCCAGGCCGTCTCCAGCCCGGCCGTGAGCGCGGCCAGGGAGATCGTCAGGGGGACGAACAGAAAGTGATAGACGGTGGTGATGCCGAACTGCCAGCGCGCCAGGGTCTCCGGCGCCAGCGCCATTTCCACGTCGTCACCCCTCCTAACTCCGCCGTCCGGACGCGGCGTTCTGGCGGTCAGGCCTCACACGCAGGGAGCAGTCCGAACGGAGCTTGTGAAAGCGTTCACATTCACAAGCCATTATGGCGCACACGTTTTCGCCTGCGGAAGAGGGGGTCCCCCCGGCCCCCGCGGGACATGCCCGCAACGACGAAGGGCCCCGCCGGACGGCGGGACCCATGACGTCGGACGGCGCTCGCTCAGCCCTGCGCGGCCTCCCGGCGGAACGCCTCCGCGGCCTTCAGGAACAGGTCGTTCGCCTCGGTCTCCCCGACCGTCACCCGCACACCCTCACTGGGGAACGGCCGCACCATCACACCGTGGTCCTCGCACGCCGCCGCGAACTCGGCGGTCCGCTCCCCCAGCCGCAGCCACACGAAATTGGCCTGCGTCTCCGGGACCGTCCAGCCCTGCGCGCGCAGCGCGTCGACCACCCGGGCACGCTCGCACACCAGCGACCCCACCCGGCCCAGCAGTTCGTCCTCGGCCTGCAGCGAGGCGATCGCCGCCTCCTGCGCGACATGGCTGACGCCGAACGGCACCGCCGTCTTGCGCAGCGCGGCCGCCACCGGCTCGTGCGCGATGGCGAAACCGACCCGCAGCCCGGCCAGGCCGTACGCCTTGGAGAACGTGCGCAGCACGCAGACGTTCGGCCGGTCCCGGTACAGCTCGACGCCGTCGGGCACCTCGGGGTCGCGGATGAACTCCCGGTACGCCTCGTCCAGCACCACCAGCACGTCGCGCGGCACTCGGTCGAGGAACCGCTCCAGTTCGGCCCGCCGCACCACGGTGCCGGTCGGGTTGTTGGGGTTGCAGACGAAGATGAGCCGGGTCCGCTCGGTGATCGCGTCCGCCATCGCGTCCAGGTCGTGCACATCGCCCGGGGTGAGCGGCACCTGCACCGGCGTCGCGCCGCTGATCCGGGTGATGATCGGGTACGCCTCGAAGGAGCGCCAGGCGTAGATCACCTCGTCGCCCGGCCCGCTGGTCGCCTGCACCAGCTGCTGGGCCACGCCGACCGAGCCGGTGCCCGTGGCCAGGTGGGAGACCGGGACGCCGAAGCGCTCCGCCAGTTCGTCCATCAGACCGCCGCACGCCATGTCGGGGTAGCGGTTGAACTCGGTGACGGCCGCGGCGACCCGCTCCATGACACCGGCCAGCGGGGGATAGGGGTTCTCGTTGGAGGACAGCTTGTAGGCGACCGGCCCGTCGGCCGCGGCGGGCCTGCCCGGCTTGTAGGTGGGGATACCCTCCAGCTCGGCGCGCAGCTTGGGGCTCGTCTCGCTCACCGCAGTCCTCCTCGTGACCACCGGCGGACCGTCGACGCCGCCGGCATCCAATACTCCTCACCTTATGAGGATTCGGGGCGCTTGCGTACCGGCGCGACCCGACTCGCGGTCTCCGCCGTCCCTCGAGGCATCAGGAGCCTCACCGGGTGACCGGCCGACCGGTCCCGCAATAGGGGGCGCATCGCGCATTTGCCCATGCGCCGGTGGCTCGCGCCGTGGCGCGCATCCCTCGTGAAGGTGAGTTGAGACCTCTTCGAAACATCGGGCACTTGGCAGGCCCACACGCGCCGACAAGTCACGTACTGCCATCCAGTCAGCCAACTGACATGCATTCAAAGGCCGTTGAGGGCTTACGACCATGCAGAAACGTGCCTGTCAACGCATGCATATGCGTCCGCACTACCCCACCGAAGGAGCCCTACTATCGGCTCGCCATGACAGCAGCAGGGAAGCACCAGGTGAGCCGCACGGAAACCTCCCGGCGGGGCACCCGGCCGGGCCGGGCGGGCATCAGAGACGTGGCCGCCGCCGCCGGGGTCTCCATCACGACCGTCTCCGACGCCCTCAACGGCAAGGGGCGGCTCCCGGACGCCACCCGCCGCCATGTCCGCGAGGTCGCGGACCGACTGGGTTACCGGCCCTCGGCCGCCGCCCGCACCCTCCGTACCGGCAAGTCCGGCCTGATCGGCCTGACCGTCACCACGTACGGGGATGAACCTTTCACCTTCACCGAGTTCGCCTACTTCGCCGAGATGGCGCGGGCCGCCACCTCCGCCGCGCTCGCCCGCGGCTACGCCCTCGTCATCCTTCCGGCGACCTCCCGCCACGACGTGTGGTCCAACGTGGCGCTGGACGGGACCGTCGTCATCGACCCCTCCGACCAGGACCCGGTCGTCAGCGAGCTGGTCCGGCAGGGCTTACCGGTCGTCTCCGACGGCCGCCCCGCCGGCGCCCTCCCCGTCACCGCCTGGGTCGACAACGACCACGAGGCCGCCGTCCTCGGCATCCTCGACCATCTGGCCGCCGCCGGGGCGCGCCGGATCGGACTCCTCACCGGCACCACGACGGACACGTACACCCATCTGTCCACCACCGCCTACCTCCGCTGGTGCGAGCGGGTCGGCCAGGACCCCGTCTACGAGGCGTACCCCGCGCACGATCCGTGCGCGGGCGCCGTCGCCGCCGACCGGCTGCTCGCCCGCCCCGACCGCCCGGACGCCGTCTACGGCCTCTTCGACCCCAACGGCACCGACCTGCTCGCCGCCGCCCGGCGCTACGGGCTGCGCGTCCCCGACGACCTGCTGCTGGTGTGCTGCAGCGAGTCCACGGTCTACGCCACCACCGAGCCGCCCATCACCACGCTCTCGCTGAAGCCGCGCCGCATCGGCACCGCGGTCGTGCAGCTCCTCATCGACGCCATCGAAGGCGTCGATTCCGACCAGCCGGTCGAGCAGGTGATACCGACGGAGCTGATCGTGCGCACCTCGTCCCAGCGCCGGCCCCCGCGCACCACGGTCAGTCCGCCCCGGATGCCGGAGCGCGGCTGACGGAACCGGCCCGAGGGGGGCGCCCGGCGGAGGCGGACGGTCCGGCGCGGCGCGTCCGGGCCGGCCGTGGCTCGCCGAACCGGGGCGGGCGACCCTCCGGCGGGTGATCGATCACAGCCGTGCAACCGGTCGAAAACCCGCACAACCGGGAGGAAAGCCTCGGTGATCTGGAGCCTCGCTCCGATTCACCACCCCTGGGTCATCACATGGCGCGACGCGCATTCCTATGATGGGCCCACGACACCGCGGGCCGCTGCGACCAGGCAGTCCGAGGCGGTGCAGCTTCGGCGCGATGGTGGAGGGGTCTGATGACTCAGGGGGCCGGTCTGGGACCCGAGACGGAGCGGACGGCGACGTTGCGCGACTTCCGGGTGCCCGCTTACGTCCATGAGACCGGTCCGTACGCAGACGTGCACCCCGGTGACGTCGTCCCCGCGCACGAGGCGGAGCACCCCGAGGGGTACACCCCGACCGAGCGGGACCTGCCGGTCATCCGGCGCGGCGAGGCCCTCCAGCCGCCCGCCGACCCGGCCCCGGCCGCACCGGCGCCGCAGCCCGGCGACGGCCCCGGCCCGCTGTTCGTCGTGGGCGACGTCCACGGCTACATCGAGGAGCTGCTGACCGCCCTGCGGACCAAGGGCCTGATCGACGAGGCCGGCCAGTGGTGCGCGGGCACCGCCCGGCTCTGGTTCCTCGGCGACTTCACCGACCGGGGCCCCGACGGCATCGGCGTCATCGACCTCGTGATGCGGCTGTCCGCCGAGGCCGCCGCGGCCGGCGGTTACTGCAAGGCCCTCATGGGCAACCACGAGCTGCTGCTGCTGGGCGCCAAGCGCTTCGGCGACACCCCGGTCAACTCCGGCGCGGGCACCGCCACCTTCCAGGCCGCCTGGCTGCTCAACGGCGGCCAGAAGACCGACATGGACCGCCTCCAGGACCACCACCTGCAGTGGATGGCCCGGCTCGACGCGGTCGAGGAGGTCGACGGCTATCTGCTGCTCCACTCCGACACCACCGCCTACCTCGACTACGGCGACTCGATCGAGGCCGTCAACGACACCGTCCGCGAGGCGCTGACCCGCAACGACGCGGACGAGGTGTGGGACCTGTTCCGGAAGTTCACCAAGCGCTTCTCCTTCCGCGACGAGGGCGGCGCCGACGCCGTGCGCTCCCTCCTCGATACGTACGGCGGCGACCGTGTCGTTCACGGCCACAGCCCGATTCCCTATCTGCTGGGCCAGGTCGGCTCGGAGGAGGGCGAGGACAGCGGCGGCCCCAACGTCGAGGGACCGCACGTGTACGCGGACGGCCTCGCCATCGCCATGGACGGCGGCGTGACCATGGCCGGAAAGCTACTGGTCCAGCAACTGCCTCTGTAATCCTGACCGTTCTCCGCGCCGCCCGGCACCGGGCCGGACCGGTGCGGAGAAGGCACGGAGCCTCGTCGCAATTTCCCGCAACCCCCTGTCACCGTGCGGTGTGACAGCTCTACCATCGGCTTATCCGTAGCAGGCTCCCCTCCGTTTCTGCCCGACGGCTCGCCGCCATGCGAGCCCCAAGCCCTACGGAGCATCGGGGGATGCACATGAACAGCGTTCCGCAGCACCTGCTGAGCGAGGACCGCCGCGAATTCGAGCGGTTCCTCGATGAGGCGCTGCGCTCCGCACCCGACCACCCGGAACTGTCCGCCGTCGGACAGCGGC
Source organism: Streptomyces sp. NPDC046860 (assembly GCF_040645115.1). Taxonomy (NCBI): domain Bacteria; kingdom Bacillati; phylum Actinomycetota; class Actinomycetes; order Kitasatosporales; family Streptomycetaceae; genus Streptomyces; species Streptomyces sp. NPDC046860. The sequence continues at coordinate 152,490 of NZ_JBEYXQ010000007.1, read as the reverse complement.
TCAACCCGGAACAGCTGCGCACGATGGCCCTCAACGCCACGGCCCTCATCACGGCGGCCGCCGCCACCGAGTACCAGCACTACGTCAAGACCCGCGAGGAACTGCGCCGGCCGGCGGCGGAGACCGAGGCGTCCGGTGACTCGTCCGGTACGGGGGAACCGGGGTCGGGCGCTCTGGGGCTCGCCGCCGCCCTGGGCGAGACCGCCGAGGGCGCCGGTGCGGGAGCCAGCGCGATGATCGCGGTGCTGGCCCCCGTCCTCGCGGGGACGGCCGCGGTGATCTTCCTGCTGGTGGGCTATCTCCTCAAGGTGACCGCTCCCGGCCTGGCGTTCGGCCGGACCATGATCACTGTCGGCTGGGTCTTCGGCGCCGTGACGGCGGTGGCCATCCTCGTCGCCGGTGTGGCGCTGCTGCTCACCGCGCTGCGCAACAGCTCCTCCGCCGAGGCCGCCGCCCAGGAGGAGGCGCGCGAGGCGGTGGCGAGGGCGCGCGAGGAGTGGCGGGAGGCCCTGCTCGAACGCGGCATCCTGCCCTTCCTGCGCGACGCCCTCTCCCAGCCCGGCGCCCCCGCCGCACAGCCCCTGCCGGCCCCCGGCCCGAGCCGGATGCCACGCCTGGGCTACGGCCGCCCCGGCTTCAGCAGCCCGGACGACGGAGCGGCCACCGACCGCCCCCGCTTCAGCAGCCCCGACTACACGAGCCCCGACTTCGGGGGGCCGGAACACCAGCCCGACTAGTTCCGCTCGTCCGCGAGCGGCAGATAGACGCGGTTGCCCGAGGCCGCGAACTCCTGGGACTTCCTGGCCATGCCCTCCTCGATCTCGGCCCGGTCCCCGCCGTGTTCACGCCGGATGTCCTGCGAGATCTTCATACTGCAGAACTTCGGACCGCACATGGAGCAGAAGTGGGCCGTCTTGGCGGGCTCGGCCGGCAGCGTCTCGTCGTGGAACTCCCGTGCCGTGTCCGGGTCCAGGGCGAGGTTGAACTGGTCCTCCCACCGGAACTCGAAGCGGGCGTCCGAGAGCGCGTCGTCCCACTCCTGGGCGCCGGGGTGGCCCTTGGCGAGGTCGGCCGCGTGGGCGGCGATCTTGTAGGTGATGACGCCGGTCTTGACGTCGTCCCGGTTCGGCAGGCCCAGGTGCTCCTTGGGCGTGACGTAACAGAGCATCGCCGTGCCCCACCAGGCGATCATCGCGGCGCCGATGCCCGAGGTGATGTGGTCGTACGCGGGCGCGACGTCGGTGGTCAGCGGGCCGAGCGTGTAGAACGGTGCCTCGTCGCAGATCTCCTGCTGGAGGTCGATGTTCTCCTTGATCTTGTGCATCGGGACGTGCCCGGGGCCCTCGATCATCGTCTGTACGTCGAAGCGCCTGGCGATCCGGTTGAGTTCCCCGAGCGTCCGCAACTCCGCGAACTGAGCCTCGTCGTTGGCGTCCGCGATCGAACCGGGCCGCAGGCCGTCACCGAGCGAGTAGGTGACGTCGTAGGCGGCGAGGATCTCGCAGAGTTCCTCGAAGTTCTCGTACAGGAACGACTCCTTGTGGTGCGCCAGGCACCAGGCGGCCATGATCGAGCCGCCGCGCGAGACGATGCCGGTCTTGCGGTTCGCCGTCAGCGGGACGTACGGCAGCCGCACACCCGCGTGCACCGTCATGTAGTCCACGCCCTGTTCGGCCTGCTCGATCACCGTGTCCTTGTAGATCTCCCAGGTCAGCTCCTCGGCCTTGCCGTCGACCTTCTCCAGCGCCTGGTAGAGCGGCACCGTACCGATGGGGACGGGGGAGTTGCGCAGCACCCACTCGCGGGTGGTGTGGATGTTGCGGCCGGTGGAGAGGTCCATGACCGTGTCGGCGCCCCAGCGGGTGGCCCAGGTCATCTTCTCCACCTCCTCCTCGATCGAGGAGGTGACGGCGGAGTTGCCGATGTTGGCGTTGACCTTCACCAGGAAACGCTTACCGATGATCATCGGCTCGATCTCCGGGTGGTTCACATTGGCGGGCAGCACCGCGCGGCCCGCCGCGATCTCCTCGCGGACCACCTCGGGAGAGACGTTCTCCCGCAGCGCCACGAACTCCATCTCGGGCGTGATCTCGCCCTGGCGGGCGTACGTGAGCTGGGTGACCGCCCGGCCCGCCCGCCCGCGCCGGGGCTGGCGGGGCCGTCCGGGGAAGACGGCGTCCAGGTTGCGCAGTCCACCGCGCGGCGAGGTGTGCTTGATCCCGTCGTCCTCGGGACGGACGGGGCGCCCCGCGTACTCCTCGGTGTCGCCGCGGGCGACGATCCAGTTCTCCCGCAGGGGGGACAGCCCCCTGCGGACATCGGTGCCGGCTTCCGGATCGGTGTACGGGCCGGAGGTGTCGTACAGCGTGACCGACCCTCCGTTGGTGAGATGCACCTGACGGACCGGCACCCGCAGGTCGGGGCGCGAGCCCTCGACATACGCCTTGTGCCAGCCGATGGACTTCCCGGCCTCCTCGCGCGGCGACGTGTCCGTCGCGTTCCGCGTGGAGGCAGGCGTGCGTGCGTCCTTGTCGGTCATGAGACCTACTCCCTACGCCGGCATTACCCGGTAACAGGTTCGGCGGTCGACGCAGCGATTCCCGTCCGCAGATGTTCCCGTCGAACCACGTTCCACGTGAAACATCGCAACGACGGAGGTCAGCGCCCTCTCAGCCCGGTGCTCCGAGCTCCCGCGTGTGCAAAGGTGCCTCCCACGCTAGCGCCCTGTGTGACGGGATGAACAGTGGGCCTCCCGTGTTCTTGCGATGATCGGGCGGTGACCACGACACAGCAGCCTCCCTACCCGCCTCCCGGCCCACCCCACCGGCCCGGCTCCGGACCGGGCCGCGGCGACGGGGGCGAGCACGGCTCCGGGGGCGGACACGGCCATGGGCACGGCCACTCGCACAGTCACAGCCACGGCCCCGCCGCGCCGGTCTCCAAGCATCTGCGCAAGGTGATCGCGGCGATCCTGATCCCGTTCAGCGTGGCCGTCGTCGTGGGCCTGGTGGCCCTCTGGCCCGGCGGGGCTCCGCCGCACCAGCGCACCGGGGTCGGCTTCGATCGCCAGACGCAGCAGGCCACGGTCACCCAGGTGACCTCGGTGAGCTGCAAGGCGGGCGGCGGCCAGGGAGCGCCGGCCGGTGACCCCTCGGGCGCGGGCGCGGCTCCCCAGGACGACAAGGGTCCCTGCAAGAAGGCGACGGTCCGGGTCGACACCGGCAAGGACCGGGGCCGCACCTTCACCGAGCTGGTGCAGCCGGACCAGACACGGCAGTTGGCCCAGGGCGACAAGGTCGTGGTCGCCTACGAGCCCACGGCGCCGAAGGACCTCCAGTACGCGGTCACCGACCTGGACCGGAAGTTCCCCATGGCGCTGCTCGCCGGGATCTTCGCGATCGCCGTCGTGGTGGTGGGCCGGCTGCGCGGGGTGATGGCGCTGGTGGCGTTGGCCGTCAGCTTCCTGGTGCTGACCCTGTTCATCCTGCCCGCGGTGCTGCAGGGCTCGAACCCGCTGCTCGTGGCGGTGGTCGGGTCGAGCGCGATCATGCTCATCGCGCTCTACATGTGCCATGGCCTCTCCGCACGGACCTCCGTCGCGGTGCTCGGCACACTGGTCTCACTGCTGCTGATCGGCGTCCTCGGCTCGCTGTTCATCGGCTGGGCGGCGCTGACCGGCAACACGGACGACAGCACCGGCCTGATCCACGGTCTCTACCCGTCGATCGACATGAGCGGCCTGCTGCTCGCGGGCGTCATCATCGGCTCGCTGGGTGTGCTGGACGACGTGACGGTCACCCAGACCTCGGCCGTGTGGGAGCTGCACGAGGCCAACCCCTCGATGGGCTGGCGCGCGCTGTACCGCGCGGGCATCCGCATCGGCCGCGACCACATCGCCTCCGTCGTCAACACCCTCGTCCTCGCCTACGCGGGCGCCGCGCTGCCCCTGCTGCTGCTGTTCTCCATCGCGCAGAGCGGCGTGGGCACGGTGGCCACCAGCGAGCTGGTGGCGGAGGAGATCGTGCGCACGCTGGTCGGCTCGATCGGTCTGGTCGCCGCGGTGCCGGTCACCACCGCGCTCGCCGCCCTGGTCGTCTCGGCCGACCGCCCCGCACCCGGTACGGCGGCTCCCGCGGGCGACCGGCCCGTCGCGGCCCCGGGCGGCAGGGGACGGCGCCGGAAGCGCTGAGAGGTGCCTTCGGGGTCCTCGGGCCCCGAAGGCTTGCAAGAAGGCTCGCAGCAGGCGTGCGGAAGGCTTGCAGAAGCGTTTCTTCAAAGGTCCGCGGAGCCCCGGTGGGCGCTCGGCGCCGTTTCGCCCCTGCCGGTTCAGCCCGCGCTCTGCTCCTCCGCCAGGATGCGGCCCAGCGCCTCGTCGAGGTGGGTGTCGAAGTCGGCCAGCGCACCCTCCTGCCCGAGCGGCACCAGCTTGTCGGTGCGGTCGAGGAAGGCCACGAGCGGCGGTGTGGAGGAGCGGAAGAGCGCCTGGTCGCCGCCGACCTGAAGCCGGATCAGGACCTCGCCCAGCACCTCGCAGTCGACGGGGGCGATGTGCACATCTCCCTCGCCGCACGGCCGGCCGACTCCGTCGATCATCAACTCCCGGCCGAATACCCAGGTCACCGGGGCGTCGCCGGGCAGATGGAAGGTGAGCCGGATCGCATAGGGATCACTCGTCTCGTAGCGCAACTCCACCGGAATACGGAAGGAAAGCTCCTCCGAGACGAGAAAGCTCATCATGACTTCTGCCTGTACGGACTCGCGCATCGCCTACCCCGTCGTATGACGTCGACTGGCCGGGTTTAATCCCCGACCGGGGTCAAATCTAGCTGAACGTGCATGGCAGATCACAAGGAGTGAGTTTTCAGATGCTGATAGAGAGCGCGAGCGCCCCCATGTGACGCCCCATCTCCAACTGCAACCTCCGTGTGGTGGAGGGAAGTTGATCGGCCTGATGAGCCGGGAGGGAGATCGCCATCGTCGCGGCGGTTGTACCCACAGTGATCGGAACGGCCGAACAGACCGCTCCGAGGGCGTACTCCTGCCGCTCCACCACCGGTTCCATGCGCCGGGTCCTGGCCAGCCGCCGCAACAGGGCGTCGTTGTCACGCACGGTGTACGGCGTGAGGGAGCGCACCGGGTAGCGCGAGAGGTGGTCGCGGCGGGCTTCCTCGTCCAGCTGGGAGAGCAGGCACTTCCCGATGGCGTGGGCGTGTCCCGTCTCGCGGAAGTCGGCCCACTCCGCGACGGCCGGGTTCTCCCGCGAGTCGGCCACGCACATGACCTCGATCTCGCCGTCCCGGTACATCGCGTAGTACACCGGGGCCCCGATCGCGTCGCGCCAGTGCGCGAGGGTGTCGGCCACCGTGCTGCGACGTTTCTGCTGCGCTCCGCTGCTGCTGAGCCGGTCCGCCGCGTCACCGAGGAAGAACCGCCCCTTGTCCCGGCGCAGATAGCCCTCGTGGACCAGGGTGCGCAGCAGGTGGTAGGCGGTGGGAAGCGCGAGGCCCGTCTCGCGGGCGAGTTGCTTGGCGGGAGCGCCGTACTCGTGCCCGGCGACCGTCTCCAGCAGGCGCATCGCGCGCTGGACGGACCCGATGAGGGTCGCGGAGTGCTTGTCGGACGCGGTGACGGCGGGCGGCCGCTGCATGGGAGGTGCGCAGGAACGCACCGGAGCCGGGGGTGCGTGGGTTCCTGCCGGGGCGGTGTCGACCGTGGCCAAGGAGTAACTCCCGAAGCGCGGAGGTGGGGGCGGCCCGTGCGGGGTGGACACGGGTGGGGTGCGTGCCGCCCGTGGGGTTCGGGGCCCCACGGGAGTTCCGGACTCTAACCGTCCACCACCGCGCGCGGACGGCCTGCCGGGGAAACTTCCCTCCCCCGAGGGAACCGGCGCCCCGTGTTACCGCTCCCCGGCTCCCGCGCGCGTCACCAGTCGCCGCGCGAGGAGGAGCCGGCGGTGAACTTCCGGACCACGTAGATGAGTCCGCCGACCAGGGCGACGAAGAGCAGGGCCTTGAAGAGCAGGCCGATCAGGAAGCCGACCACGGTCGCTATCAGACCGCCGAACACGACCAGGGCGATGACCGGCACCGCGACCCACTTCACCCACCACGGCATCCCCGCGAAGATCTCTCGCATCGCCTCGTCCTTTGCGCTAGCAGTTCTCGATGTCCCGCTTCGATGCTAGAGCCGACGATGGGATCTGTGGGGCCCCCGCACCCCTTGCCGGTCCCTGAACCGTCCCCTAGGGAACCCTGAGACGGGACCCTCACGCCTCGGGGGGAGAGAACACCACCAGGACCCGCAGATCCTCGCTGATGTGGTGGAACTTGTGGGCCGCGCCCGCGGGCACGTACACCACGCTGCCGCGCGCGACCTCCGTCGTCTCCAGCCCCACCGTGACCGACGCCCGGCCGCTGACCACGAAGTACACCTCGTCCTGGTCATGGGGCTTCTGCGGGTCGTGGGAACCGGCGTCGAGGGCGTACAGGCCGACCGACATGTTCCGCTCCCGCAGGAACTGGAGGTAGGCCCCCTCGTTGGCGGCGCGCTGCGCCTCCAGTTCGTCCAGCCGGAATGCCTTCATCGCCGTCGTCCGTCCTCGCCGCGCCGCCCGCTCAAGTTCTGGTCTGCAACGATCAGACACATGAAGAATCTCGTAGTCAAGACGATCGCCAACGCGGGCGCCCTCGCGGTCGCCGTGTGGCTCCTCGACAAGATCACCCTCACCGGGAGCAGCACCGGCGGGAAGGTCGGCACACTGATCGTGGTCGCGCTGATCTTCGGACTGGTGAACCTTCTGGTGAAGCCGGTCGTGAAACTGCTGACCTTCCCCCTGTTCATCCTGACCCTCGGCCTGATCACCCTGATCGTCAACGCGCTGATGCTGCTGCTGACGTCCTGGGTGTGCGGAAAGCTCGACCTGAGCTTCCATGTCGAGGGGTTCTGGACGGCCGTGCTCGGCGGTCTGATCATCGCCGTCGTCTCCTGGGCGCTGAACCTCGTCCTGCCCGACGAGGACTGACCAGCCATGGCTTACCGCGTCTGTTTCGTGTGCACCGGCAACATCTGCCGCTCCCCGATGGCCGAGTCGGTCTTCCGGGCACGTGTCGCCGAGGCCGGGCTCGACCACCTGGTGGAGACCGACAGCGCCGGCACCGGCGGCTGGCACGAGGGCGACGGCGCCGACCCGCGCGCCGCCTCGGTCCTCGACGAGCACGGCTACGGCACCGGACACACCGCGCGCCAGTTCCAGCAGTCCTGGTTCGGCCGCCTCGACCTCGTGATCGCCCTCGACACCGGCCACCTCAAGGCCCTGCGCCGCCTCGCCCCCACCGAGGAGGACGCGCGCAAGGTGCGCCTGCTGCGTTCCTACGACCCCGCGGCCGGCGCCGACCTCGATGTGCCGGACCCCTACTACGGGGCCCGCGACGGCTTCGAGGAGTGTCTTGAGATGGTGGAGGCGGCGAGCGCCGGACTGCTCGACTCCGTACGCGAACATCTGGAGGGACGGCCCGAATGAACGACACAGCCGAGCACCCGGACTTCCCCGGCGACGGCACGCGCGCCGTCCGGGCCGGTCTTCCCGAGCCGGTGAAACACGAGCCGACCCTGCCGGGGCCGGTCTTCGCCGCGCACTTCCACCTGCCGGGTGACGTGAGCGGACCGTACTCCTACGGCCGCGACGGCAACCCCACCTGGACGTTGCTGGAACGCGCCATCGGCGAACTGGAGGCGCCCGGCGACGACGGCACCGAGACGCTGGTGTTCGCCTCCGGCATGGCGGCGATCTCCGCGGTGCTGTTCTCCCAGCTGCGGTCCGGCGACACGGTGGTGCTGCCCTCCGACGGCTACCAGGTCCTCCCCCTGGTCCGGGCGCAGCTCGAGGCGTTCGGCATCGAGGTCCGTACCGCGCCCACCGGCGGCGACGCCCAGCTCGACGCGCTCGACGGCGCGCGGCTGCTGTGGATCGAGTCGCCGTCCAACCCCGGGCTGGACGTGTGCGACATCCGGCGGCTGGTGAAGGAGGCCCACGCGCGCGGGGCGCTGGTGGCCGTCGACAACACCCTCGCCACGCCGCTCGGCCAGCGTCCGCTGGAGCTTGGTGCCGACTTCGCGGTGGCCAGCGGCACCAAGCAGCTGACCGGACACGGCGATGTGCTGCTGGGCTACGTCGTCGGCCGCTCCGGCGAGGCGATGGACGCCGTGCGCCGCTGGCGGAAGATCGTCGGGGCCATCCCCGGCCCGATGGAGGCGTGGCTCGCCCACCGCTCGATCGCCACGCTCCCGCTCCGCGTCGACCGGCAGAACGCCACGGCCCTCACGGTGGCCGAGGCGCTGCGCGGACGCCCCGAGGTCTCCGGCCTGCGCTATCCGGGACTGCCCGACGACCCGTCGCACGAGGTCGCGGCGCGGCAGATGCGGCGCTTCGGCTGCGTGGTCTCCTTCACGCTGCCCACGCGCACGCGGGCCGAGCGGTTCCTCCAGGCGCTGCGCCTGGTCGAGGACGCGACGAGCTTCGGCGGGGTGCGCTCCACGGCCGAGCGGCGCGGCCGCTGGGGAGGGGACGCGGTGCCGGAGGGCTTCATCCGCATGTCGGTCGGGGCCGAGGACGCCGAGGACCTGGTGGCGGACGTGCTGCGGGCTCTTGACGAGTCCGCCGAGGCCGGGCGCTAGAAGGGTGCGGACGGTCCGAGCCTCCCCCCTCGTGGCTCGGACCGTCACCGGTTCCGCGCGCTGAGAACCGCGCGCACAAGGCTAGTTGACTCTGGGTCAGTGTCCAATCACGGTAACGACAGAGACCTATCGACTTATTTATAGTTGGGGCCTGCCCGGCGCCGGAGGAGGCAGGGAAAGGGGACCCCGCCATGGACCTGGCGCTGCTGCGGACCTTCGTCACCGTGCACCGGGCAGGCTCCTTCACACGCGCCGCCGCGTTACTGGGCCTGTCCCAGCCCGCCGTCACCTCCCAGATCCGCACGCTGGAGCGCCAGCTCGGCCGCCCCCTGTTCCTGCGGCAGCCCCGTGGGGTGACGCCCACGACCATGGGCGACGAACTGGCCCACAAGGCCGCACCGCATCTCGACGCTCTGGTGGAGATAGCCGAGAGCGACCTGGACGACGAGTCCGCACTGCGCACACTGCATCTGGCCGGCCCCCCGGAGTTCACCGCCGAGCGCGCCCTGCCCGCGCTGACGGAGCTGACCGGTGCCGACGGCCAGTCCCTCGCCCTCCGCACCTCCTTCGGCACGGCCGAGGAGGTCCTGGAGGGGCTGGCCGCGGGCCATCACGAACTGGCCATCAGCACGCTCCGGCCGCGCGGCGCCCTGCTGAGCGCGAGCCCGCTCTGCGACGAGGAGCATGTGCTGGTCGCCGCCCCGCGCTGGGCCGGGCGGATCGGACCGGGGACGGTGCGGCGGACGGGGGCGGCCGCGCTGAAGAGCCTGCCCTTGGTCGAGGTCCACGAGTCGCTGCCCTTTGTCTCGCGGTACTGGGCGTCCGTCTTCGACACCCGCCCGGGTGGCGCGGGCGCGGTCATCGTCCCCGACCTGCGCGCTGTGATGGCCTGTGCCGGGGCGGGCGCGGGGCTGGCGGTGCTGCCCCGGTATCTGTGCGCGTCCGCCCTCGACCGGGGTGAGCTCGTCCTGCTGCACGACCCGGCGGTGCCGCCCTTGCGGACCTACTTCCTGGTGGTTCGTACGGGCTCGCTGGCCCTGCCGCACGTCGCGCGGGCGTACGAGCGGCTCCAGCGGGCGGCCTCGCGGTGGTGCTGACCGGGCTTTCCTCCGGGAATGTCCCTCCCGTCTTCCGGTCGGGGCCGCGAGTCATGTTTCACGTGGAACCACCCGGGCCACATTTCTCCCATGACCGTCCGACCCGTGGTCAAGCGCACCGCACGCGCCGTTCTCCTGGACGGTGACGACCTGATCCTGATCAAGCGCACCAAACCGGGTGTCGACCCGTACTGGGTCACCCCCGGCGGCGGTGTCGAGCCCGAGGACCCGACCGTCGTGGACGCCCTGCACCGCGAGGTGTACGAGGAACTCGGCGCCAAGATCACCGATGTCGTTCCCTGCTTCGTGGACACGGTGGAGCACATCGGTGAGGACGGCGGCGCGACCGGCGTGAAGGTGCAGCACTTCTTCGTCTGCCGGCTGGAGTCCATGGACCCCTCGCTGCGTCACGGCCCCGAGGTGGAGGAGCCGGCCGGGGAGTACGAGATCGTCCGCATCCCATTCACCCGCGTCGGCATCGCGTCCGTCCACCTCGTCCCGCTGTCGCTGCGGCACTACCTGGACGGCAACATCGAGGGCGTCCGCGCCATGCACGCCCCCGACCTCGGCTAGGGCAAGCCCGCGCCGTCAGGAGCCGGTGACCACGAGGTCCTCCACCGGGTCGTGCCGTATGCGCGGCCCGGGCACGCCGAGCGCCCGCAGCGCGGAGACGCCGCTGCGGATCATGCCGGGCGGGCCGGAGAGATACGCGTCGTAGTCCCCCCACGGGCCGCCCGCCCGCACGGCGTCGTGGAGGTCGCGGTCCTCCGGGTCGATGACGGGCCGGACGGATATCCAGGGATGGCGCTGCCGCAGCCGGAGCAGGGTGTCGATGTCGTACAGGTCATGGGCGTCGCGGGCTCCGTAGAAGACCTCGACGGGGCGACGCGTGCCGTGCTCGGCGACCTCCTCCACCATGGCCTTGACCGGGGCTATGCCGGTGCCGCCGCCCAGACAGAGCAGGCCGCTGTCCGTGCCGTGGTCGACCCTCATCGACCCGACCGGCGGTCCGAGGCGCACCACGTCTCCCGGGCAGGCCCGGTGCACGAGGGAGTTGGAGACCCAGCCGGCCGGTACCGCCCGCACATGGAAGGTGAGCAGGCCGTCGGCACGGGGTGCGGAGGCGAAGGAGTAGTGCCGCCAGACCCGTGGCCACCAGGGTGTCTCGACGCTGGCGTACTGCCCGGCCCGGAAGGGATACGGCTGGCCGGGGCGCAGGGTGAGGACCGCGATGTCGGACGTCCTCAGGTCATGGGTGACGACCTCGGCGTGCCACCAGGCCGGGGCATCGCGCCCGTCCGCCTCGGCGGCGTCGGTCATCACCTGTGAGATGGTCGCGTAGACCCGGCCCCAGGCCGCCTCGGCCTGGGGGTTCCAGGTGTGGGTGGCGTAGGTGCTCAGGGCGCCGATCAGGCAGGCGCCCACGGCGGGGTAGTGCTCGGGCCGGGTGCCGTACTTGCGGTGTCCCCGGCCGAGGTTCCGCAGGTGGTCGACGAGCACGGGCGTGTTGTCGATGTGGTCCGCCGCCAGGAGCAGCGCCCGCAGCAGCCGGTCCCGCTGGGTGTCCATGGCGGGCGGGAACAGCGGCCGCAGCTCCGGGTGGCGCACGAAGAGCAGGGCGTAGAAGTAGGAGGTCACCTTGTCGGCCACGGGGGCGATCTCCGCCATGGTGCGGCGGATGAGCAGCGCGTCCCAGGACGGCTGAGCGCGGGGCGGCGTGGCGGGCTCCCTCCCGGTTCCCGGTGCGGGCCGCGGGGAGCCGTGGTCCGGCATACCGTCGTCTCCCGATGGGGTGGCCGGAGCTTCCATGTGTGCCCTCGCTCGCACTCCTGCGGCGGTCTGCGCTCTCCCTCTCGGAAGCGCGTGATCCCCGGCGGGCGGAGGACCGCAGCACTCGTCCGGCAGCGTGGCACCGAGGACCGGCGCCGCGTCCCGTTACCCGGAAACACGGCGCTCGGTGCGCTTCGTCCGATTACGCTGTCGCCGCGCAGATCCCCCACGCCCGGCGGGCGGATGTTCGAGGGCTGGTGTTTCACGTGAAACACCGTCGGCCGTCGGCGGTTCGCCAGGGATAACGTGACGCGAACCGGTAAGGGGTCCTGGAATCCGGTGGACGAGACAGGGGTACTTCGGACAGCCTGACCGGCGTGCCGATCTCTTCACTCGCCGCCCTGCCCGTTCGCCGTCTGACTCCGCGCGATCTCACCGCCTGCGCCGATCTGTCCGAGGACCGGGGGTGGGCCCGTGAGGAACACAAATGGGGACTGCTGCTGGCCGCGGGCAACGGCTTCGGCATCGACGACCCCGACGGGGGCTTGGTGGCGGCCTGCGTCGTCACCGAGTACGGCTCCGGGCATCGGCTGGAGCTGGGCGCCATCGGCATGGTCCTGGTCGCCGAACGCCATTCCCGCAAGGGTGTCGGGCGCCGTCTGATGCGGCACGTCGTGGCCGCCATGGACAGCACCCCGCTGACCCTGCATGCCACGCCCCTGGGCCGTCCGCTCTACGAGGAGATCGGCTTCAAGACGGTGGGCCGGGCGGAGATGCTCATGGGGCACTTCGTACCGGACGGGTCGGAGCAGCCGGTGCCGACGCGGGCCGCGACCGCGGACGACCTCCCGTCGATCCTCCGCCTCGACGCCGAGGTGTTCGGCGCCGACCGGACCCCGGTCCTCGTCCGGCTGCCCGCCTTCGCCGACCAGGTGCGCGTGGCGGAGGAGGACGGCCGCCTCATCGGCTACGCCGCGGCCTGGCCCAACATGAACACCCATGTCGTGGGCCCGCTGGTCGCTCGCGACACGGAGACGGCCAAGGCCCTCGTCGGCTCGCTGGCCGCCGGCACCGACCGCCCACTTCGCACCGATGTGGACGTGCGGCACGAGGAACTGCTGACCTGGGCGAAGGAACGCGGACTCGCGCCGGTGATGTCGAACTCCGTCATGGTGCTCGGCACGGCCGACCTTCCGGGGGACTGGACGCGCCGCTTCGCACCGCTGACGGTCGCCGCGGGCTGACCCCCGGTACGACGAAGGCCCCCGCTGCGAGGCGGGGGCCTTCGTGTCGTGCGGGGCCGCTCAGACGAGGGTGCGCACGGCCTCGGAGGCGAAGCCGTGGTCCTGCTCCGGGGCGCCGCCGCCGACGCCGATGGCGCCGATCAGCCGGCCGTCGCGGTGGACCGGGATACCGCCGGCGATGAAGAGCAGCGGGCGGTCGAGCGCGGTGGGCAGCGTGTGGAAGGGGCCGCCGGGCTGCACGGCGTCGACCAGGTCGGCGGTCGGGGCGTTGAGCTGCAGCGCGGTGTACGCCTTGCGGGTGCTGGTCTCGCCGGAGATCAGCACGGCCCGGTCGTCACGGCGGAAGGCGAGCAGGTGGCCACCGGCGTCCAGGACGGTGACGCTGACGGTCACACCGGCGTCCTCGGCCGCGCGGCGGGCGGTCGCGACGAGCAGCTCGGCGTCGTCGATCGTGAGCGGGGTGAAGGGGGTGGTGCTCATGGCGGGGTGTCTCCTCAAGGTGTTTCCGATGGGGGTCCGTCCGGGCCGGGAGGGTCCGTCACCGGCGCGGACGGGGGTCTGTGAAGGTGCGGCGTCAGCGTCCGGCGGGCTCGGGCCGCCCGGCGAGGGCGTCGGGAGCGGTCATCGGGCCGGTCTTGCCGTCGCGGCGCTCCAGGGCGGCCGACAGGATGGCCAGCAGCAGGGCGGCCGCCGCGAGGACGGCGCCGACCCAGTTGGGGGCCGTGTAGCCGAACCCGGCCGCGATGACCATGCCGCCGAGCCAGGCCGACAGGGCGTTGCCCAGGTTGAAGGCGCCGATGTTCACGGCCGAGGCTAGGGTCGGGGCGCCGTGCGCCTGGTCGAGGACCCGCTTCTGCAGGGGCGGCACGGTGGCGAAGCCGAGGGCACCGATCAGGGCGATGGTGACGGCGGCCGCGATCTTGTTGTGCGCGGTGATGGTGAACAGCGCCAGGACGACGGCCAGGGCGCCCAGCGAGACGTACAGCATGGGCATCAGGGCGCGGTCGGCGAACTTGCCGCCGATCAGGTTGCCGCCGACCATGCCGAGGCCGAACAGGACCAGCAGCCAGGTGACCGAGCCGTCGGCGAAGCCGGCGACATGGGTCATCATCGGCGCGATGTAGGTGATGGCGGCGAAGACTCCGCCGAAGCCGAGCACGGTCATCGCCATGGCGAGCAGGACCTGGGCGTTCTTGAACGCGGCCAGCTCGTGGCGCAGGTGCACCCCTTCGGGCTTGGGCACCTCGGGCACGAGCTTCGCGATGCCCAGGAGCCCGATCACGCCGAGTACGGCGACGATGGCGAAGGTCACCCGCCAGCCGATCTGCTGGCCGATGAGCGTGCCGAGCGGAACGCCGACGACGTTGGCGACGGTCAGACCGGTGAACATCATGGCGATGGCGCCGGCCTTCTTGTGCGGGGCCACCAGTTCGGCCGCCACGACCGAGCCGATGCCGAAGAAGGCGCCGTGGGCGAGGGAGGCGATCACTCGTCCGATGAGCATGACCGCGAAGACGGGCGCGACGGCGGAGAGCAGGTTGCCGGCGATGAACAGGCCCATCAGCACCATCAGCATCCGCTTGCGCGAGATCTTGGTGCCGAGCACGGTCATCAGCGGGGCGCCGATCACCACACCGAGGGCGTAGCCGGTGACGAGCAGGCCCGCGGTGGGGATGGAGACCCCGAAGTCCCCCGCGACCTGGGGCAGCAAGCCCATGATCACGAACTCGGTGGTGCCGATTCCGAAGGCCCCGATCGCCAGGGCCAGAAGCGCGAGAGGCATGAGGGGGTAGACCTTCCCAAACGATTGCAGGAGCGCTTTGCGTGCCTTCACAATAGTTGCAGGCGCGGGTTAAATGCAATCGCAGGATATTGCGGCCGTGCTCTACTCTGGAAGGCAGCCGCTCCGGGACGGAGGAACACCCCAATGACAGCGACGGACCCCGCGCTCACCGCCCTCTCGCAGGGCTGGTGCGCCCTGTCACTGCTGCACGGAAGGCTCGAGGCGCACATCGAGCGCGCCCTCCAGGCGCAGCACGAGCTGAGCGTGCGCGAGTACTCCCTGCTCGACGTGCTCAGCAGGCAGCACGACGGAGAGGGCGGCCATCTCCAGATGAAGCAGGTCGCCGATGCCGTGGTGCTCAGCCAGAGCGCCACCACCCGGCTGGTGACCCGCCTGGAGGACCGCGGCCTGCTGGAGCGCTATCTGTGCCCCACCGACCGCCGGGGCATCTACACCAACGTCACCGAGACCGGCCTGCGACTCCTGGAGGAGGCGCGCCCGACCAACGACACCGCGCTGCGTGAGGCGCTGGACACGGCGGCCCTGACGCCTGAACTCGCCCCGCTGGTCAAGGCCGTGGAGTCGCTGCACGTCCCCGCATAGGCTGCGGTCCATGACCGATCTCGCCATACGGAACGCGACCCCGGACGACATCCCGGCGATCGTCGCCATGCTCGCCGACGATCCGCTGGGCGCCCTGCGGGAGTCGCCCGACGACCTGGCACCGTACCTGGCGGCCTTCGACCGCCTGGAGAACGACCCGAACCAGCATCTGGTCGTGGCGGTCCGCGACGGCCGGGTGATCGGGACACTCCAGCTCACGATCATCCCCGGGCTCTCCCGCAAGGGAGCGACACGCTCCGTCATCGAGGCCGTGCGGGTCCACCGGGACGAACGCGGGAGCGGCTCGGGCGGCGAACTGATCGAGTGGGCCGTCGGGACCTCCCGCGATCTCGGCTGCCACCTGGTGCAACTGACCTCGGACAAGACACGCACCGACGCCCACCGCTTCTACGAGCGGCTGGGCTTCACCGCCTCGCACGAGGGCTTCAAGCTCAGCCTCTGACGAGACACGAGATGCATCGAAGGGTCCTGTTTCACGTGAAACAGGACCCTTCGTGGCATCGGTGGACCACCAGGGAAGACACCCCCTAGGGCTGGGCGATCCCCCGCCAGCCCTCCGCGTCCACTCCACCGGGCACGGGCGCGTCCGCGTCGTACGGCTGACGCGTGAACGCGAACGACCCGAGGTCGAGATGGCTCACCGTTCCGTCCTGGCGCCGTACGGCCTCCAGCGACTCACCGGCGTAGTACCCCTCCAGGCCGGTCCAGGTGCCGTCGCCGTCGGGCCGGAACCGGGCACGGCGGCCGCCTCCGGTCAGCGGCCCCAGCGTGAGCAGTCCGTCCGCCCCCACCCGCAGGGCGAAGGGGTGCGTGCCCCAGTACCAGGGCCCCGCCAACTCCAGCACCGCCGGATCGACTTCACGCAGCGGGCGCCAGGGCTCGGGGATGCGGGGTTCGGCCTCGGCGACGATGCGGACGAGGTCGGCGCCCACCGCCCCGAGCAGCGGGCCGCTGGTGCAGTTGGCCAGGACCACCGCCGCCACGTCGTCCGCCACGCTGAACGTGAGATTCGCCAGGAAGCCCGGCAGCGAACCGGAGTGCCCGGCCAGGAGCCGGCCGTCCCGGCTCTGGAGCTGCAGACCGAGACCGTACGTGGCCCCGTCGACCACATCGGCGGACTCGGCGGGCGCGGCGGGCGTGCGCATCTCCCGTACCGAATCGGCGCTCAGCACCCGGTCGTCCCCGGCGGCCAGGAACGCGGCGAACCGGGCCAGGTCGCCAGTGGTGGACCACAGTTGCCCGGCCGGGGCCATCCGGCCGAGATCCTCCAGCGGCTCGGGGAGCAGCGCGTCGGCCCAGGGATGCACCGCCCAGCCGCCCGCGTGCGGCGCCTCGGGCCGGACGGTGGTGCGCCGCAGACCGAGCGGCTCGAGCACCTCCTCGCGCAGCACCTTCTCCCAGGGCGCGCCCCGGAGTTCCTCCACCAGCGCGCCGAGCAGGGTGTAGCCGGGGTTGGAGTAGTGGTGGCGCCGCCCCACCGGGTGCAGCAGGGGTTTCTCGCCGAGTACGTCGCTCAGTTCGGGGCGCAGCGAGCCCGGCGTGCGCTCCCACCACGGCGCGGGCGACTCGGCGGCCAGCCCGGCGGTGTGCGCGAGGAGTTCGGCGACGGTCGCCTCCCCGGCGCCGGTGCCCGGCAGGTGCTTCTCCAGCGGGTCACCGAGGTCGAGCACCCCCTCGTCCCGAAGCCGCAGCACCAGGACGGCGGTGAACGTCTTGGTGATGGAGCCGATCCGGTACTGCACGTCCTCGTCCGGCCCGTGCCCGTCCACCGAGGTCCGCGCGCCGTGCCAGACCGCCCGTCCCCCGCGCACGACCGCGGCCACGAGCGAGGGCGCCCGCCCTTCGGCCTGCGCGACGGCGATGCGATGGGTCAACGCCCTGCGGGTCGCGGGGAGCAGCTCTTCTTCCGATGTCGTCATGCCCCCAGTCCACCGGCTGGAAGGGATCACGTCGAGCGCATTCCGCCGAGGGCGTCGGTCAGGTCTGGGCCATGTCCACGAAACGGGAGTAGTGGCCCTGGAAGGCCACCGTGATCGTGGCCGTGGGACCGTTTCGGTGCTTGGCGACGATCAGGTCGGCCTCGCCCGCGCGCGGGGACTCCTTCTCGTAGGCGTCCTCGCGGTGCAGCAGGATGACCATGTCCGCGTCCTGCTCGATGGAGCCGGACTCACGCAGGTCGGACACCATGGGCTTCTTGTCGGTGCGCTGCTCGGGGCCACGGTTCAGCTGGGAGAGCGCGATGACCGGGATCTCCAGCTCCTTGGCGAGCAGCTTGAGGTTACGGGACATGTCCGAGACCTCCTGCTGACGGCTCTCGGCCCGCTTGGAGCCACCGGACTGCATGAGCTGGAGGTAGTCGATGACGACCAGCTTCAGGTCGTTGCGCTGCTTCAGCCGGCGGCATTTCGCGCGGATCTCCATCATCGACAGGTTCGGGGAGTCGTCGATGTAGAGCGGCGCGGCCGACACGTCCGGCATCCGGCGGGCCAGACGCGTCCAGTCCTCGTCGGTCATCGTGCCGGAGCGCATGTGGTGCAGGGCGACACGGGCTTCGGCGGACAGCAGACGCATCGCGATCTCGTTGCGGCCCATCTCGAGCGAGAAGACCACGCTCGGCAGGTTGTGCTTGATCGAGGCGGCTCGCGCGAAGTCGAGCGCGAGCGTCGACTTACCCATGGCGGGACGCGCCGCGATGACGATCATCTGGCCGGGGTGCAGGCCGTTGGTCAGGGAGTCGAAGTCGGTGAACCCGGTGGGCACACCGGTCATCTCGCCGCTGCGGGAGCCGATCGCCTCGATCTCGTCGAGGGCGCCCTCCATGATGTCGCCGAGCGGGAGGTAGTCCTCGCTGGTGCGCTGCTCGGTGACCGCGTAGATCTCGGCCTGGGCGCTGTTGACGATCTCGTCCACATCACCGTCGGCCGCGTATCCCATCTGCGTGATGCGGGTGCCGGCCTCCACCAGGCGGCGCAGGACGGCCCGCTCGTGGACGATCTCCGCGTAGTACTCGGCGTTGGCCGCCGTGGGCACCGTCTGGACGAGGGTGTGCAGATAGGCGGCGCCGCCCACCTTGTTGATCTCGCCGCGCTTGGTGAGTTCGGCCGCGATGGTGATGGGGTCGGCCGGCTCGCCCTTGGCGTAGATGTCGAGGATCGCCGTGTAGATCGTCTCGTGGGCCGGCTTGTAGAAGTCGTGTCCCTTGAGGATCTCGACCACGTCGGCGATGGCGTCCTTGGACAGCAGCATGCCGCCCAGCACGGACTGCTCGGCGTCGAGGTCCTGCGGGGGCACCCGCTCGAAGGTGGAGCCCTGGCCATCCCATTCGCCGTTCTCGCGGCCCCGCTCGTGCTGTTCGTCGCGGCCGCGGCCCGCGTCACCGCGGCGCCGGGAGGCGGGGAGACGATCGCTGGGACCGCTGTCGGCCCACGGATCGTCCAAGGGCTCGGAAATGCTCACCGAGCCACCTCCTCCCGTCCGCCGGGGCGGACCTCGCCGTGGCCTCTTTTCTACGGCACGGCACTGACAGAACCAGGGGCCCGACTCCGGTTCCGGCGCGTCGGATATGTACGGTTCCCCGGTCGGGGGAGGGAGGCGGGCGCCGGACCACGGTAGGCCCCTCGGCACCGTCAGCCAATCTGGTTATCCACAGGCCATGTGGACGACGTGCCAGATGCTGTGGAGAACTCCCCGAAACCTGTGCACGACCCGGTGGACAGCCCTGTGAACAAGACCTCGCCTCGTCCCCCCGGACCCAACTGACCTGCACTTTTACCGTCCACCGGCTGTGCAGAAGAAAAACTTTCCCAGTCGGACCAAGATCACCTCGAACGCCATGCGAAACCACGCGCCCGGGAAACGGAAGTAAGGGTCACATGATAGTTGCATCTCTTACCTGTGGACGATTAGATTGGTGCGCATGACCCAGGCTCCCGCGATCCCCAAGGCCACCAGGCGGCGCCACGACCGGGAGATCGTGGCGCTCGCCCTCCCGGCCTTCGGCGCGCTCGTCGCCGAGCCTCTCTTCGTGATGGCCGACAGCGCGATCGTCGGCCATCTGGGCACCGCGCAGCTCGCCGGACTCGGGGTGGCCTCGGCGCTCCTCACCACCGCCGTGAGCATCTTCGTCTTCCTCGCCTACGCGACCACGGCCGCGGTCGCCCGCAGGGTGGGGGCGGGCGACCTGCGGGCCGCGATCCGCCAGGGCATGGACGGAATCTGGCTCGCCCTGCTGATCGGCGCCCTCGTCATCGCCGTGGTCGTACCGCTCGCACCCGGCATCGTCGATCTCTTCGGCGCCTCCACCACTGCGGCTCCGTACGCCATCACCTACCTGCGGATCTCCGCCCTCGGCATCCCGGCCATGCTGGCCGTGCTCGCCGCCACCGGTGTGCTGCGCGGACTGCAGAACACCAGGACCCCGCTGTACGTCGCCGTGGGCGGCTTCATCGCCAACGCCGCTCTGAACGCCGTACTCGTCTACGGCGCCGGACTCGGCATCGCGGGCTCCGCCTGGGGCA
This sequence comes from Streptomyces sp. NPDC046860, assembly GCF_040645115.1. Lineage (NCBI taxonomy): Bacteria > Bacillati > Actinomycetota > Actinomycetes > Kitasatosporales > Streptomycetaceae > Streptomyces > Streptomyces sp. NPDC046860. The sequence goes on along the minus strand of NZ_JBEYXQ010000007.1, from coordinate 132,782 downwards.
CCGTGATCGCCCAGTGCGGCATGGCCGCCGTCTATCTCTGGGTGGTCGTCCGGGGCGCTCGCCGGCACGAGGCGTCCCTGCGTCCGGACCTGGCAGGTATCCGGGCCTCCGCGCAGGCCGGCGTACCGCTGCTCGTCCGCACCCTGTCCCTGCGGGCGATCCTCATGATCGCCACCGCGATGGCGGCCCGGCTCGGCGACGCGGATATCGCCGCCCACCAGATCGTGCTGTCCCTGTGGAGCCTGCTGGCGTTCGCCCTGGACGCGATCGCCATCGCCGGACAGGCGATCATCGGCCGCTACCTCGGCGCCGAAGACGCACCCGGCGCCCGCGCGGCCTGCCGTCGCATGGTCCAGTGGGGCATCGCCACCGGTGTCGTCCTCGGGCTCCTCGTGGTGGCCGCGCGGCCGCTGTTCCTGCCGCTGTTCACCAGTGACCCCGGGGTCACGGACGTGGCGCTGCCGGCGCTGCTGGTGGTCGCGCTCTCCCAGCCCGTCTGCGGCATCGTCTTCGTGCTCGACGGCGTGCTGATGGGAGCCGGTGACGGGCCCTATCTCGCCTGGGCCATGGTGGTCACCCTGGCGGTCTTCGCCCCGGTCGCGCTGCTCGTACCCACGCTGGGCGGTGGCCTCACCGCGATCTGGGCGGCCATGGCGCTGATGATGACGGTCCGCATGGTGACCCTCTGGCTGCGTACCCGCTCGGGCCGCTGGATCGTGACGGGCGCGACCCGCTGACCGTTTCACGTGAAACGTGCGGCCCTCCGCAGCCCTCGCTGGACACCCAGCGCATGAGAAAGGGGCCGCATCCTCGGAAGGATGCGGCCCCTCACCAGCTCACACGAGCCGGGCGGTCACGGCGATCAGGCCGCGACGACCTCGAGGGTCACCGTGGCGGCAACCTCGGGGTGCAGACGCACCGACGTCTCGTGGGCGCCGAGGGTCTTGATCGGAGCGGTCAGCTCGATGCGGCGCTTGTCGACCTCGGGGCCACCGGAAGCCTTGATCGCGGAAGCGATGTCAGCCGGGGTGACGGAACCGAAGAGACGACCGGCGTCGCCGGAGCGAACGGCCAGACGGACCTTGACACCCTCGAGCTGGCCCTTGATCTGGTTGGCCTGCTCGATGGTCTGGATCTCGTGGATCTTGCGGGCGCGGCGGATCTGCGCCACGTCCTGCTCGCCACCCTTGGTCCAGCGGATAGCGAACTTCCGCGGGATCAGGTAGTTGCGGGCGTACCCGTCCTTGACGTCGACGACGTCGCCGGCGGCACCGAGGCCGGAGACCTCGTGGGTGAGGATGATCTTCATGTGTAAGTCACCCTTCCTTAGCGCGCGGTGGACGTGTAGGGCAGCAGCGCCATCTCACGGCTGTTCTTGACGGCCGTGGCGACGTCACGCTGGTGCTGCGTGCAGTTGCCGGTCACGCGGCGGGCACGGATCTTGCCGCGGTCGGAAATGAACTTCCGCAGCATGTTCGTGTCCTTGTAGTCCACGTACGTGACCTTGTCCTTGCAGAAAGCGCAGACCTTCTTCTTAGGCTTGCGCACAGGCGGCTTCGCCATGGTGTTTCTCCTGTGTGATCAAGAAGTGGGAATCGAGCCCTTAGAAGGGGGGCTCGTCCGAGTAGCCGCCACCGCCACCGCTGCCGGAGCCGCCGCCCCAGCCGCCGCCACCCTGGTTGCCACCGGCGGGAGCGCCGGAAGCCCACGGGTCGTCGGCCTGGGAGCCGCCCTGGTTGCCGCCGCCGGAGCCACCGCCCCAGCCGCCACCACCCTGGCCGCCCTGGTTGCCACCGCCGCCGTAACCGCCCTGGCCGCCGCGTGCGCCGCCGGAGGTCTTGGTGACCTTCGCCGTCGCGTTGCGCAGGCTGGGGCCGACTTCCTCGACGTCCAGCTCGTAGACCGTGCGCTTGACGCCCTCGCGGTCCTCGTACGACCGCTGCTTCAGCCGGCCCTGCACGATGACGCGCATGCCTCGCTGGAGCGACTCCGCGACGTTCTCCGCCGCCTGACGCCAGACCGAGCAGGTCAGGAACAGGCTCTCGCCGTCCTTCCACTCATTGGTCTGACGGTCGAAGGTGCGGGGAGTGGACGCGACGCGGAACTTTGCGACCGCCGCACCGGAAGGGGTGAAGCGCAGCTCGGGGTCGTCGACAAGATTGCCGATGACCGTGATGACGGTCTCGCCTGCCATGGGGGAACCTCTCGGCGGGATTGCTCTGGCTGCTTGGTTGCTGCTACTCGAATCCCGAGATCAGCTGAGCGGGAGAGCTCAGTGCATCTCGGGGCGGAGGACCTTGGTCCGGAGGACCGACTCGTTCAGGTTCATCTGGCGGTCGAGCTCCTTGACGACCGCAGGCTCGGCCTGCAGGTCGATGACCGAGTAGATGCCCTCAGGCTTCTTCTTGATCTCGTACGAGAGACGACGACGGCCCCAGGTGTCGACCTTTTCCACCTTGCCGCCGCCATCGCGGACGACAGAGAGGAAGTTCTCGATCAGCGGGGAGACAGAACGCTCCTCGAGATCGGGGTCGAGGATGACCATCACCTCGTAGTGACGCATGTGGAACCCACCTCCTTTGGACTCAGCGGCCACGGTCGTTCCGTGGCAGGAGGGTCGTGATGCGTACGCAACGGTATCGGCCACCACTGACAGTCGGAGGTCCGCGGAGGAACCGTCCACAGTGGGCCCGCTCGGGCCAGGGCAGACACCGGTGCAGACGTTACAGACTACCCGGTCACCCGCTTGCGGTTGAAATCCGGCCCTGGAAGCCCGCAATCTGTACACATCGGGTGTGTAGGGCGCTACAGTGCGCCGCGATCCGCAGGAGGTGCCTCATGACACAGGCAGTGCGACCGACCACCGCCGGCTCCCTCTTCGCCAGTGACGGCAAGCCTCATCCGCTCCAGGACGGCCTGACGGTGGCGGCTCTCGTCCTGGGCCTGCTGTCCTTCGTCACGTGCTTCTTCGGCGGGCTCCACCTCGTCGCCTCGTGGGCCGGTCTGATCGGCATGATCGCCGGCGCCTACGGGCAGTGGATCTCGATCACCACCCGGGAGCGCTTCGGCCTGGTCGTGGGCATGGGCGCCTCCGGGATCGGCTTCCTGATCGGCATGGCCAACGGAGGTCTCTTCGGCGGACTCATCGGCAGCTGACCCACCCGCCCCGCCGTCCCTGACGGCCTCCCGGGCACCGACGAGCGTTCCGGCCCTTCCCGGGGCCGGAACGCCGGTGCCGTACGCCCCATTCGAGGCGCTCGCAGGGCGCAGTAGGCTTCGGCGCGAGAGCCGGAGCCCCTGATCCCATGGGGACACACCAGCCCGAGGAGCGCCCCGACATGAGTCTGACCCTGAGGACCATCAGCCGCGAGCAGCATCTGGCGTACATCCAGAGCCTGCCGTCGGCTAGCCACATGCAGGTCCCGGCATGGGCCGACGTGAAGGCGGAGTGGCGTTCGGAGAGCCTCGGCTGGTTCGACGAGCGCACCGGCGACATGGTCGGTGCCGGGCTGGTCCTCTACCGCCAGCTGCCCAAGATCAAGCGCTACCTCGCCTACCTGCCCGAGGGCCCGGTCCTCAACTGGTTCTCCCCGAACCTGGAGGAGTGGCTCCAGCCGATGCTGGCCCACCTCAAGCACCAGGGCGCGTTCTCGGTCAAGATGGGCCCGCCGGTGATCATCCGCCGCTGGAACGCGGAGACCATCAAGAAGGGCATCCAGAGCCCGGACGTGAAGCGCCTGCGCGACATGGAGGCCGACTTCATCGAGCCGCGCGCCTTCGAGGTGGCGGACAAGCTGCGCCGCATGGGCTGGCAGCAGGGCGAGGACGGCGGCGCCGGCTTCGGCGACGTGCAGCCGCGCTACATCTTCCAGGTGCCGCTGGCCAACCGCTCGCTGGAAGAGGTGCACAAGCAGTTCAACCAGCTGTGGCGCCGCAACATCAAGAAGGCCGAGAAGGCCGGCGTCGAGGTCGTCCAGGGCGGTTACCAGGACCTGGAGGAGTGGCAGCGGCTGTACGAGATCACCGCGGTGCGCGACCACTTCCGCCCGCGCCCCCTGTCGTACTTCCAGCGCATGTGGACGGCCCTCAACACCGAGGACCCCAACCGGATGCGGCTGTACTTCGCCCGCCACAACGGCGTGAACCTGTCCGCGGCCACCATGCTGATCGTCGGCGGCCACGTCTGGTACTCCTACGGCGCCTCCGACAACATCGGCCGTGAGGTCCGGCCCTCCAACGCCATGCAGTGGCGGATGCTGCGCGACGCCTACGCGCTCGGCGCCACCGTCTACGACCTGCGCGGCATCTCCGACTCGCTGGACGAGACGGATCACCTGTTCGGCCTCATCCAGTTCAAGGTCGGCACGGGCGGACAGGCGGCCGAGTACCTCGGCGAATGGGACTTCCCGCTCAACAAGCTGCTCCACAAGGCGCTCGACATCTACATGTCGCGGCGCTGAGCGGCGGTCGTCCGCTTCCTCCGCCTTCTGGTTCCATAGCCCTCGCAGGGGTTCACTGTTACCCGTCCCCCAGAGTCCCCGCTGATCACGGCGGGGACCACCGCAGCCACGAGAAAGGTTCCGGGTCCGGCCATGGCGCTCACGCTCTACGTCGACACCGCGCGCTGGCGTGCGCACCACAAGCACGTGCAGGAGCAGTTTCCGGGGCTCGTCCCGGTCTGCAAGGGCAACGGCTACGGCTTCGGCCACGAACGGCTCGCGGAGGAGGCCACCCGGCTGGGCTCCGACATGCTCGCCGTCGGCACCACCTACGAGGCCGCGCGCATCAAGGACTGGTTCAGCGGTGACCTGCTGGTGCTGACGCCGTACCGGCGCGGCGAGGAGCCGGTGCCGCTGCCGGACCGGGTGGTCCGCTCGGTGTCGTCGGTCGACGGCGTGTACGGCCTGGTGGGTGCCCGTGTCGTCATCGAGGTGATGTCCTCGATGAAGCGGCACGGCATCAGCGAGCAGGACCTGCCGCAGCTTCACCAGGCCATCGAGAACGTCCGCCTGGAGGGCTTCGCCATCCATCTCCCGCTGGACCGCACCGACGGCTCGGACGCCGTCGAGGAGGTCATCGCGTGGATGGACCGGCTGCGCGCGGCCCGGCTGCCGCTGCACACGATGTTCGTCAGCCACCTCAAGGCGGACGAGCTGATCCGGCTCCAGCAGCAGTTCCCGCAGACCCGCTTCCGCGCCCGGATCGGCACCCGGCTGTGGCTGGGCGACCACGACGCCACCGAGTACCGGGGAGCCGTCCTGGACGTCACCAAGGTGACCAAGGGCGACCGCTTCGGCTACCGGCAGCAGAAGGCGGCCTCCGACGGCTTCCTGGTCGTCGTGGCGGGCGGTACGTCGCACGGGGTGGGCCTGGAGGCGCCGAAGGCCCTGCATGGCGTCATGCCGCGCGCCAAGGGCGTGGCGCGGGCCGGCCTCGCCACGGTGAACCGGAACCTCGCGCCGTTCGTCTGGGGCGGCAAGCAGCGCTGGTTCGCGGAGCCGCCGCACATGCAGGTGTCGATCCTGTTCGTCCCCTCCGACGCTCCCGAGCCGAAGGTCGGGGACGAACTGGTGGCCCATCTGCGGCACACCACCACAACGTTCGACCGGATCCTGGACCGCTAGGGCACCGGGTCCGCACCGGACAGACGAGAAGGCCGTGCACGAGATCTCGTGCACGGCCTTTCTCATGCTCGCGGCCTCCGGGGCGGAGCCGCTTCGCTCAGAGCGAACGGCCCTCGTGGGGCGCCGGTTCCGGGCCGCCCCAGTCCGTCCGGGGCGTCTCCTCGGGCAACCCGTGATCCGGATGCCGCAGACCCCGCAGGACGAAACGGTCGGCCGCGCCGTCGAGCACACCGCCCGAGGGGTCGTCGTCCCCGGCGAGGCGCACCACGTCACGTTCCGGCCGCAGGATGTCGCGCACGACGACGGCACACAGGTACAGGGTGCCCAGCAGGTGCAGGGCGATCGCCCAGTGGTAGCCCTCGGTGGGCAGGCCCTTGTGGGCGTCCCCGCTGGTCGTGTACGCGAGGTACAGCCAGATGCCGAGGAAGTACGCCACCTCGCATGCCTGCCAGACGAGGAAGTCCCGCCACTTGGGCCGGGCCAGGACCACGAGCGGCACCAGCCACAGCACGTACTGGGGGGAGTAGACCTTGTTGGTCAGGATGAAGGCCGCCACCATCAGGAAGGCCAGCTGGGCGAAGCGCGGTCGGCGCGGTGCGGTGAAGGTCAGCGCCGCGATGCCGAGGAAGGACAGCACCACCAGGGCGCTGGCGGTGGTGTTCACGAAGTCGATGCTCGGCGGGTTGCTGGAGTTCTGGGACCAGATCAGCCAGAAGGAGCCGAAGTCGACGCCTCGGTCATGGCTGAACGTGTAGAACTTCGACCAGCCCTGGAAGGCGAACAGCATCACCGGCACGTTCACCACGAGCCACGCCCCGAGCGCGCCCCCGACGGCCTGGAAGAACTCCCGCCACTTGCCCGCGCGCCAGCACAGCACCAGCAGGGGGCCGAGCAGGACCAGGGGATAGAGCTTGGCGGCCGTGGCCAGCCCCAGGAGCACCCCGAAGGCGACGGGGCGGCCGCGGGACCACATCAGCATCGCGGCGGCCGTCAGGGCCACCGCCAGGAGGTCCCAGTTGATGGTGGCGGTCAGCGCGAAGGCCGGCGCCAGAGCGAGCAGCAGGCCGTCCCAGGGGCGGCGGCGGTGGGTCCGGCTGACGCAGACGGCGATGACGGCCGCGCAGACCATCAGCATCCCGGCGTTGACGAACCAGTACCACTGCTCCTGCCGCTGGATGCCGCCGCTGCCCGGCGTGAGCCAGGAGGCGACCTCCATGAACACCCCGGTCAGCACCGGGTACTCGAGGTAGTCCATGTCGCCGGGCAGCTTGTCGAAGTACGGCACGAGCCCGTCGGCGAAGCCGCGCCCCTGATAGAGGTGGGGGATGTCCGAGTAGCAGGCGTGCGTGTACTGCGAGCTGGCCCCGAAGAACCAGGCACCGTCGTAGCAGGGCGCCTTCTGGACGAGCCCGAGGGCGAACATGCCGATCGCCACGAGCACGACCACCCGGACCGGCGTCCACCAGGACGTCCCGGTCAGGGCACGTCGCCCGAGGGGGCCGCCGATCAGCTCGCTGCCGGCCGCCGCGATCTCGTCCTCCCGCGTCGGCCGTACCGTCTCCGGTTCACGCACGCGCGCGGGCGTCGTCTCTGCACTGGGCATGGGGCACATCCTGCCGTACTCGCCAGGTGGAACGCGGAGGGCCGCCGCACCTGGTCGGTGCGACGGCCCTTGTTTCACGTGAAACACCCGTGCCGGGCGAAATGACCGCCAATGGGGCGGGCGGTCCGGCTATCCGTTGGGGCCTCCGAAGAAGCCTCCACCGTCGTTGCCGCCGTTGGCTCCGGCGTTGCTGTTGCCCCTGACATTGCCGGTTCCGGGTGTCGTCGACTCGGTCGGCGTGGAACTGGCTCCGCCGTCCGCGCCGCCGGGGCCGGTGCCGCCGTTGTCGTTGCAGAAGAACCGGCAGGTCTCGCTCTCGCTCGGCGACGGCGAAGACGACGGCAGGGTCGGCGACGGGCTCGTCGACTCGGTCGGCTTCTCGCTCGGCGTCGGGCTCGGCTTCGGCTTCGGCGTGGGAGCGCCGACCTCGTTCTGGATCTTGGGGATCTTCACGGCGTCCGGGAAGCCGGGGTCGTTCTTGCCCTTCAGCGCGGCCAGCATGTACTCCGTCCAGACCGAGGTCGGGATGTCACCACCGTGGATGGAGTCCTTGCCTGCCGTGCCGTTCATGGAGAGCAGCCTGTGGTCCTTGGGGTTCTCACGGAACATCGCGACCGAGGTGGAGAGCTGCTGAGTGTAGCCGACGAACCAGGCCGACTTGTTCTCGTCGGTGGTACCGGTCTTGCCCGCGGCGGTGCGGCCCAGCAGCTTGGCGTTCTGACCGGTGCCGTTCTGGATCACGTTCTGCAGGACGTCGGTCACGTTGTTGGCGATGTTCGCGTCCATCGCCTGCTTGGACTCCGGCTTCTTGAAGCCGGGCAGTTCCGCACCGTCGAACTTGACCGAGGTGACCGAGTACGGGTCCGTCTGCTTGCCGGCCGCGGCGAACGTCGCGTAGGAGTCCGCCATACGGATCGCGCTCGGGGTGGAGGTACCGATGGCGAAGGAGGGGTTGAGGTCCTTCGCCATGCTGCCCTCGAGGATGCCGGTGGACTTGGCCATGTCCCGGACCTTCGACATGCCGACGTCGATACCGAGCTGCACGAAGGGGGTGTTGACCGACTGCTCCATCGCCTTGCGCAGGCTGATGAAGCCCCAGGGGTGGTCGCTCTCGTTCGCCTGGAAGAAGAACGAGTTGTCCTTGTTGAGGTAGTACGACCCGTCGGGCCGGCGGACCTTGAGATGGTCGTTGCCGTTGTACTTGCTCAGCGGGGAGATGCCCTCACCGTCGGAGTTGTACGTGCCGTCCTGCATGGCCGCGGCCAGCACGTAGGGCTTCCACGTCGAACCCACCGGGACGCCGGAGGTGTCGGCGTTGTTGGTGAAGTGACCGTTCTCGTAGCCGTCACCGCCGTACAGGGCGACGATGGCACCGTCGTTGGGCACCACCGAGGCGGCGCCGAACTGGACGTACTTGTCCTTCTCCACGGTGTCGGGCTTCAGCCGAGACTTCTGGATCTTCTTCACGGCCGCGGTCAGGGCCTCGACCCTGTTCTTCTGGAAGGTCGTCCGGATCTGGTAGCCGCCCTTGTCGAACTTCGCCTCCGTGATGTTGGAGTGGTTCAGGACGTACTTCTTCGCGGTGTCGACCATGTAGCTGATCTGGCCGGTCATGCCCTTGGTCGCCTTGCGGCCCTGCGGCTCGGGGTAGTGGCTGATCGCCTTCTGGTAATCGGCGTCGCTGAGGCGCTCGTCCTTGTGCATCTCACCGAGAATCCAGCGCCAACGACCCTGCGAGCGCGCCAGGTTGGCTTCCCGCGTTGCGCTCTTGTCGAGATCCTCGTTGCCCGCGGGGTCGTAGTACGTGGCCCCCTTCAGCAGAGCCGCGAGAACCGCGCATTCGCTGGGAGTCAGATCCTCGGCGTTCTTGCCGTAGTACGTCTGCGCGGCCGCCTGGATGCCGTAGGCACCGCGACCGTAGTACGAGGTGTTGAGGTAACCCCGCATGATCTCGTTCTTGTCGAGCTTCGTGCCCACCTTCAGGGAGATGAACATCTCCGTGAACTTACGGGTGAGCGTCTGGTCCTGGCTCAGGTAGGTGTTCTTGACGAACTGCTGGGTGATCGTGGAACCACCCTGGGTCTGTCCGCCACGCGCCATGTTGGCCAGGGCCCGGGCGATGCCCATGGGGTCCACGCCCGAGTCCTCGTAGAAGCTCTTGTTCTCCGCGGAGATCACCGCGTACTGCATGGCCTTGGGGATCTTGTCGATCTTGAGGTTCTGCCGGTTCACACCGGTGCCCGTGGCCACCATCTGGGTTCCGTCGGCCCAGTAGTAGACGTTGTTCTGCGACTCGGCCGCCGCGTTCTCGTCAGGGATGTTGACCAGCGCGTACCCCACACCCGCCATGACGACCACGCTGCCCGCGAAGCCGATCCCCAGGCCCGTGACCAGTCGCCAGGAGGGCATCCAGCGGCGCCAGCCGTACTTGCCCTCGCGGGGGTAGTCGATGAACCGGGGCTTGCCGGGTGGCCCCTGTTCGCGGCCCCGGCCGCGGCCCGCGGGCGCGTTCTCCGCGCCCCGGCGGCGGCTGCCGCCTCTCTGGGCGGCCCTGCGCGCCTCGGCCCGGCTGCCGTACTCACGCTCTTCACCCCCAGACCCGTACGCGTCAGGTCCCTGGGAACGCGCCCCATAGGAGTGGTCAGAGGCCCCGTTGGCGCCTCGCGGCGCGCCGGAACGGCCGGAGGACGGGCCGGGCTGGCCGCGTCGGGCCGCGGCACGTCCGCCTCCCTGCGGCTGCGGCGGTTTGCGACGGTGCTCGCTCATCGAACGATTACTCCTCGGGCAGGCGCATCCGTGCGCGCCTGGAAACAGCGGCTGGTTTCCGGTCCCCCCGAAGTACGGATGTGGTCGTTGCTGTATTCACCCGTACTGCACCGAGGATCACGACGCTCCCCAAGCGCCCCTTGGTTCCCGGTGATGTGCATGCCGCACAGACTACGCACCGCCAAAACCCTCCGAGCCCCGAAGTTCACCCCAAATCAGGCAACTTGCCTCGTACGAATCGGTGATGTGATCCCGTTCACCGTTTCCCCTCTTGTCGCACACCGAAGGCCGTTCTATCGTCGTGATGTATCGAGTCGATACATCAGAGCGAGATAAGCGCGTCGCGTGCCAAGAGGAGGCGATCATGAGCCGTCGTTCCGGCATCCTCGAGTTCGCCGTGCTCGGGCTGCTGCGCGAGTCGCCGATGCACGGCTACGAGCTGCGCAAACGACTCAACACGTCCCTGGGTGTGTTCCGGGCGTTCAGCTACGGGACGCTCTACCCCTGCCTCAAGACGCTGGTCGCGAACGGCTGGTTGATCGAGGAACCGGGGAACACCCATGAAGACGCTCTGGCCGCCCCCCTCACCGGACGCCGCGCGAAGATCGTCTACCGGCTGACGGCCGAAGGTAAGGAACACTTCGAGGAACTCCTGTCGCAGACCGGCCCCGACGCATACGAGGACGAGCACTTCGCCGCCCGGTTCGCCTTCTTCGGGCAGACCTCGCGCGACGTGCGTATGCGGGTGCTGGAAGGCCGGCGCAGCCGCCTGGAGGAGCGTCTGGAGAAGATGCGCGCCTCCCTGGCACGCACGCGGGAGCGCCTCGACGACTACACGCTCGAGCTCCAGCGCCACGGAATGGAGTCCGTGGAGCGCGAAGTGCGCTGGCTGAACGAGCTGATCGAGAGCGAGCGGGCGGGGCGGGACCTGAAGGGTCCCGCGTCCGGCGAGTCCGCTCAGCAGGACACCACATCTGGATCGACGGGCGGCCTGCCCCGTCCCAGGGATCTTCCGGGGACGGATACGCCCGACGACACCGCCACGTGACGGTCCACCAGGGCCTCACTCGTACACACAGGGAGCAACCGGAATGGGTTCGGTTCGCGTAGCCATCGTCGGTGTCGGCAACTGCGCCGCGTCGCTGGTACAGGGAGTCGAGTACTACAAGGACGCCGACCCGGCGGCCAAGGTCCCCGGCCTGATGCACGTGCAGTTCGGTGACTACCACGTGCGGGACATCGAGTTCGTCGCCGCGTTCGACGTGGACGCCAAGAAGGTCGGCCTCGACCTCGCGGACGCCATCGGCGCTTCCGAGAACAACACCATCAAGATCTGCGACGTGCCCTCCAGCGGTGTCACCGTCCAGCGCGGCCACACCCGCGACGGTCTCGGCAAGTACTACCGCGAGACCATCGAGGAGTCGGACGCCGAGCCGGTCGACATCGTCCAGACCCTGAAGGACAAGCAGGTCGACGTCCTGGTCTGCTACCTGCCCGTGGGCTCCGAGGACGCGGCGAAGTACTACGCCCAGTGCGCCATCGACGCCAAGGTCGCCTTCGTCAACGCCCTCCCGGTCTTCATCGCCGGCACCAAGGAGTGGGCGGACAAGTTCACCGAGGCCGGCGTGCCGATCGTCGGTGACGACATCAAGTCCCAGGTGGGCGCCACCATCACGCACCGCGTCATGGCGAAGCTGTTCGAGGACCGCGGTGTGATCCTGGACCGCACGATGCAGCTCAACGTCGGCGGCAACATGGACTTCAAGAACATGCTCGAGCGCGAGCGCCTGGAGTCCAAGAAGATCTCCAAGACGCAGGCCGTCACCTCCCAGATCCCCGACCGGGACCTCGGCGAGAAGAACGTGCACATCGGCCCGTCCGACTACGTGGCCTGGCTGGACGACCGCAAGTGGGCCTACGTCCGCCTGGAGGGCCGTGCGTTCGGCGACGTCCCGCTGAACCTCGAGTACAAGCTGGAGGTCTGGGACTCCCCGAACTCCGCCGGTGTCATCATCGACGCCCTGCGTGCCGCGAAGATCGCCAAGGACCGGGGCGTGGGTGGCCCGATCCTCTCGGCGTCCTCGTACTTCATGAAGTCCCCGCCGGTCCAGTACTTCGACGACGAGGCCCGAGAGAACGTCGAGAAGTTCATCCGCGGCGACGTCGAGCGCTAGACACCGCTCGCACGAGAACGCTCCTGCCAGGGCTGTGAGGGTCCCCGGGGTCTGCCGACCCCGGGGACCCTCCGCATGTGTGAGGCTGTGCCCATGCCCGTCGTCCGTGATCTGCGCCTGCTGCTGCGCGTACGGGACTTCCGGCGCCTGCTGTATGTCCGTCTGCTCTCTCAGGGTTCGGACGGGGTCTATCAGATCGCACTCGCCTCGTACGTCGTCTTCTCGCCCGAGAAGCAGACCTCGGCCCCGGCGATCGCCTCCGCGATGGCGGTCCTCCTGCTGCCCTACTCGCTGGTCGGTCCTTTCGCCGGTGTCCTGCTGGACCGCTGGCGCCGTCGCCAGGTCTTCGTCCACGGCAACCTGCTCCGCGCGCTGCTGGCGGCCGCCACCGCCGTGCTGATGGCCGTCCACGCGCCGGAGTGGCTGTTCTACGCGTCCGCGCTGTGCGTCACGGCCGTCAACCGGTTCGTGCTCGCCGGGCTCTCGGCGGCGCTGCCGCGTGTGGTCGACACCGACCGCCTGGTGGTGGCCAACTCCCTGTGCCCGACGGCCGGCACCCTGGCCGCGACGCTCGGCGCCGCCCTCGCCTTCGGCGTCCGGTCCGTCGCGTCGGACTCGGACGCGGTGGTGGTCCTGTTCGGTGCCCTGCTGTACCTGTGCGCGGGCCTCACCGCCCTGACCATGGCGCCCGGGCTGCTCGGCCCCGACCGTCCGCCGGTGCTGCCACGTCTGCGGACCGTCCTCGCCGCGACGGCCCGCGACCTCCTTGCGGCCGTGCGGTATCTGGCCGAGCCCCGGCGCAGGGAGTCCGTCCGGGCGCTCACGGCCATGAGCTGCATGCGCTTCTGCTACGGAGCACTGCTGGTCCTGCTGCTCATGCTCTGCCGGTACGGCCTCTCCAGCACCCCGCAGGCCGGGCTGCGCCTGCTGGGGCTGGCGCTGGCCGTCTCCGGCGCGGGATTCTTCGCGGCCGCCGTGGTGACGCCCTGGAGCGCGGGACGTCTCGGTGCCGGGCGCTGGATCGCGGTCTGCTCGGGCGCGGCCACCGTCCTGGTACCGGGGCTCGGCCTTCCCTTCGCCACGGTTCCCCTGCTGATCGCGGCGTTCCTGCTGGGGCTCGTCACCCAGGGCGCGAAGATCGCCACGGACACGATCGTCCAGGCTTCGGTCGAGGACAGATTCCGGGGCCGGGTCTTCTCCGTCTACGACGTCCTCTTCAACGTCGCCTTCGTCGGCGCCGCCGGAGTGGCCGCCCTGATGCTTCCGCCGGACGGCCGGTCCGCGGTCCTGATCATCCTCGTGGCTCTGCTCTACGCAGCCGTCACCGTGATGATGACCCGCTTCGAGCGGACCCGGAACAGCGAGAAGGGCGGTGTTTCACGTGAAACACCGCCCCGTCGCTGAGTCATGTTTCACGTGAAACACGATCCCCGCGGCACGCTCAGTCCTGCTGGGCCCACCACTCCTTGAGGGCCGTGATCGCGGCGTCGCGGTCCATCGGGCCGTGCTCCAGGCGCAGCTCCAGCATGTGCTTGTACGCCTTACCGATCACGGGGCCGGGGCCGACGCCGAGGATCGTCATGATGTCGTTGCCGTCGAGGTCGGGGCGGATGGAGTCCAGCTCCTCCTGCTCCTGCAGCTCGGCGATGCGCGTCTCCAGCCCGTCGTAGGCGCGGGACAGCGTGGCCGCCTTGCGCTTGTTCCGGGTGGTGCAGTCGGAGCGGGTCAGCTTGTGCAGGCGCTCCAGCAGCGGCCCGGCGTCGCGGACATAGCGTCGGACCGCGGAGTCCGTCCACTCTCCGGTGCCGTAGCCGTGGAAGCGCAGGTGGAGCTCGACCAGGTGCGAGACGTCCCTCACCAGATCATTGGGGTACTTCAGGGCGGTCATGCGCTTCTTGGTCATCTTGGCGCCGACCACCTCGTGGTGGTGGAAGGAGACCCGGCCGTCCTCCTCGAAGCGGCGCGTCCGGGGCTTGCCGATGTCGTGCAGCAGCGCGGCCAGCCGGAGCGTGAGGTCCGGGCCGTTCTCCTCCAGGTCGATCGCCTGCTCCAGCACGATGAGCGAGTGGTCGTAGACGTCCTTGTGGCGGTGGTGCTCGTCACGCTCCAGCCGCAGCGCCGGAAGCTCGGGCAGGACGTGCGCCGCGAGCCCGGTGTCGACCAGCAGGGTGAGGCCCTTGCGGGGGTGCGCGGAGAGCAGCAGCTTGTTCAGCTCGTCCCGGACCCGCTCGGCCGACACGATCTCGATCCGCTCGGCCATCTCGGTCATCGCCGTGACGACCGCCGGGTCCACCTCGAAGTCCAGCTGGGCGGCGAACCGGGCGGCCCGCATCATCCGCAGCGGATCGTCGGAGAACGACTCCTCCGGCGTGCCGGGCGTACGCAGCACCCGGGCCGCGAGGTCCTCCAGGCCGCCGTGCGGGTCGATGAACTCCTTCTCCGGCAGGGCGACGGCCATCGCGTTGACCGTGAAGTCACGCCGGACCAGGTCCTCCTCGATGGAGTCCCCGTACGAGACCTCGGGCTTGCGGGAGGTGCGGTCGTACGCCTCCGACCGGTAGGTGGTGACCTCGATCTGGTAGCCGTCCTTCTGGGCGCCCACCGTGCCGAAGGCGATCCCGACCTCCCAGACGGCGTCCGCCCATGGCCGGACGATCCGCAGCACGTCCTCGGGGCGCGCGTCGGTGGTGAAGTCCAGGTCGTTCCCGAGCCGGCCGAGCAGCGCGTCCCGGACCGAGCCGCCGACCAGGGCGAGCGAGAACCCGGCCTCCTGGAAACGGCGGGCGAGATCGTCGGCGACGGGAGCCACCCGCAGCAGCTCGCTCACCGCGCGCTGCTGCACCTGGCTGAGGGCAGCGGGATTGTCATCGTTGGGGTTCGGCACAACAGAAGAGGGTACGTGGCCGGGCCGCCCCGGGGCGCACCCGTTTGACCGGCGCGGAGCCCCCTGCCATACCCCTACAAGGGCTGCTCTTGCGGCGGACACCGGCTCTCCGCTCGTTACCGGATATAGAGGACAGGCGGACGCTCCGGGGTGATCTTGTGGATCGGTCCGTGGCACTTCACCTCCGCCGTCATCGTTACCATGCGGGGACGCACATTCCGACGACCACTGATGACGACGACGAGGGACGGGCTAGCGCGTGGCCGACGCGGCTGAATTCCAGGGGCACAGTGCCTCTCCTGCCCGCCGCCGACTGCGGCGGGCGGGAGCGCTGCTGGCGGGCGCACCGCTGCTCGCCGGGCTGCTCCAGCTGACCGCTGCCGAGCCCGCCGAGGCGGCGCAGACGGACCCGGTGTCCGTGGCGTTGGACTCACTGACGCCGAACGCGCCCACCGAGGACGACACGCTGACCGTGACCGGCACGGTGATCAACAACGGCAAGCAGACCGTGACCGGAGCCCACGTCGGGCTGCGGGTGGGACCCCTGCTGAACACCCGCTCGGCCGTCGACGCCATCGCCCAGCACCCGAACGACGTCCGGGGCGGCACCGGCGAGGAGCTCGGCGGGAAGTACACCCAGAAGTTCGCCAAGCTGGTCCCGGGCGTCGCCGAGCACTTCAGCATCTCCGTCCCGGTGGACGAGCTGGACCTCGGCAAGAACGGGGTCTACTCGTTCGGCGCCTCGGTGTCCGGCAAGACGTCGGCGCAGCCCTGGGACCAGATGCTCGGCATCCAGCGGACCTTCCTGCCCTGGCAGCCATCCGAGGCCGACAGCACGAGCAGGACGACGGTCCTGTGGCCGCTGCTCTCCTCCGTCCACATGACGGCCCGGACGGGTGCCGGGGAACGGCAGACACCCGTCTTCCAGGACGACGAACTGGCCAAGGAGATCGCCCCCGGCGGCCGCCTGGCGCAGATGATGGAGCTGGGCAAGGATCTCGACGTCACCTGGGTGATCGATCCGGACCTGCTGGCCGCGGTGGACGCGATGGCGAACAGCTATCGGGTCCAGCGGCCCGACGGCGGCACCGACGCGGGCTCGCGCGAGAACCAGGCGGTGGCCAAGCAGTGGCTGGCCGGCCTGCAGAAGGCGGTGGCGGACAAGGAGGTCGTCGCGCTGCCGTTCGCCGACCCGGACCTGGCCTCGCTGGCCCACACCGGCACCAGCGTCACCGGCTCGCTGAGCCATCTCAAGGACGCCACCGACGTCGCGGCTCTCACGGTGAAGACCGTGCTCCACGTCACGCCGAGCACCGACTTCGCGTGGCCCGTGGAGGGCGCGGTCGACCCGTCGATCATCAAGGTGGCCACCTCCGCGGGCGCCGACCAGGTCATCACCCGCAGCGACAGCCTCCGGGAGACCGCGGGGCTGTCCTACACGCCGTCCGCCGCCCGCCCCATCGGCGGCGGCACCACGGCGGTCGTCGCCGACGCGCGGATGTCCACGGCCTTCGAGGGCGACCTCACCAAGGCGGACAGCTCCACGCTCGCGGTGCAGCAGTTCCTCGCGCAGAGCCTGGAGATCAACGCGCAGAAGGACGAGCAGCGCAGCGTCGTCTTCGCGCCGCAGCGCACGCCGACCGCGAGCCAGGCGCAGGCGATGGCCGCGGCCGTGAAGGCGCTCCAGGACGGCAACTGGTCGCAGCCCGAGAACCTGACCGACGCCGCCAGGGCCAAGCCCGACCCGGACGCCACCACGCGCATCCCCTCCACGTCGGCCTATCCCTCGTCGCTGCGCCGGCAGGAGCTGCCGAGGAGCGCCTTCGAGCAGATCGCCGACACGCAGGACAAGCTCGACAACTTCCAGGTGATCCTCGACGACCAGTCCCGCGTGGTGACGCCGTTCGGCAGGGCCATAAACCGCGGGATGTCCACGTCATGGCGGGGCCAGGCCACCAAGGCGGACGACTTCCGCGCGGGCGTGGAGAGCTGGCTCGACAGCCTCGGCGAGCAGGTCAAGCTGATCGACAAGTCGGAGACCAAGCTCTCCGGGCGCAGCGCCACCATCCCGGTGACGGTGCAGAACAACCTCGTCCAGCCCGTCGGCCATCTGTACCTGCGGCTCAGCTCGACCCAGCCGACGCGCCTGAAGATCGGCGGCAAGGCGTACGACGAGCAGCCCGTTGAGGTCTCCGGCGGGCACAGCCAGTCGGTGAAGTTCACCACCTCGGCCAACGCCAACGGCCGGGCCACGGTCCTCGCCCAGCTCTACACCGAGGACGGCCAGGAGTACGGCGACCCCGTCACCTTCGACGTGAAGGTCACCGAGGTCACCCCGACGGTCATGCTGGTCATCGGCGGCGGCGTGCTGCTGCTGGTCCTGGCCGGTTTCCGGATGTACACCCAGCGCAAGCGCGCGGCTGCCCGCCAGGCCGAGGAGGAGGGCCCGGGCGAGGCGGAGACGGAGTCCGGTGAGGACGCCGGGAACCCCGAGGCTTCCGGGGACCGTCTTCCCGAGGAGCAGGGTTCCGCCGCCGGGACAGCGGGGCCGGAGCAGGCGGGTGACCCTGCGCCGGACACCGCACCGGAAAGCGCCGACCCGTCCGGCACGGGTGAGAGAGTGGACCGTTGAGCGACGCCGCGGCCCGTGTGGCCAGGGACGATGAGGTGGGGTAACCATGAACGCGCCGTACGACGGTGACCGCGGCCGGGACGCCGCCGACTCGGGCCGGCCCGAGACCCCGCCCGAGCCCGGCCACGAGCCGCCGCAGCCCGCTGCGGACATGTACCTCCAGGACGCCTACGACCAGGACCCCTACCGGGCGCGGGATCTCTCCGCCCAGGACCCGGTCGCCGAGGCGCTCTACGACCGCGCCGCGCACCCGCCGCCGCCTCCGGGCAGCTTCGAGCCGCGTCAGCCGCTCTACGCGCCGCCGTCGCAGTCCTCGTACTCCCCCGACCCGCGCGTGTGGGCCAAGACACCGGCGCCCGAGCCGGAGGGTGACGCCACCCAGCACCTGCCGTACGGCGACCACCCGCGCACGACCCAGTTCGTCGGCGTGGACGACCTGGTCTCGCACTCCGGCGAGGAATACCACGAGCCGGACGCCTTCGCGCACCTCCTGCGGGACCAGCAGTCCGGCGGGGCGGCCGGCGCGGCGGCGTCGGCCCGCGCGGGCCAGGGCGCGGGCGGCTCGTACCCGCCGCCCCACGCCCAGAGCGCCGCGCCGTACGGCGGTGGCGGAACCCCGTACCAGGCAGGCCCCGGCAGCCCCGTGCAGCCGCCCGTACCCGCCCCGGCGGGCCCCTCCGGCCCTGCCGAGACCTCCGCGCCTCCGGCGCCCGCCCCGGCGAAGGGGCGCGCCTCCGGGCTGCTCAGCTCCAGCGCCGTCATGGCCGCGGGCACGATGGTGTCGCGGCTCACCGGTTTCGTCCGGTCGGCGATGATCGTCGCGGCGCTGGGACTCGGCGTCCTCGGCGACTCCTTCCAGGTCGCCTACCAGCTCCCCACGATGATCTACATCCTGACCGTCGGCGGCGGCCTCAACTCCGTCTTCGTCCCCCAGCTGGTGCGGGCGATGAAGGAGGACGACGACGGGGGCGAGTCCTTCGCCAACCGGCTGCTGACGCTCGTGATGGTGGCTCTGGCGGCGCTGACCGCCCTGACGATGCTCGGCGCGCCGTACCTGGTGCGCGTGCTGTCGGACCCGATCGCCTCCGACCCGGCGGCGAACGAGGTAGCGGTCACCTTCACCCGCTACTTCCTGCCCTCGATCTTCTTCATGGGCATCCACGTGGTCATGGGTCAGATCCTGAACGCCCGTGGCAAGTTCGGCGCGATGATGTGGACCCCGGTCCTGAACAACATCGTCATCATCGTGACCCTCGGCATGTTCCTGTGGGTCTACGGCTCCGCGGCCGACTCCCACATGACCGTCAGCAACATCCCGCCGGAGGGCCAGCGCCTGCTCGGCATCGGCATCCTGCTCGGCCTCGTCGTGCAGGCCCTGGCGATGATCCCGTACCTGCGCGAGACCGGCTTCCGCATCCGGCCCCGGTTCGACTGGAAGGGCCACGGCCTGGGCAAGGCCGCGATGCTCGCCAAGTGGACGGTGCTGTTCGTGCTCGCCAACCAGGCGGGCGCCATGGTCGTCACCCAGCTCTCGACCGCCGCCGGCAAGGACTCCGGGGTCAAGGGCACCGGCTTCTCCGCCTACGCCAACGCCCAGCTCATCTGGGGTCTGCCGCAGGCCATCATCACCGTGTCGCTCATGGCCGCGCTGCTGCCCCGGCTGTCGCGCTCGGCCGCCGAGGGCGACGGCGGTGCCGTCCGCGACGACATCTCGCAGGGTCTGCGCACCACGGCGGTGGCCATCGTGCCCATCTCCTTCGGCTTCGTCTCGCTCGGCATCCCGATGTGCACGCTGATCTTCGGCTCCTCCGGCATCGGCTCGGCGACCAACATGGGCTTCATGCTGATGGCCTTCGGCCTGGGCCTGATCCCGTACTCGGTGCAGTACGTCGTCCTACGCGCCTTCTACGCGTACGAAGACACCCGCACCCCCTTCTACAACACGGTCATCGTGGCGGCGGTCAACGCGGGTGCCTCCGCGCTCTGCTACTTCCTGCTCCCGGCCCGCTGGGCCGTGGCGGGCATGGCGGCCGTGTACGGCCTCTCCTACGCCATCGGCGTCGGTGTCGCCTGGCGGCGGCTGCGCAAGCGGCTGGGCGGCGACCTCGACGGCTCCCGGGTGCTGCGTACGTACGCGCGCCTGGCGATCGCCTCGGTTCCGGCGGCGCTGCTCAGCGGCGCGGCCTGCTACGGCATCGGACACTCCCTCGGACAGGGCGTCTTCGGTTCCCTCGTGGCGCTCGTGGCAGGTGGGGCGGTACTTCTCGGTGTCTTCTTCGTGGCCGCCCGGCGCATGCGGATCGATGAGCTGAATTCGCTCGTCGGCATGGTGCGCGGGCGTCTGGGGCGCTGAGGCCGGGGTAGTCGCACAACCATCGTCCCCCTCTGCGTGTCGTGCATAGCGGCGGACTGTGGGCACAATTGGTTTCGGCGTCGGACAGCGTGCAACGGATGGGGAGGCAGGGACGACGGTGGCGGAACGGAGCACGGCTGCCGTCGACGTGGCAGACAACAGCGGCGATGAGCCGCTGACCGCCAAGGCGGATCAGGCCACGGCCGACGGGGTGGCCAAGAACCCGAAGCGGGACTCGGACATCGACCAGGTACAGGGGAACGGCGCGGTGGAGGCCCTCGGAGAGACGTCCTCGACCACCGAACTGCACAGCGGTCACAAACTCGCCAGGCGCTACCGCCTGGAGGAGTGCGTCACCCGTCTGGACGGATTCAGCAGCTGGCGGGCGGTCGACGAGAAACTACGGCGAGCCGTCGGGGTGCACATCCTGCCCGCCGACCACGTGCGCGCCCGTGCCGTGCTGGCGGCCGCCCGTTCGGCGGCGCTGCTCGGCGATCCACGTTTCGTCCAGGTCCTCGACGCGGTCGAGGAGAACGACCTCGTCTACGTGGTGCACGAGTGGCTGCCGGACGCCACCGAGCTGACCGCCCTCCTCGCGGCGGGCCCGCTGGAGCCGCACGACGCCTACCAGATGGTCAGTCAGGTCGCCGGAGCCATGGCCGCCGCTCACCGCGAGGGCCTCTCCCATCTGCGGCTGAACCCGAACGCGGTGCTGCGCACCTCCTCGGGGCAGTGGCGCATCCGCGGCCTCGCCGTGAACGCCGCCCTGCGGGGTGTGGGTTCCGACACCCCGCAGCGCACGGACACCGAGGCGATCGGCGCCCTGCTCTACGCCGCGCTGACCCAGCGCTGGCCCTACGAGAGCGACGCGTACGGCCTGGCCGGCCTGCCCAAGGACATCGGGCTCATCGCGCCGGACCAGGTGCGCGCCGGAATCCACCGGGGCCTGTCCGAGCTGACGATGCGCGCGCTCGTGAACGACGGCGCCACCGCCTCCCGGCACGAGTCCGCGTGCACCACGCCGGAGGAGCTGGTCAAGGCGATCGGCGAGATGCCGCGCGTGCGGCCGCCGGAGCCCTCGTTCACCCGTCCGCCGGAGTACCAGCGCACGACCTACCAGCAGGGCACCTACGGCCGTTCCCCGGCGCATCCCGGGGCCGCGCAGCCCATGGAGCCCCCGCCGGCCCCGCTCCAGAGCCGTACGGGCAAGGCGCTGAAGTGGACGGTCTCCGCCCTGCTCATCGCGGCGCTCGGCCTCGGCAGTTGGCAGCTCGCGGACGCCCTGATGCACCGCGGCGACAACTCCGACGACACGAACACCACGCAGACGCAGGACGACGGTGACAAGAGTCCCGTCAAGGCGGCGCCGCAACCGGTGAAGATCCAGAGTGCCCAGGAGTTCGTCGCCAAGGGGGATGCCCAGCACCCGGCGGACGTCGCCGAGACCTACGACGGGGACCCGTCGACGGCCTGGCGCACCAAGACCTTCAACGAGGGGCCGACGATCGCCCCCTTCAAGCCGGGTGTGGGCATCGTCTACGACCTCGGCTCGGCGAAGGACCTCGACGCCGCCACCATCGGGCTCCGCTACGGCGGCGACCACACGACGGTGGACCTCTACACGTCCGACTCGGCGCCTGTCTCGCTGGACTCGATGAACAAGGTCGGCAGCAGCACCACCACGAGTACCACCGCCACGGTGAAGCCGAGCAAGCCGGCCAAGGCGCGGTACGTCCTGGTCTGGCTGACGGCGGTTCCCAATTCCGGCTATGACGCGGCCACCTACTCGGGCGCGGGCTTCAAGCAGGGCATCACCGAAGTGCATTTCACAGGCTGACGTCTCATCCGAGTCGGAGGGGGACGATGGCAGGCGGCGGTGGGTACGGGGACGTGCGGGACGAGGATCTGCTCGCGCGTCATGTACAGGGTGACCCCGATGCCTTCGCGGAGATCGTGCGGAGGCACCGGGACCGTCTGTGGGCGGTCGCGCTGCGGACGCTGGGGGACCGCGAGGAAGCCGCGGACGCGGTGCAGGACGCCCTGGTGTCGGCCTACCGGGCCGCGCACACCTTCCGGGGACAGTCGGCCGTCACGACCTGGCTGCACCGGATCACCGTGAACGCCTGCCTGGACCGCATCCGCAAGGCGGCCTCCCGGAAGACCGCGCCCGTGGACGACACCGAGCGCCTGGAACAGCTGCTGGAGCCGCACGAGTCGGCCGCCGCTCCCGCCGAGCGCAACGACCTCCACCGGCAGCTCCTGGAAGCCCTGGGCACCCTGCCCGCCGAGCAGCGTGCCGCGCTGGTCCTGGTGGACATGCAGGGCTACCCCGTCGCCGAGGCGGCCCGGATTCTGGACGTGCCCACCGGGACGGTGAAGAGCCGGTGCGCGCGGGGCCGGGCCAGACTTCTCCCCCTGGTCACCCACCTGCGTCCCGGTACCTCGGCCGACGGTGGAAAAGAACCCGCGACGGGACGGAACCGGGTGCACGGGGCATCCGTCCCACCTGCGACAGGATCTGCGGGCAAGGGAACCGAAGACTCCGGGCCGAGTGGTTCAGCCGTCGTGAAGGGCGGAGGTGGGCGAGCATGACGTCCTCGACGGACACGACCGGGCACCCGGACGTCGCCGAGATCTCCGACCTGGCCGAAGGGCTTCTGCAGCCGTCCCGCAGCGCGGACCTGCGCCGCCACCTGGAGGGGTGCGAGCCGTGTGCGGAGGTGCACGCCGCGCTCGCGGAGATCCAGAGCCTCCTGGGCACGGTCACGGACGTGCCTCCCATGCCCACGGACATCGCCGACCGGATCGACGCCGCCCTCGCCGCCGAGGCCGCGGGCGGGCCCGAGCGGGCGGAGACCTCCGGGGCCGGTGGTCCTGTTTCACGTGAAACACCGCCCTCGTCGGACCGCCCCGCCACGCGCTCCCGCGCCACCAGCGGCCCCGGCCGGAAGGAGCGTGTCCGGAGCCGTCGCAGGACGGCCGCACTGGGCGCCGTCCTCACCGCCGCCGTTCTCGGGGCCGGGTCCCTGCTCATGCAGTCCCTCGGCGGCACCACGTCCGACAAGACGGCGCAGAGCGCGGCCTCGGCTCCCGCCGGCGCCTTCTCCGGGGTCAGTGTGAAGAGTCAGGTGTCGGACCTGCTCACCGCCCGGCAGGGACTCCAGCGCGGCAGCCAGCGCCCGCAGGGGGACGCGGAGACCGACCTGAGCCCCTCGGGGGGTACGCAGAGCGCGAACACACTGATCCAGACCGAGGTCCCGGTGCCCGACTGCGTCCGGCGGGCGCTCAACTCCGGTGAAACGGTTCTCGGCGCGAAGAGCGGCACCTACGCCGACAAGAGCGCCTACCTCGTCGTGGTGCCCGACAAGGCCGACAGCAAGCGCGTCACGGCCTATGTGGTCGACGCCTCCTGCACGGTCCGGCGCCCGGCGGCCGTCGGCGACGTGCTGCTGAAGCAGTCGCTCGCCCGCCCCTGAAACGGCGGGGGCGCCGGCTCCGTACCTCGCTCGTCGTCGCCATGGCGTGAGCCGTCGTGTGGTCGGACATCAGGGGAATGTGTGCCCCTTAGGATCGGTTGGGTGGTGTGAGAGTCCCGGCAGGGACTCCCACCGGTCGGCCGAAACAGACCAGAGACGAGGAACCAAGCCGTGAGCGACGTCCGTAATGTGATCATCATCGGCTCCGGGCCCGCGGGCTACACGGCGGCGCTGTACACCGCCCGTGCGTCCCTGGAGCCCCTGGTGTTCGAGGGTGCCGTCACCGCCGGTGGCGCGCTGATGAACACCACCGAGGTGGAGAACTTTCCGGGCTTCCCCGACGGCATCATGGGCCCCGAGCTGATGGACAACATGCGGGCGCAGGCCGAGCGCTTCGGCGCCGAACTGCTCCCGGACGACATCGTCTCCGTCGACCTGACCGGCGACGTGAAGACCGTCACCGACACCGCGGGCACGGTCCACCGGGCCAAGGCCGTGATCGTCGCCACCGGCTCCCAGCACCGCAAGCTCGCGCTGCCCAACGAGGACGCGCTGTCCGGCCGTGGCGTCTCGTGGTGCGCCACCTGTGACGGCTTCTTCTTCCGGGACCAGGACATCGCCGTGATCGGCGGCGGTGACACCGCGATGGAGGAGGCGACCTTCCTCTCGCGGTTCGCCAAGTCCGTGACGATCGTCCACCGCCGGGACACCCTGCGCGCCTCCAAGGCGATGCAGGAGCGCGCCTTCAACGACCCGAAGATCAAGTTCGCCTGGGACAGCGAGGTCGTCGAGATCCAGGGCGAGCAGAAGCTCACCGGGCTGAAGCTGCGCAACCTCAAGACCGGCGAGCTGTCCGAGCTGCCCGTCACGGGACTGTTCATCGCCATCGGCCACGACCCGCGCACCGAGCTGTTCAAGGGACAGCTCGACCTGGACGCGGAGGGCTACCTGAAGGTGGACGCGCCCTCGACCCGGACCAACCTGCCCGGCGTCTTCGCCGCGGGCGACGTGGTCGACCACACCTACCGTCAGGCGATCACCGCGGCCGGCACCGGCTGCGCCTCGGCGCTGGACTCCGAGCGCTACCTCGCGTCCCTGCTGGACGAGGGCGGCCACGCCGAGCCCGAGAAGACCGCCGTCTGACTTGCCCCATCCCCCCCCACCGAAAGATCAAGTGAGGAGCCCGCTGTGGCCGGCACCGTGAAGAAAGTGACTGACGACTCCTTCGACGAGGACGTCCTCAAGAGCGACAAGCCCGTCCTGGTGGACTTCTGGGCCGAGTGGTGCGGTCCGTGCCGCCAGATCGCTCCGTCCCTGGAGGCCATCGCCGCCGAGCACGGCGACAAGATCCAGATCGTCAAGCTGAACATCGACGAGAACCCGGCCACCGCCGCCAAGTACGGCGTCATGTCGATCCCGACGCTGAACGTCTACCAGGGCGGCGAGGTCGTCAAGACGATCGTCGGCGCCAAGCCGAAGGCCGCTCTCGTCCGCGACCTGGACGACTTCATCACCGGCTGACGTTTCACGTGAAACATGGCCCACGAAGGGGCCGACCCGCTGAGGGTCGGCCCCTTCGTCGTGTCCGTGTCGCCGCACGGGCCGGTAGGGCAGTCAGAGCGGCCGCAGCGCCGGTTCCTTGTGCACCGCGCCCAGGAGCCGGTCGAGGGCCAGCTCGACGTCTTCCTTCCAGGACAGCGTGGAACGCAGTTCCAGACGCAGCCGGGGATGCTGGGAGTGCTGCCGGACCGTCTTGAAGCCGACGGCGAGAAGATGGTCGGCGGGCAGCAGGCAGGCGGGCTCTTTCCAGCGGGTGTCCCCGAACGCCTCGATGGCCTTGAAGTTCCGCCGCAGCAGATCCTTGGCGACCGCCTGCACCAGCGTCCGGCCCAGCCCCTGCCCTTGATAGCGGGGCATGATGAACGACGTGATGAGCTGGACGGCATCCGGAGAGACCGGGCTCGTGGGGAACGCCATGGAGCGCGGCACATAGGCAGGCGGGGCGTAGAGGACGAAGCCGACCGGCACATCGTCCACATAGGCCACCCGGCCGCAGGAGCCCCAGTCCAGCAGGACGGCGGAGATCCAGGACTCCTTCTCCACCACCGTGGTGCCCGCCCGCACGGCGGCCTCGGCACTGACGGGGTCCAGCTCCCAGAAGACGCACGAGCGGCACCGCTGGGGGAGATCCTGAAGGTTGTCCAGCGTGAGCGGTACGAGCCGACGCCCCATGAAAGCCGTTCCTCGCTTCCTTCGCCGCATCACATCCGTTCGCATCGTATCCACGATGGGATTCCCTCGATACCGGCGCAAAGCAAAGAGCGGACCGTGTTCCGGTACACACCGGACACGGCCCGCTCAGGCGGCCTCGCTGACGCCGACGGCCTCCAGGAGTACTACTCCTCGGAGTCGTCCTCCTGGAGCCCCTTCGACAGGATCGGCCCCTCGCCCGGAGCCAGCGTGCCGAGGATGCGCTCCAGATCGTCCACCGAGGCGAACTCGACGGTGATCTTGCCCTTCTTCTGACCGAGGTCGACCTTCACCCGGGTCTCGAACCGGTCGGAGAGCCGCGTCGCCAGATCGCTCAGCGCCGGGGAGACGAGTGCGCCCGCCCGCGGCCCCTTGGCGCGCTGGGCCCGCTGCGGCCGCGACCCCATCAGGGTCACGATCTCCTCGACGGCCCGCACCGACAGCCCCTCGGCCACGATGCGGTGGGCCAGCCGGTCCTGCTCCTCGGAGTCCTCCACGGACAGCAGCGCCCGCGCGTGACCCGCCGAGAGCACGCCCGCGGCAACCCTCTTCTGCACCGTCGCCGAAAGCTTCAGCAGTCGCAGGGTGTTGGAGATCTGCGGCCGGGAGCGCCCGATCCGGTCGGCCAGCTGGTCGTGCGTGCAGTTGAAGTCCTTGAGCAACTGGTCGTAGGCGTGTGCCTCTTCCAGCGGGTTCAACTGCGCGCGGTGCAGGTTCTCGAGCAGGGCGTCCAGCAGCAGCTTCTCGTCGTCCGTCGCACGGACGATCGCCGGGATGGACTCGAGCTCCGCCTCACGGCTCGCGCGCAGCCGGCGCTCACCCATGATGAGTTCGTAGCGGTCGTCGCCCAGTTCACGGACCACGACGGGCTGGAGCAGGCCGACTTCCTTGATGGAGACGACCAGTTCGTTCAGCGCGTCCTCGTCGAAGACCTCGCGCGGCTGGCGCGGGTTCGGCGTGATGGCCTCGATCGGCAGCTCGGCGAAGTAGGCACCGGCGGGCGGCGCGGGCCGCTCGTCCACCAGGCCCACGGGAGTGTCCTCCGGCTCCTGGGCCTGCGGCGGCAGGACACCGCTGCGGCCGATTCCGGTCGGCCTGCGCTCGGGCGACTGCGCCGGACCCGATGCCGGGGAGGCGGACGAGCCGCCGCCCAGCACGGCCGAGGCCGGGATCTTCTCGGTCGGTGCCGCGGGGATCAGCGCGCCAAGTCCTCGGCCCAGCCCCCTCCGTCGTTCGCTCACTGCGTCCCCTCCACCATGTTCGGGTCGTTCTGAGTACCGAGGTGGGCCTGGGTCGGGTCGTAACCGATCCCCACGCCCCTCAGCGCGATCTCTCGGGCGGCCTCGAGATAGGAGAGCGCGCCGCTCGATCCTGGATCGTAGGTCAGGACCGTCTGCCCGTAGCTCGGCGCCTCGGAGATACGGACCGAGCGGGGAATGCTCGTCCGCAGCACCTCCTCGCCGAAGTGGGTGCGCACCTCTTCCGCGACCTGGGAGGCGAGCCGGGTCCGGCCGTCGTACATGGTGAGCAGGATCGTCGACACATGCAGGGACTGGTTGAGGTGGCCCCGCACCAGATCGACGTTACGCAGGAGCTGGCCCAGACCCTCCAGTGCGTAGTACTCGCACTGGATCGGGATGAGGACCTCCTGGCCGGCGACGAGCGCGTTGACCGTCAACAGGCCCAGCGACGGCGGGCAGTCGATGAGGACGTAGTCCAACGGCTGCTCGTACGCCTGGATCGCGCGCTGCAGCCGGCTCTCGCGGGCCACCAGGGAGACCAGCTCGATCTCCGCACCGGCGAGGTCGATCGTGGCGGGAGCGCAGAAGAGGCCCTCGACATCGGGGACGGGCTGGACGACCTCGGCGAGGGGCCGGCTGTCCACCAGGACGTCGTAGATGGAGGGAACTTCGGCGTGGTGGTCGATCCCCAGTGCCGTGGAGGCGTTGCCCTGCGGGTCGAGGTCGACCACCAGGACCCGGCCGCCGTGCAGCGCGAGCGAGGCGGCGAGGTTGACGGTCGTCGTCGTCTTGCCGACGCCGCCCTTCTGGTTGGCGACCACGATGACTCGGGTCTGCTCCGGCCTCGGCATGCCTTCCGCGGCACGGCCGAGGGCGTCGACCGCCACTTGGGCCGCACGACCGATGGGAGTGTCGTCCATCGGAGGCGGTGTTTCACGTGAAACATCCGCCCCCCTCGATTCGGTACGGGGACCGGGGACCGGATCGGTCATCGGTCCCGCGATGTTGGCGTCGGACCGCAAGGATTCACTCTCCTCGACTACAGGCTCGCAATGAACAGAGCCTCCCATGTCTTCGGGGGCGCGAACCAGTGAGCCCTGGCGTTCTGTGGAGAAGTCCACCTCTGTGGACAACTTCGGTACCCCTCCGAGTGAACCAAGAGGCCGCCGGTCGTGGGGTTCTGCCGCGGCGCGACCGCGGCTGATGATGCCGTGCAGCAGGGAGCGACGTTTCACGTGAAACACGATGCTCCGCCACGACGACCGGGGCTCCGCGACACTCCGTCCCGGCCGGCCGACTAGTCCGGCCGAGGCAGCCTGGCGGGGCCTCCCGCATGAGAGGGCAAGAAAAATGCGCCCCCGGCATCAGCCGAGGGCGCACTTCACAGAACTCAGCGGCGGCGACGCGTCCGGCTGGTCCGGGCCGCCTTGGCCCGCTTGGCGGCGAACCGCACACCGCCCGGGCTCTCACCGACCTCCACCCGGACCACGGTGGACAGCGGGTCCACCACGCCCTCGCCGACCTGGAGCACGGAGGTGGACACCGCGCCGAGCTTGCTGAGCGCGGTGGACGCCGCCTTCAGCTCCTCCTCGGCGGTGTCGCCCTTGAGCGCCAGCATCTCGCCGTACGGCCGCAGCAGCGGGATGCCCCAGGTCGCAAGCCGGTCCAGGGGAGCAACGGCGCGAGCGGTCACCACGTGGACCGGCGGAACCTTGCCGAGCATCTCCTCCGCCCGGCCCCGGACCACGGTGACGTGGTCCAGCCCGAGCAGCTCCACGACCTCGGTGAGGAACGTGGTGCGCCGCAGCAGCGGCTCCAGCAGGG
Organism: Streptomyces sp. NPDC046860; assembly: GCF_040645115.1. NCBI lineage: Bacteria > Bacillati > Actinomycetota > Actinomycetes > Kitasatosporales > Streptomycetaceae > Streptomyces > Streptomyces sp. NPDC046860. Next base: position 103,955 of record NZ_JBEYXQ010000007.1, on the reverse strand, counting down.
TGATGTTCAGGTCGTCCCGCACCAGGGCCAGCGGAATGCCCGGCAGTCCCGCACCCGAGCCGACATCGCACACCGTCACCCCCTCGGGCACGGCCTCGGAGAGCACCGCGCAGTTCAGCAGGTGCCGCTCCCACAGGCGGGGCACCTCCCGCGGGCCGATCAGACCACGCTGGACTCCGGCCTCGGCCAGCAGCTCCGCATAGCGGACCGCGTCGTCGAAGCGATCGCCAAACACTTCCCGCGCCTGTTCGGGCGCGGGGGGAAGCTCCGCTGCCTCCGTCACGGGGACCGTCCTTCCGTACCGCGCCGGTGCTTCACGCACCGGCCCTCAGAACTACCAGGCTGACAAACTTCGGCCCCGTCTGTAGGTCAGACGGGGCCGATGGAACCATGGGGCCGATCAGGCGGGCAGCACGACGACGAACCGCTGCGGCTCCTCGCCCTCGGACTCGCTGCGCAGTCCCGCACCCTTGATCGCGTCGTGGACGACCTTGCGCTCGAAGGGCGTCATCGGCTTGAGCTTCATGGGCTCGCCGCTGCTCTTGACCTCGGCGGCCGCCTTGGCGCCCAGCTCGGCCAGCTCGGCGCGCTTCTGGGCCCGGAAACCGGCGATGTCCAGCATCAGCCGGCTGCGGTCACCGGTCTCGCGGTGCACGGCCAGGCGCGTCAGCTCCTGCAGCGCCTCCAGCACCTCGCCGTCCCGGCCGACCAGCTTCTGCAGGTCGCGGGCGTTGGCGTCACTGATGATCGAGACAGAGGCCCGGTCGGCCTCCACGTCCATGTCGATGTCGCCGTCGAGATCGGCGATGTCCAGCAGACCCTCGAGGTAGTCCGCAGCGATCTCACCCTCCTGCTCCAGGCGGGTGAGGGTGTCTGCACCCTCGGCGGCGGCGGTGGTGGTGCCTTCCGTCACGGGATGGGCTCCTTCTTACTTCTTGGACGGGGACTTGGGCCGCTGGCCACCCTTGCGCTGCCCGGACTGGGCCTTGCTGCGGGTGCCGGAACCGGGCTTCGGGGTCTGCTTCGGGGCCGTGGGCGCGGCGTCCTTCGGCTCGTCCGACTTGGTCAGCGAAGGCGAAGAGGGCGAGGCGGACGAGGGCTCGTCCTCCTGCTCGGCCTCGTGCGGCTGCTTCTGTCCCGACTGGCGCTGGGACTTGCTCTGCCGCTTGGGCTGCTGGCGACGGGCCGCGGTGGGCGTACCGTCCTCGGCGTGAGCGACGGTCTGGGTCTCGCCCTTGACCACGCTGCCGTCGGCCTGGGCCACGAGGCCGGCCTTGCTGAGGGCGTTGATGAACTTGCGCTCGGCGTCGTTGCGGTCGCGGCCCTTGGCGACGATCGCCTTGACGATCAGGCGGGAGCTGCGCCGGCGGACCTTGCCGTGGTGCGTGACGTGGCCGGTGAGCCGCTCCAGGTAGGCGGCCTGGGCCTTGGAGCCGGGAGTCGGGTTGTTGCGGATGACGTACATCTGCTGGCCCATGGTCCACACGTTGGTGGTCAGCCAGTAGACGAGGACACCGACCGGGAAGTTGATGCCGAAGACGGCGAACATGATCGGGAAGACGTACATCAGCATCTTCTGCTGCTGCATGAACGGCGTCTTGACCGAGGTGTCGACGTTCTTCGTCATGAGCTGGCGCTGCGTGTAGAACTGCGACGCCGACATCAGGATGATCATGACCGCGGTGACGACCCGCACGTCGGTGACCGTGGCACCGAGCGCGTGGAGGGTGTCCGCGCCGTCCTTGAACTTCGCCGCGAGCGGGGCACCGAAGATGTGGGCCTTACGGGCGCTCTCCAGCAGCGAGTCGTTGATGACGCCGATGGTCTTGCCCGACGCGATGCCGTTGAGCACGTGGTATAGGGCGAAGAAGAACGGCGACTGCGCCAGGATGGGAAGGCACGAGGAGAGCGGGTTGGTACCCGACTCCTTGTACAGCTTCATCATCTCTTCGGACTGGCGCTGCTTGTCGTTCTTGTAGCGCTCCTGGATCTTCTTCATCTCCGGCTGGAGCGTCTGCATCGCGCGCGTCGCCTTGATCTGCTTCACGAAGAGCGGGATCAGGCAGATGCGGATCAGGACCACCAGGGACACGATGGACAGGCCCCAGGCCCACCCTGTGTCAGGACCGAAGATCGACCCGTACACCGTGTGGAACTGGACGATGACCCAGGAAACGGGTGTCGTGATGAAGCTGAAGAAGCTGGCAATCGTGTCCACTAATCATGCTCCTTGGGCATGGGACGAGGTCTCTGCGGCCGGGCCCGAAGGTGGCTCGGAAGAAAGCTTCGCCTCGGTGGCCGGGTCGGCGGAGTTCCCGCCCTTACGTGCGCCCCAGGCATTGCGCAGCATCTCGTGCCACCGCGGGCGCTTGCGCGGCGGGACATGGTCCACACCGCCGAGCGACCACGGATTGCAGCGGAGGATGCGCCAGGCCGTGAGAGCTGTTCCCTTGATGGCACCGTGCCGGTCGATGGCCGTGTAGCCGTAGTGGGAGCACGACGGGTAGTACTTGCAGACCGGCCCCAGCAGCGGACTGATCGTCCACTGGTACAACTTGATCAGAGCCAGTAGCGGGTACTTCATCGCGTGCCCCCTCCCAGTAGCCGTTGGAGAGCGGCGTCCAGGTCTTGGGCCAGCCGTGCGTGGTCAGCGTCGCCCGATCCGGGCAGCGCGCGTACGACTACCAGGCTACCGGGGGGAAAAAGGGCGACTCGGTCACGCATCAGGTGACGCAGTCTGCGCTTGACGGTGTTGCGGACGACCGCGTTGCCCACGGCCTTGCTCACGACGAAACCCGCACGCGTCGGGGGAGCGCTCTCCCCAGGCGCGTGCGGGTCCGTGGCACCGCTACGAAGGTGTACGACGAGGGTCGGGCGACCGGCCCGACGGCCTCGACGTACCGCGGATGCGAAGTCCTCGCGCCGCCTCAGCCGGTGTTCGGGGGGCAGCACGATGTCATGACCTGATCGGGATCAGGCGGACAGACGGGCGCGACCCTTGCTGCGGCGGGTCGCCAGGATGGCACGGCCGGCACGGGTACGCATACGAAGCCGGAAGCCGTGGGTCTTCGCGCGACGACGGTTGTTCGGCTGGAAGGTGCGCTTGCTCACTCGGGGGCTCCAGAAGAAATCGGTTAGCGGCGGGGTGCCGTCCTGGCTGTCACCGTGCGCCCACGAGTAGCTCGCGTCACGCCCGAGTGCACCGCTTCCCGATCACCTGAAGCGATCTGTGCCCATCGGAGGCAGGCGGCAGCAGCCATCGACAACTCGACCTGGTCACGGTACGCGCGGCTACGCCATCCGGTCAAACCGGCGCCCGTCGGGGGACACTGTCCACAGGCTGGGGACAACAACTTGAACCCTACCCGCCGCCCTGACTACCGTGGCTGGACTCCGATTCGTTCCCTTGTCCCCGCACGACCGGGATTGCCCGGCCCAGTCCGGCGTCCACCTGATTTTCGTCCCGACCCATCCCACGACCACACGTTCGTGGGACCTGCGAGAGAGCGTGCCCCGTGGCTGACGTACCTGCCGATCTTGCCGCAGTGTGGCCACGCGTACTGGAGAAACTCCTGGGCGAGGGCCGGGGCCAGGGTGTCGAGACCAAGGACGAGCACTGGATCCGGCGCTGCCAGCCGCTGGCCCTGGTCGCGGACACCGCGCTGCTCGCCGTGCCGAACGAATTCGCCAAGGGCGTACTCGAGGGCCGCCTGGCCCCGGTCGTCAGCGAGACCCTGAGCCGTGAGTGCGGCCGCCCGATCCGGATCGCCATCACCGTGGACGACTCCGTCGGCGGCCCCCCGGCCCCGCAGCCGTCCGCCGGCCACGAGCAGCCGGACACCCGCGACCAGGGCGCCCCGCCGCGCTACGAGGAGCCGGAGCTGCCCTCCGGTCCCTACGAGGGCTACGGCCGCCACCGCGCCGAGGACCAGCAGCGTCCGGGCGACGGCCCGGCCGGCCGCGGCGAGCGCCCGCCGACCGCGCGCGAGGAGCGGATGCCGACGGCCCGCCCCACCTACCCGGCGGAGTACCAGCGCCCCGAGCCGGGCGCCTGGCCGCGCCCGGGCCAGGACGACTACGGCTGGCAGCAGCCCCGCCTCGGCTACCCCGAGCGCGACCCCTACGCCTCCCCGTCCCAGGACTCCTACGACGGGCAGGACTACCGCCCGTCCGGCCGCGAGCGCCAGGGATACGAGCAGCAGCGCCCCGGCTACGACGCGCCGCGCCCCGAGTACGGCCCGCCCCGCGCGGAGTACGACCAGCGCGACCCGGTGAGGCGTGAGCGCCCCGAGCCGCCGTCGGAGAGCGGCGGGCACCGCGGTGGCGGCGGGACCGGGCGTCCCGAGATGCCGTCCGCCGGCCGCGGCGGCTCCGGCTCCTCGTCCTCCTCGCCGAGCCCCGGGGGCCCCGGTGAGCCGACCGCGCGGCTGAACCCGAAGTACCTCTTCGACACCTTCGTCATCGGCGCCTCCAACCGCTTCGCCCACGCGGCCGCGGTGGCCGTCGCCGAGGCTCCGGCGAAGGCGTACAACCCCCTGTTCATCTATGGGGAGTCGGGGCTCGGCAAGACCCACCTGCTGCACGCGATCGGGCACTACGCGCGGAGCCTCTACCCCGGCACGCGCGTGCGGTACGTGAGCTCGGAGGAGTTCACCAACGAGTTCATCAACTCCATCCGCGACGGCAAGGGCGACAGCTTCCGCAAGCGGTACCGGGAGATGGACATCCTGCTCGTCGACGACATCCAGTTCCTCGCGGACAAGGAGTCGACGCAGGAGGAGTTCTTCCACACCTTCAACACGCTGCACAACGCCAACAAGCAGATCGTGCTGTCCTCCGACCGGCCGCCCAAGCAGCTGGTCACGCTGGAGGACCGGCTGCGCAACCGCTTCGAGTGGGGTCTGATCACCGACGTCCAGCCGCCCGAGCTGGAGACGCGGATCGCCATCCTGCGCAAGAAGGCGGTGCAGGAGCAGCTCAACGCCCCGCCGGAGGTGCTGGAGTTCATCGCCTCCCGGATCTCGCGGAACATCCGTGAGCTGGAGGGCGCGCTGATCAGAGTGACGGCCTTCGCCTCGCTCAACCGGCAGCCGGTGGACCTGGGGCTCACCGAGATCGTCCTCAAGGACCTGATCCCCGGCGGCGAGGACTCCGCCCCGGAGATCACGGCCACGGCCATCATGGCGGCCACCGCCGACTACTTCGGGCTGACGGTGGACGACCTGTGCGGCACCTCGCGCGGCCGCGCGCTGGTCACCGCCCGGCAGATCGCCATGTACCTGTGCCGCGAGCTGACGGACCTGTCGCTGCCGAAGATCGGCGCGCAGTTCGGCGGCCGCGACCACACGACCGTCATGCACGCGGACCGCAAGATCCGGGCGCTGATGGCCGAACGGCGCTCGATCTACAACCAGGTGACCGAGCTGACGAACCGCATCAAGAACGGCTGACAGCGGCCGCCTACGGGCTCTGAGGGCGCTCCGGGAGATCTCCGGGGCGCCCTTCGCCGTTCCGGGGCGAGAGTGCCCGGAGGGACGCCACTGCTCCCGCCGGCGACCGCCCTCGGCGCCGCGCCGGCCGGCCGCGGGTGACTCCGCGACCGCCGCGCCCCGGCCGAGTCCGCGCTGAGCCGCTACCGAGCTCCTGCCGAGCCCTCTCCAGGCACCCCCACCACCCCTCCGAAGCCCGCTGAAGCCCCCCGGAACCCCGCCGACGGCCCCCGCAGACGCCTAAGTCCCGTGTCCCACCAGCAACCTTGTGTTCGATTCGCTGTGGGGTTACGGCCGCCCTCCACAGATTTCCCGACTTTCTTCCGCCCACAGGCTGGGGACTGCGAAGTTGTCCCAAGCTGTGTCCACAGGGACCCTGGGGGTTGGCCATCTGCCCAGCTCAGAGGGCTGTGGATTCGTGGACGAATGATCTCCACAGGGTGTGGACAAAGACTTCGTCCACACCCTGTGCGTAACGTTGTCCACGACTCGGCCCACAGGTTGGAGGTGGTTGTCCCCAGCGGAGACCAGCTTCTCCACATCACTGTCCACTGTTCGGCAACTCGACGGGCCCGGTCACTGCTCCGAGTGAAAGGCGTCACACGAAGCTGCCGAGGGGCCCTGTGGGAAACGTCGCCAAACCTGGGGACGCAACTGGGGAGAACTCGCCCCGTCCTGTGGGCGGTGTGTGCAGAACTTTCTGTTCTCCACAGAGAGGCCGAGTTGTCCACGGGCTTCGCCCACAGGCGCAGTGGATAAAATTTGGGCCCTGACCTGCGAAAACGGGGTTATCCACGGTATCCACAGGCCCTACTACTACTCCCGACTAGAGAGAGCTAGGAATCCGTTTCGAAGCGGGGCCTGTGCACAACTCGCTGTTTCGCGCTCGGCTGCCGCCCGGCCCGACTTGACCCTGACCGGCACCCGCTGTCAGCGCAGTGCGTCAGACTGGTCACCGGTGTCCTTCCCCTGGCAACGGGCGGCGACACCGAGTCGGAGGACTCAGACGGCAACAGCAGGAGGCGGCTTACGGTGAAGATCCGGGTGGAACGCGACGTACTCGCGGAGGCAGTGGCGTGGGCGGCACGCAGCCTTCCGGCCCGTCCGCCGGCGCCTGTCCTCGCCGGCCTGCTGCTGAAGGCCGAGGAGGGCCAGCTCAGCCTGTCGGGCTTCGACTACGAGGTCTCCGCCCGGGTGGGCGTCGAGGCCGAGGTCGAGGAGGAGGGCACGGTCCTGGTCTCCGGTCGCCTGCTCGCCGACATCTGCCGCGCGCTGCCGAACCGTCCCGTGGAGATCTCCACAGACGGTGTACGGGCGACCGTGGTCTGCGGCTCCTCCCGCTTCACCCTCCACACCCTGCCGGTGGAGGAGTACCCCGCACTGCCGCAGATGCCGACCGCCACGGGCACCGTCCCCGGCGAGGTCTTCGCGGCCGCCGCGTCCCAGGTGGCCATCGCCGCCGGGCGCGACGACACGCTGCCCGTCCTCACCGGTGTGCGCATCGAGATCGAGGGCGACACCGTCACCCTGGCCTCCACCGACCGCTACCGCTTCGCGGTCCGCGAGTTCCTGTGGAAGCCGGAGAACCCGGACGCCTCCGCGGTCGCCCTGGTCCCGGCCAAGACGCTGCTGGACACCGCCAAGTCGCTCGGCGCCGGTGACAGCGTCACCCTGGCGCTCTCCGGCTCCGGTTCGGGCGAGGGCCTCATCGGCTTCGAGGGCGCCGGCCGCCGCACCACCACGCGGCTGCTGGAGGGCGACCTGCCGAAGTACCGCACGCTCTTCCCGACCGAGTTCAACTCCGTCGCCGTGATCGAGACCGCCCCCTTCGTGGAGGCCGTCAAGCGCGTGGCCCTGGTCGCCGAGCGCAACACCCCGGTGCGGCTGAGCTTCGAGCAGGGCGTGCTGATCCTGGAGGCGGGCTCCAGCGACGACGCACAGGCTGTGGAAAGGGTCGACGCCCAGCTCGACGGCGACGACATCTCGATCGCCTTCAACCCGACCTTCCTGCTGGACGGTCTGAGCGCCATCGACTCGCCCGTCGCGCAGCTGTCGTTCACCACCTCCACCAAGCCGGCGCTGCTCAGCGGCAAGCCCGCGCTGGACGCGGAGGCGGACGACGCCTACAAGTACCTGATCATGCCGGTGCGGCTGAGCGGCTGAGTCGGGCTCCCCGGCAAAAGCCCAGGTGGGGGCGTACGTATGAGCGCGTATGCCCACAGCTGTGCGGGAGGGGTCGCCGTTAGGCTCGGTGCCGGGCACCCACGTGCCCGGCACGCCATTCAGCGACCTAAGGAACAACTGATGGAGCTCGGTCTCGTCGGCCTCGGCAAGATGGGCGGCAACATGCGCGAGCGCATCCGCCGCGCAGGCCACACCGTCATCGGATACGACCGCAACGCGGACCTCGCGGACGTCCACAGCCTCGAGGAGCTCGTGGGCAAGCTCAGCGCCCCGCGCGTGGTCTGGGTGATGGTCCCGGCGGGCGAGGCGACCCAGGCGACCGTCGACAGGCTCGGCGAGCTGCTGGAGCCCGGCGACGTGGTCGTGGACGGCGGCAACTCCCGCTGGACGGACGACGAGAAGCACGCCGAGGAGCTGGCGGCCAAGGGCATAGGTTTCGTCGACTGCGGCGTCTCCGGCGGTGTCCACGGCCTGGCCAACGGCTACGCGCTGATGTACGGCGGTGACGAGGAGAACGTCGCCAAGGTGCGGCCGGTCCTCGACGCGCTGAAGCCCGAGGGCGACTTCGGTTCCGTGCACGCCGGCAAGGTCGGCGCGGGCCACTTCTCCAAGATGGTCCACAACGGCATCGAGTACGCCATGATGCAGGCGTACGCCGAGGGCTGGGAGCTGCTGGAGAAGGTCGACTCCGTGGAGAACGTCCGCGAGATCTTCCGTTCCTGGCAGGAGGGCACGGTCATCCGTTCCTGGCTGCTCGACCTCGCGGTCAACGCCCTCGACGACGACGAGCACCTGGACGGCCTGCGGGGCTACGCGCAGGACTCCGGTGAGGGACGCTGGACGGTGGAGGCCGCGATCGACAACGCGGTGCCGCTGCCGGCGATCACCGCGTCGCTGTTCGCGCGCTTCGCCTCGCGGCAGGACGACTCGCCGCAGATGAAGATGATCGCCGCGCTGCGCAACCAGTTCGGCGGCCACGCGGTCGAGAAGAAGCCGTAGCCAGGAAGAAGAAGTAGTCCACAGGGTCGCCCCGGCGATCCACAGGCTGTTGAGGGAGGTCGGCGAACGACCATGCACGTCACGCATCTTTCGCTGGCCGACTTCCGCTCGTACGCCCGGGCCGAGGTTCCGCTCGGCTCGGGCGTCACCGCCTTCGTGGGCCCCAACGGCCAGGGCAAGACCAATCTGGTCGAGGCGGTCGGCTATCTGGCCACCCTCGGCAGCCACCGGGTCTCCGCCGACGCCCCGCTGGTCCGCATGGGCGCCGAGCGCGCCGTCGTGCGGGCGCAGGTCCGCCAGGGCGAGCGGCAGCAGCTCGTCGAGCTGGAGCTGAACCCCGGCCGCGCCAACCGGGCCAGGATCAACCGGTCCTCGCAGGTCAGGCCGCGTGACGTGCTGGGGATCGTGCGGACCGTGCTGTTCGCGCCCGAGGACCTGGCGCTGATCAAGGGCGATCCCGGTGAGCGGCGCCGGTTCCTGGACGAGCTGATCACCGCGCGCTCCCCGCGCATGGCGGGCGTCCGCTCCGACTACGACCGGGTGCTCAAGCAGCGCAACACCCTGCTGAAGTCCGCCGCCCTCGCGCGGCGGCACGGCGGCCGCTCCATGGACCTGTCCACCCTCGACGTGTGGGACCAGCACCTGGCCCACGCGGGCGCCGAGCTGCTGGCCCAGCGCCTGGACCTGATCGCGGTCCTGCAGCCGCTCGCCGACAAGGCGTACGAGCAGCTCGCCCCCGGCGGCGGGCCCGTCGCGCTGGAGTACAAGTCCTCCGCGCCCGGCGAGGCGCACACCCGCGAGGAACTCGCCGGGCAGCTTCTGGCGGCGCTCGCCGAGGCGCGCAAGCAGGAGATCGAGCGGGGCGTGACCCTGGTCGGCCCGCACCGCGACGACCTGGTGCTGCGGCTCGGCCGCCTGCCCGCCAAGGGCTACGCGTCGCACGGCGAGTCCTGGTCCTACGCGCTCGCGCTGCGCCTGGCCTCGTACGACCTGCTGCGGGCCGAGGGCAATGAGCCGGTGCTGATCCTGGACGACGTCTTCGCCGAGCTGGACGCGCGCCGCCGTGAGCGGCTGGCCGAGCTGGTCGCCCCCGGCGAGCAGGTGCTGGTGACGGCCGCGGTGGACGACGACGTGCCGCACGTCCTTGCGGGCGCCCGGTACGCGGTCTCGGGCGGCACGGTGGAGCCGGCGTGAGCGCCGGGGACGAGCGGGACCGCAAGGCGCCGGAGCCCTCCGGCGTCGACCTCGCGCGGGTGGCGCTGCGCGCCGCGAAGGAGCAGGCACGCGCGCGTGGGGACGCCGCGCGGCAGAAGAAGCAGGCGCGCCGCGGCGGTGGCCTGCGCTCGGGCGCGCGGGCGGACGGCCGCGATCCGATGGCTCTGGGCGCGGCGATCAACCGGCTGCTGAACGAGCGGGGCTGGGAGGCCCCGGCGGCGGTCGGCGGGGTGATGGGCCGCTGGCCGCAGATCGTCGGTGAGGACCTGGCGAAGCACTGCGTGCCGCAGCGGTACGACGAGGACGAGCGGGTGCTGTCGGTCTCCTGCGACTCGACCGCGTGGGCGACGCAGCTGAGGCTGCTCGCGCCGACGCTCGTGGCCCGGCTGAACGAGGACCTCGGTCACGGCACGGTCCGGATGATCAAGGTGAACGGTCCGGGCGCCCCGGTGCGCCGTTACGGGCCTCTCAGGGCGCCCGGAAGCGCCGGTCCGGGCGACACCTACGGGTGACGTACCTCACGTCCCACCTGTGAGTCGTACGCCCACTCCAGAGCCGTACAGACGTGCGGACGACGGGCCGATCATGGGCTTACCCCCCGATGGACAAGGGCTGACGGCCCGAAGCCCTGAGCGCCGCTGTGAGCCCCTCGCAGCCCCCTTCCCCATATCGGGACCCGGTCGGGGCCGGTTCAGGGCGGCACATGCGGACTCAGGTGCCCGCAAGCCCCCATCATTGTCGGCGCTACCGGTAGACTGGAAGGCAATCCCGCCCCAATCACGGGGACCGTCCGGGAAAAGCTGAGCAACGCTGATTCAGGGCTTACCAACGCAACATGCCGCAGCCGCTCCGGCAACCCTCCTCCCGGAGGGCGCGCACCCGCAAGGAGCGCTCGTGCTGTGCCAGAAAGGGCGCTTCGTGGCCGATTCCGGCAACCCCAACGAGAACATCCCTTCCACCGACGCCGGTCTCGGCGAGGCAGTCTCAGCAGCCTCGTACGACGCCAGCGCCATCACCGTGCTCGAAGGGCTGGACGCGGTCCGCAAGCGCCCCGGCATGTACATCGGTTCCACCGGTGAGCGCGGTCTGCACCACCTGGTGTACGAGGTCGTCGACAACTCCGTCGACGAGGCGCTGGCCGGCCACGCGGACACCATCGACGTGACGATCCTGCCCGACGGCGGGGTCCGTGTGGTGGACAACGGCCGAGGCATCCCGGTGGGCATCGTGGCCTCCGAGGGCAAGCCGGCCCTCGAGGTCGTGCTGACCGTGCTGCACGCGGGCGGCAAGTTCGGCGGTGGCGGTTACGCCGTCTCCGGCGGTCTGCACGGTGTGGGCGTGTCCGTGGTGAACGCGCTGTCCATGAAGGTCGCCGTCGAGGTGAGGACGGACGGCTACCGCTGGACGCAGGACTACAAGATGGGCGTCCCCACGGCGCCGCTGGTGAAGAACGAGGCGACCGAGGAGACCGGCACGTCGGTCACCTTCTGGGCCGACCCGGAGATCTTCGAGACCACGGAGTACTCCTTCGAGACGCTGTCCCGGCGTTTCCAGGAGATGGCGTTCCTCAACAAGGGCCTGACGATCAGGCTCACGGACGAGCGCGAGTCGGCGAAGGCCACGAGCGGCGCGGACGAGGCGGGCGCGGACGAGAAGGCCGAGGTCAAGTCGGTCACGTACCGCTACGACGGCGGCATCGTCGACTTCGTGACGTACCTGAACTCCCGCAAGGGCGACGTCGTGCACCCGACCGTCGTCTCGCTGGAGGCCGAGGACAAGGACAAGAGCCTGTCCCTCGAGGTCGCCATGCAGTGGAACGGCGGGTACAGCGAGGGTGTCTACTCCTTCGCCAACATCATCCACACGCACGAGGGCGGCACGCACGAAGAGGGCTTCCGAGCCGCGCTGACCTCCCTGATCAACAAGTACGCGCGCGACAAGAAGCTGCTGCGCGAGCGGGACGACAACCTCACCGGTGACGACATCCGCGAGGGTCTGACCGCGATCATCTCGGTCAAGCTGAGCGAGCCGCAGTTCGAGGGCCAGACCAAGACCAAGCTGGGCAACACCGAGGCCAAGACCTTCGTGCAGCGCGCGGTCTACGAGCACCTCAACGACTGGCTGGACCGCAACCCGGTCGAGGCGGCGGACATCATCCGCAAGGGCATCCAGGCGGCCACCGCGCGTGTGGCGGCCCGCAAGGCCCGTGACCTCACCCGGCGCAAGGGCCTGCTGGAGTCGGGCGCGCTGCCGGGCAAGCTGTCCGACTGCCAGTCGAACGACCCGTCCAAGTGCGAGATCTTCATCGTCGAGGGTGACTCCGCCGGCGGTTCGGCCAAGTCCGGCCGCAACCCGCAGTACCAGGCGATCCTCCCGATCCGCGGCAAGATCCTCAACGTCGAGAAGGCGCGGATCGACAAGATCCTGCAGAACCAGGAGATCCAGGCGCTGATCTCCGCGTTCGGCACGGGTGTGCACGAGGACTTCGACATCACGAAGCTCCGCTATCACAAGATCATCCTGATGGCGGACGCCGACGTCGACGGTCAGCACATCAACACCCTGCTGCTGACCTTCCTGTTCCGCTTCATGCGGCCGCTGGTCGAGTCCGGGTACGTGTACCTGTCGCGTCCCCCGCTGTACAAGATCAAGTGGGGCCGCGACGACGTGGAGTACGCGTACTCCGACCGCGAGCGCGACGCGCTGATCGAGATGGGCCGCCAGCGCGGCAAGCGCATCCGCGAGGACTCCATCCAGCGCTTCAAGGGTCTGGGCGAGATGAACGCGGAGGAGCTGCGCGTGACCACGATGGACCCGGAGCACCGTGTCCTCGGCCAGGTCACGCTCGACGACGCGGCCCAGGCCGACGACCTGTTCTCGGTCCTCATGGGCGAGGACGTCGAGGCCCGCCGCCTCTTCATCCAGCGCAATGCCAAGGACGTCCGCTTCCTCGACATCTGAGTCGGTCCCGGCTGACCGCACCAGGAAGGATCTTCACCAGCAATGACCGACGAAACTCCCGAGTTCATGCCCGAACCGGTGACCCCGGCGGAGGAGACGGGCGAGACCGTCACCCTCCGGATCGAGCCGGTCGGCCTCGACGCCGAGATGCAGCGCTCGTACCTCGACTACGCGATGTCCGTCATCGTGTCGCGCGCGCTGCCCGACGTCCGGGACGGCCTCAAGCCCGTCCACCGCCGTGTGCTGTACGCGATGTACGACGGCGGCTACCGCCCCGACCGCGGCTTCTACAAGTGCGCCCGCGTCGTCGGTGACGTGATGGGTAACTACCACCCGCACGGCGACAGCTCGATCTACGACGCCCTGGTCCGCCTCGCCCAGCCGTGGTCGATGCGCATGCCGCTCGTCGACTCCAACGGCAACTTCGGCTCCCCGGGCAACGACCCGGCGGCCGCCATGCGCTACACCGAGTGCAAGCTGGCGCCGCTGTCGATGGAGATGGTCCGCGACATCGACGAGGAGACCGTCGATTTCAAGGACAACTACGACGGCCGCTCCCAGGAGCCGACCGTCCTGCCCGCCCGCTTCCCGAACCTGCTGATCAACGGTTCGGCCGGTATCGCGGTCGGCATGGCGACCAACATCCCGCCGCACAACCTCCGCGAGGTCGCGGCCGGCGCCCAGTGGCACCTGGAGCACCCGGAGGCGTCGCAGGAGGAGCTGCTGGACGCCCTCATCGAGCGCATCAAGGGCCCGGACTTCCCGACCGGCGCGCTGGTCGTGGGCCGCAAGGGCATCGAGGAGGCGTACCGCACCGGTCGCGGCTCCATCACGATGCGCGCGGTCGTCGAGGTCGAGGAGATCCAGAACCGGCAGTGCCTGGTCGTCACCGAGCTGCCGTACCAGGTGAACCCCGACAACCTGGCGCAGAAGATCGCCGACCTGGTGAAGGACGGCAAGATCGGCGGCATCGCCGACGTCCGCGACGAGACGTCGTCCCGCACCGGTCAGCGCCTGGTGATCGTCCTGAAGCGGGACGCGGTCGCCAAGGTCGTGCTGAACAACCTGTACAAGCACACCGAGCTGCAGACGAACTTCGGCGCCAACATGCTGGCCCTGGTCGACGGGGTGCCGCGCACGCTGTCGCTGGACGCGTTCATCCGGCACTGGGTGACGCACCAGATCGAGGTCATCGTCCGCCGGACCCGGTTCCGGCTGCGCAAGGCCGAGGAGCGCGCCCACATCCTGCGCGGTCTGCTGAAGGCCCTGGACGCCATCGACGAGGTCATCGCGCTGATCCGGCGCAGTGAGACCGTCGAGATCGCCCGCGGCGGCCTGATGGACCTCCTCACCATCGACGAGATCCAGGCCAACGCGATCCTCGAGATGCAGCTGCGCCGTCTGGCCGCCCTGGAGCGCCAGAAGATCGTCCAGGAGCACGACGAGCTCCAGGCGAAGATCAACGAGTACAACCGCATCCTCGCCTCCGAGCCGCTCCAGCGCCAGATCGTCCACGACGAGCTGGCCACGATCGTCGAGCGGTTCGGCGACGACCGGCGCAGCGCCCTGGTGCCCTACGACGGCGACATGTCCATCGAGGACCTGATCGCCGAGGAGGACATCGTCGTCACCGTCACGCGCGGCGGTTACATCAAGCGCACGAAGACGGACGACTACCGGGCGCAGAAGCGCGGCGGGAAGGGGGTGCGGGGCGCGAAGCTGAAGGAGGATGACATCGTCGACCACTTCTTCGTCTCCACCACGCACCACTGGCTGCTGTTCTTCACGAACAAGGGCCGGGTCTACCGGGCCAAGGCGTACGAGCTGCCCGACGCCGGCCGGGACGCGCGCGGCCAGCACGTGGCCAACCTGCTCGCCTTCCAGCCGGACGAGGCGATCGCCGAGATCCTCGCGATCCGCGACTACGAGGCGGTGCCGTACCTGGTGCTCGCCACGAAGGCGGGCCTGGTCAAGAAGACCCCGCTGAAGGACTACGACTCGCCGCGTTCCGGCGGTGTCATCGCCATCAACCTGCGGGCCCGCGAGGACGGCACGGACGACGAGCTGATCGGCGCGGAGCTGGTCTCGGCCGACGACGACCTGCTGCTCGTCAGCCGGAAGGCGCAGTCCATCAGGTTCACCGCGTCGGACGACACGCTGCGCCCGATGGGCCGTGCCACCTCCGGTGTGAAGGGCATGAGCTTCCGCGAGGGCGACGAGCTGCTGTCGATGAACGTGGTGCGGCCGGGTACCTTCGTGTTCACCGCGACGGACGGCGGTTACGCCAAGCGCACGGCCGTGGACGAGTACCGCGTCCAGGGGCGTGGCGGTCTGGGCATCAAGGCTGCCAAGATCGTGGAGGACCGTGGTTCGCTCGTGGGCGCGCTGATCGTCGAGGAGAGTGACGAGATCCTCGCCATCACCCTCTCCGGCGGTGTGATTCGTACGCGCGTCAGCGGGGTCAGGGAGACGGGCCGTGACACCATGGGCGTCCAACTGATCAACCTGGGCAAGCGCGATGCCGTGGTCGGCATCGCTCGCAACGCCGAAGCGGGGCGCGAGGCGGAGGAGGTCGACGGCGAGATCGTCGTCGACGAGACCGCCGAGGTCACTGTCATCGACGGCACGGACGAGGGTGAGGCGCCCTCGGCCGAGTAGGCACGAGGAGTGAATCACGTGAGCGGAGCCACGGGCGCCGGATCGGCCGGTACCTCCACAGGTACCCAGACGGACGGCGGCGGCCGTGGCTCCGCCGCGAACGAGGGGAAGCAGGGGAAGGCGGGGAAGAAGCGGGGCGGCGAGGCCGGCCCGCGGCCGGCTCCCGCCGCCGCCTCCTCCTCCGCTCCTGCTCCTTCCTCTTCGAGTTCCCAGGGGGGAACCGTGACGGACACCCGTGGTGCCCGGGCCGAGGCCGACGCGACCGAGGGCACGGCGGCGTCCCCGCTGCCCGGTGAGCGCGGCCCCGAGCAGCCCGCCGGGCCCTACCACCCGCCGCAGGCGTACGCGGCGCAGCCGCCCGAGGGTGCGGTACGCCGTCCGCGCACCGGGGTGGGCACGGCGCCGCGCACCCGCAAGGCGCGCCTGAGGGTGGCCAAGGCCGACCCGTGGTCGGTGATGAAGGTCAGCTTCCTGCTCTCCATCGCGCTCGGCATCTGCACGATCGTGGCGTCGGCGGTGCTGTGGATGGTGCTGGACGCGATGGGGGTGTTCTCCACCGTGGGCGGCACGATCTCCGAGGCGACCGGGGCCACCGAGGCGACCGGTTTCGACCTCCAGTCCTACCTCTCCCTGCCGCACGTCCTGATGTTCGCCACGATCATCGCGGTCATCGACGTCGTGCTGGCCACGGCCCTGGCGACCCTGGGCGCCTTCATCTACAACCTCTCCGCGGGCTTCGTTGGCGGCGTCGAACTGACGCTGGCGGAGGACGAGTGAGGGTGCCTCCGGGCTCCCGTGACCGTCCCCCGACAACCGATTTTGGGACTGCCCCGGTCGTGCGCTAATCTTCAGGAGTCAGCGCGCGGGACACACCCCGCAGAGCGCGGGCGGGGCTATAGCTCAGTTGGTTAGAGCGCATCCCTGATAAGGATGAGGCCACAGGTTCAAATCCTGTTAGCCCCACATCGACGAAGACCCCCGGTCCACTTGGACCGGGGGTCTTCTGCTGTTCCGGGGAAGTGGGGCGGGCGCCTCGGCGTCGCCGGTGCCTGTGGCCGTGCCGGGAACGCGAAGACCCGATCGCTGGCGACGGGGGATGCACCAGCGATCGGGCTATGGCCAAGGGTAACAAGGTTGAGGGCGTTGCGGGGCCAACGGGGTTGATCCGAGGGGGAGTTGGCTGATCTTGGTCGGTCAGGGGCGGCACGGGGGGTCGTAGGAGAGGCGGGGGAGGTACTCGTGCCACTTCTCCCGGGTCAGGACGTTCCGGGTGACCGCGCAGATGTGGTGGACCGCCGCGTCGGCGTCCAGGCTCCACAGCCGTACCGTGTCCGCGCCGCTGGAGACGCCCAGGACGTGGCTGCGGGGGCTGAAGGCGAGGAAGTTGCCCGTCTTGGCGTACGGGCTCATCGACTGGCCGATCGGCGCCGCCGAGGCGGGGTCGGTGAGGTTCCAGAGGCGGACGGTGTTGTCGTTGCCGCCGCTGGCCAGGGTGCGGCCGTCCGCGTTGAAGGTGAGCGAGGTGACCGACTCCGTGTGCCCGGTCAGGGTGCGGCCCACGGGTGCGGCCGAGGCGGGGTCGGTGACGTCCCACAGGCGGACCGTGTCGTCGTCGCCGCCGCTGACCAGGGTGCGGCCGTCCGGGCTGTACTCCAGCGCGTTGACCGGGCCGGAGTGGCCGGTCAGCGGGTGGCCGCGCGGCACGGGGCGGGCCGGGTCGCGCACGCTCCACAGCCGGATCGTCCCGTCCGCGCTGCCGCTGGCCAGGGTGCGGCCGTCCGGGATGAACTCGAGGGCGTTGATGTAGCCCCGGTGCCCGGCCAGGGGCGGGCCCCAGGGGGCCGGGTGCGCGGGGTCCGTCACGTTCCACAGCCGCAGGCGGCGGTCGTCGTAGGCGGTGGCGAGGATGCGGCCGTCGGGGCTGAAGGCGAGTGCGTCGGAGCCCATGAAACGGGTCATCAGCCGCAGCGGCGGCCCGGCGACCTCGGGACGGGCGAGGTCGCGGACGTTCCACAGGTAGACCGAGCGGTTGCCGGTCAGCACGGCCAGCCTGCGGCCGTCCGGGGCGAACATCAGGGTGCGCTGCCCGCCGTCCGCCGGCATGAACGGCGCGCCCAGCGCCACCGGCCGGCCGGGCGCCGTGATCCGCCACAGCCGTACCCGGCCGTCGCGCGCGGCCGTGGCCAGCACCTTGCCGTCCGGGCGGAACGAGGCGCTGCGCCCCGTCATGTCCGAGGTGGGCACCGCCCACAGGCGGGTCTTGCCGTCCCCGCTGCCGGTGGCGAGGGTGCGGCCGTCAGGGCTGAAGCCCAGCGCGTACATCTCGCCGCTGCTGCCCGCGAGCGGTTCGCCGACCTGGGAGGGGGAGCCGGGGTCGGTGACGTTCCACAGGCTGGCCGTGCTGTCGGCGCTGGCCGCCGCGAGCCGCCCGCCGTCCGGGCTGAAGGCCACCGACCACACGGGCCCGGTGTGCCCGGTCAGCGGGGAGCCGAGCGGGGCGGGACGCGCCGGGTCGGCGACGTCCCACAGCCGGATGGTGTCGTCCGCGCTGCCGCTGGCCAGCACCTTGCCGTCGGGGCTGAACGCGACCGAGTGCACCAGGTCGGTGTGGCCCCGCAGCACCTCGCGCCGCGCCTCGGGGTGCCGGGGGTCGGCGACGTCCCACAGCCGCACGGTGTCGTCGTCGCCCGCCGAGGCCAGGGTCCGCCCGTCCGGGCTGAACGCCACCGAGCGCACCGGCGCGGTGTGCGCGCGCAGCGTCCGCAGCGGGCGCGCCCGGTGCGGATCGGCCACGTTCCACAGGCGTACGGTGCGGTCCTCGCCCGCGCTGGCCAGGGTGCGGCCGTCGGGGCTGAAGGCGACCAGGTAGATCGTGCCGTCGTGCCCCGCCAGGGGCTCCCCCAGCGGCTCGGGGTGCGCGGGGTCGGTGACGTCCCACAGGTGGACGGTGCCGTCGTCGCCCGCGCTGGCCAGGGTGTGGCCGTCCGGGCTGAACACCGCGCTGCTCACCCAGCTCCGGTGGCCGCGCAGCGGCGCCCCCAGGGGCTTCGGGCGGCCTCGGTCGGCGACGTCCCACAGGCGGACGGTGCGGTCGTAGCTGGCGGTGGCGAGCAGGCGGCCGTCCGGGCTGAAGGAGGTGAGGTAGACGGCGCCGGTGTGGCCGGTCAGGGGGGTGGCGAGCGGGGCGTTCACGATGGAGATCAGCCTGCTGTAGGCGCCCTCGTCGTCCGGGCGCAGCCGGTGCGCCACCAGGTCGAGGCCGGCCGCCAGCGAGGGGTCGGTGTGCTGGACCCGGTCGGCCTCCGCGAGCACCTGCTCGAACACGGCGTCGTTGCGCTGCTGCCAGGCCACCACCGCGGCCCCCGCCGCGAGCACCGCCAGCACGGTGAGCGCCGCCACCGCGGCCCGGCTGATCAGCACGGTCCGCCTGCGCAGCCGTACCGCGGCGGCCAGGAAGTCCAGCGCGCCCCGGGTGAGGTAGGTGTCCCCCGCCGACTCCGCCCAGCCGCGCGCCTGTTCGAGACGGGAGCCCCGGTACAGCAGGGAGCTGTCGCGCGCGGAGTCCTCCCAGGCCCGCCCGTCCTCCTCCAGCCGCTGGCGCAGCAGATGGTCGCCCCGGTTGTCGTCGATCCAGTGCCGCAGCCGGGGCCAGGCGTGCAGCAGCGCCTCGTGGGTGATCTCCACGGTCTCCGCGTCGAGGGTGACCAGCCGGGCGCGGACCAGCGCCTCCAGCGACTCCTCGGTCTTGTCCGGGTCGGTGGACTCCGCTGCCAGCTGGCGCCGGGTGCCGCGCCTGCGGGTGGCCTGGGTGTCCTCGCCGAGCCGGACCAGGCGCAGCAGGAGCAGCCGGGCGGCGGTGCGGGCGGCCGGGTCGAGCCCGGACCAGGCCCGCTCGGCGGTGGCCGCGACCGCGCCCTGGATGCCGCCGGCCGCCCGGTATCCGGCGACCGTCAGGCGTCCGGCCTTGCGGCGCTGCCAGGTGGCGAGCAGGGCGTGGGAGAGGAGCGGGAGGACGCCCGCGTCGTGGGCGCCGCGCGGTCCGTCCGCGCTGACCTCGCGGACGATCAGCTCGGTGAGTCCCGCCTCCAGTTCCAGGCCGACCGCCCTGGCCGGTCCGTTGACCGCCTCGCGCAGCTCGGCGGTGGTCAGCGGGCCGAGCACCATGTGCCGGTGCTGGAGGGCGTCGGCGAGTTCGGGGTAGCCGAGGCACTCCTCGTAGAAGTCGGCGCGGATGCCGAGGACGATCTGGACGGGGGCGTGGCCCTCGGGGCCGGGGGTGCAGGCGGCGTGCAGGAACTGGACGAAGGCCCGGCGGTCGGTCTCGCTCGGGCAGAGGGTGAAGGTCTCCTCGAACTGGTCCACGATCAGCACCGGAGGGGCCGCCGCGCGGGTACCGGCCGCCGGTGACGGGGACTGCGGGGACTCGGGTGAGGTGCGCGGGCCGGGGATGGTGACGGCCGGCGCGCCGGGGGCCCGGCCGAGGGCCCACGCGGCGACCGCCTCGCGTATCGCTCCGGCGGCCGGGCCGCGTGCCTCCTCCCCGCCGGCCGACCGCGCCCGCCCGGCGAGCGGGGCCAGGGCCGGGATACGGCGGGTCAGCTCGCCCAACGGGTCGGAGCCGGGCACGAGCTGGACGACGGTACGGGGAGCGCCGTCCCCGTCCGCCGCGAGGCCCTCCTCCAGCGCGGGCACCAGGCCGGCGTTGAGCAGGGACGACTTCCCGGCGCCCGAGGCGCCGACGAGCATCACCAGCCCCCCGCCGCGCTCGGCGGCGCGCAGCTGGGCCACCAGCGCCTCCGTGCCGCGCTCGCGGCCGAAGAACCAGCGGGCGTCCTCCTGCCGGTAGGAGGCGAGGCCCCGGTACGGGCACACCCCGCCGGCGACGGGTGTGTCCTTGGCCGGGGGCGGTTCGGCGGGGCCGTCCGGGCGCTCGCCCACCGGGTCGGCCAGGGCGCGTTCCCACAGCCGCTGCCACTGGGCCAGGTCGTACAGGCCGGCGGAGACCGGGGCCGGGCGGGCGCGGCGGGCCTCGGGGATGAGGATCTGGAGGACGGCGGCGAGGGCGGCGAACTGGGCGGGCGCGTTCTTGGCCCGCCGCCAGTCGCTGATGCGCTGGGCCGAGACCCGCACCGGGCGTCCGCGCTCGTCCACCCGCTGGAGCCGGACGACCGCCTCGGACACGCTCTTCAGGGGCGGGTTCCCGGCCTCCCTGTAGAGCAGCGCCAGGCGTTCGGCGAAGGCTGTGCGTGCCCCTGAGTCGGAACCCAAGGTCCCACTCCTCACTTCCCCCGAGGCTGATGCGTCCGGACCGGAAAACTCACCCTATACGGCTGACCTGCGGGAAAGCCGGGGTGCGCTGGTCCGGTCCTCCTGGTTCGACGGCGTAGGTGGCAGGATCGCATCGCGGTAGCGGAGCTGTCACTCACCGTCCGGACCGGCCACCTGCCGAGTCCGTGAGAAGGCCCCGCCGGACGCCGAACGTTCTCGGTCAACATTCGCCAGGAGCGTGTCACGGCGCGGCGGGACGCCCTGAGATCCGTCGGCGGGGTGCCGGGCACACCGGCGCGCCGCGGGACGAGGACCCCCCGCTCCGTTCGGTACCGGTCCCCACGAGGGGAGGGACCGGTGCCGGACGGGCGGTGGCGCCGCCGGTTCGGGTGGCAGTCGCGGGGGCAGGCTCGACGTGCGTGCGGGCCGCCGATGGCCCGTGGCGCCGGGGCTGTCCGCGCGAGCAGGGGAGGACGCATGAAGGTGTCCGTGGACCGGAACGCCTGTTACGGCTCGGCGGAGTGCGCGTACCGCGCTCCCGAGGTCTTCGACTTCGTCGAGGGGTACGGCGTGGTCAGGCCGGGCCGGGAGGGGTCCGGCGACGATCCGCTGGTGCGCGAGATCGCGGAGAGGTGTCCTTCGCAGGCCGTGCTGCTGGGGGAATGAGGCCGCTGGGGGGAATGGGGCGGACGTGATGCGGGCCCCCGGGCCGCGTGGGCCAGGGGGCGTGCCGTGTCGACGGTCGCGTACGCAAGTCGCCAGTGTGTCGAGACGTCCGCGGTATCAGGTGCCGGCCGGGGCCTCAGCAGTCGAGGTGGGACGCGTGGATCTCGCCGCTCTCGGGGCGGAGGGTGGTGTCGGTGCGGTCCGGGGCGTTGACGCGGTGCGGGGCGTTCGCGCCCGCTTCGCGTCCGGCGAGGGAGCGGTGCCGGCAGTTGGGGGACTTCCCGTGGGCCTCGGCCCGGATGCGCTGCTTCATCGTGGGGGGCAGTGCTCTGGCTTGCGCCCAGACCTGATGGCTCGCGGCCGCCGGCGCGGTCTCGGCGATGTGCTCCGTGCTGCCCTGGCTCGGGCTCTCGGTGCGGGCCGAGGCGACCGGGGCGGTCGCGGTGACGAGTCCGAGCGCGGTGCACAGCGCGAGGAAGGCGGTGACGATGGCCGTCCAGAGCGTCATGACCTTGTTCCTGGCCATAACCCCTCACTTTCAGGTTGGGCGATTTGCGTACTTTCCTCATGATGTGTATGTGGGCGGCGAAGTGGTGGACCGACGCCCGTGGCGCGTCGATGTTCAGATGAACACCACTCGAATGGCCGCAAGGAGGTGGAAAGCTGCCGAAAGTGCGATGAACGGGGAGGAAGGAAACCCTCTGTGCGGGTGTGATCACCCTCCGATCGCAACGGCTCCGGGCCGCCGCAACCCCTGACTGGGGGCGGGAGTTGGGGGCCTGCCGCAGGTCACCGGGAGGTCTCGGCCGGTGTGTATAGTCGGGCGCCAGAGGTCCCCTACGTCAACGAAAGACGAGGTCGCGCGGTGAAGAAGCTGCTCCTGGTCGCACTGGCCGCCATCGGCGGTCTCCTTGTGTACCGCCAGATCCAGGCGGATCGGGCCGAGCAGGACCTGTGGACGGAGGCCACCGACTCCGTGCCCGCCGGTTCCTGAGACCACGGCACCACGATCTGTGCGAACCCCGGCCGCCCGAAGCGGCCGGGGTTCTGTGTTGCCGGGGCCCGGCACGTGGTGTACGTCTCGTCCGTGGACCGCGGGCGTTTCGGACGGCCGCGCGAAAACCCTGATGGCGCAAGCGGTACCGGGCAGGATGGGCCCCGGCACGGTGCGGACGGTGGCCTAGGGGCAGGGGGCGCGCATGCGGCGGGGGTTGCGGGACGCGATGGCGGCGGTGTGCGCGGGGGTCCTGGTGTGGGCCGCCGTGTGGGCACCCGCGCCGGACGCCGTGGCCGTGTCGCGTGGGCCCGGCTACGCCTTCGCACCCGGTGCCCGGAGTGTCGCGGGCGCACAGGACACCGCCGGAGCGCGGATGCTCCAGCCCGGCCGCACCTACCGCAGCGCCCTCCCGGCGCACGGCAGGCTCTACTACCGCCTCACCCTGACCGCCAGGGACGACGTCTACGTCCCCGTCACCGCCGTACCCCCGCGCGATGCGGCGGTCGCCGCCACGGACGGCATCCGGGTCTCGCTCCAGGACGCCGACGGCAACCCCTGCTCCTACTCCTCCGCGTCCTTCGGCGCCGGGCTCAGCCCCCGGCCCGTCACGGCCGCCGGCCGGCGGGACACCGGGAGTTCGCTCTGCCAGAGCGCTGCCGTGTACTACCTGCTGGTGGAGCGGCTGGACGCGAAGAACTCCGGATCGGAGCGCTGGGACCTGGAGCTGGCCCCCGCCACCGAACCGGGTCTGGCGGCGGACGGCCCCACCACGCCGCCCCGCTCCTGGGACTCCGCCACACCCGAGCCGCCCGGCGGCGTCCCGAGGGAGAGAAGGGGAGGCGACGGCTTCGGTTCCGCCCGCCCCCTCGGCCAGGGCGTCTGGCGCACCCGGCTCGCCCCCGGCGACACCGTCTTCTACAAGATCCCGGTCGACTGGGGCCGCCGCGTCCACGCCGGTGCCGAACTGGACGCCACCGACAGCGGCCACGGTTACGCGGGCGGCGCCCTCACCCTCTCCCTCCTCAACCCGGCGCGTGTCCCCGTCGACGACGTCGCCCTCGGCTACTCCGGCACCCGCCGCGCCGCCGCCCTCGCCCCGCTGCCCCCGGTGGAGTACACCAACCGGTACGCCGTCCCGAGCGGGCAGAACGCGCTGCGCTTCGCCGGTGACCACTACCTCGTCGTCCACCTCGGCGCGCACCTGGCCGACTCCTTCGGCCCCGGCCCCTTCGGGGTGACGCTCCGGGTACGGGTGGACGGGGACGCGCACGCCGGGCCCGCGTACCGGGGGCACGCCGAGCCGGACGGCCTCTTCGCCCTGAGCGCGACGGACAGCCCGGTCGCGGGCGCGGGCACGGGGGACACCGGGGACACCGGGGACTCCCCGGGCGGCGATCCGGCGATGCGGGCGCTGGCCTACGGCGGACTCGGCGCCGGTACCGCGCTGCTGCTGTGGCTGGCCGCCTGGACCCTGCTCGCCCGGCGCGCTCAGACGCGGGCCAGCGCCCAGAAACCGACGGCGTAGCAGACCAGCGCCAGCAGCAGCACCGGGACCGCCACCCTCGCCGGAGGACCGGGACGCGGCCGGCGCCGGGCGCGGTGGCCGGGGGCAGGGGTGCGCGGTTCGGGGGCGGGCCCGCCGGGCGGAGGGACGCGCGGGTCGCGGGCGGTGTACGCGGCGGTCCCCGGGTCGACGGCCGGCCGGGCCGGGCGTGGGGGCGGGAGGTGGAAGCTTCCGGTGTCGGACATGGGCAGGCCGACGGCGACCGGAGCCACGGGGGCGGGGGCCGGGGGCAGCGGGGCGTCGGTGGTGGTGCCGCTGGTGTCCGGCGCGTCGGCTGCCCGGCGCTCCCAGCGGGCGTCCACCGCGGCGGCGGGCTTGAGCGGGCCCTCGGTGCCGAAGCCGGGGGGCAGCGGGCCGAGCTGGTCGAAGATCTCGACGGACTCGTCGTCGGGCCCCGGTTCCGGCAGGAGTTCCCTCGCGGCGGCGAGCGCCTTGCGCGCACCCGTGGCCGTGCGGAAACGGGCGGCGGGGTCGGGCTGGAGCAGGGTGGCGATCACCTGCCACAGCGGCTCGGGCACCCGCGCGGGCGCGCCAGGCGTCCCGTGTTCCAGGAAGTACCGGACGATCTCCTTGCCGTCCGGCTTGGCCCCCTCCAGCAGGTACAGGGCGACCAGGCCGACGGCGAACAGGTCGCCGGGGTAGTCGGGTTCGGCCCCCAGCAGATGTTCGGGCGCCAGATAGCCCGGGGTGCCCACCACGAGGTTGGTCTCGGTCAGCCGGGGCTCCCCGAACCGCATGGCGATGCCGAAGTCGGACAGCCGCAGCCTCGGCCGGCCGGTGCCGGTCGCCTCCAGCAGCACATTGGCGGGCTTGACGTCCCGGTGCACGACCCCCTCGGCGTGCACGGCGCTCAGGCCGGACAGCAGCTGGTCCAGCAGGGTGCAGACGAACAGCGGCGGGAGCGGGCCGTAGTCGTTGACGAGATGGACCAGGGAGCCGCCCGACACCAGATCCATGGTGAACAGGACCTGGTCGTCGTCGGCCGCCCAGCTCGCCGGTGCCAGCACATGCGGATGATCGATGCGCAGCGCCTGCTCGCGCACGAAGCGCAGCAGGGTGTGGGCGTCGCGTTGCTGGAGCACCTTGGCCGCGACGTAGCGCCGTCTGCGGTGGTCCCAGGCGCGCCACACCGCGCCCACTCCGCCACGCCCGATCGGGTCGGCCAGCTCGTACCGGCCCGCGAAGACCTCACCCATGACCGTGCAGCTCCTCCCCCTGGTGCGCTGCCCCGGCCGTACGACCGGGCCCGGTGCCGGACCCCCTCCGGACCGGGCCGGGGGTCAGTTCTGGTGGGACTGGTAGTGCGCGACCGCGTCGGCGGTGCGGCCCGCGCCGTAGACCCGGAGGAACTCTGCCAGTTCGGGGTGGGTCGGGGCGAGGGTGTCCGCGGCGTCGATGATGTCTCCGGCGGCGGCGACCGAGCGCAGCAGTGACTGGATCTCGCGCACCACCCGCTTGACCGTCGGCGCGCCCGAACTGCTCGTCGTCTGCGTGGTGTTGCTCAGCACCGAGCCCCCTTGGGACTTCTTGATCTCGTCCATGCGGTCGGTCGCCTCGGCCGCGCTCACACTGCCGTCCGCCACCTGTGCGGCCAGCTCCTGCAGGAGCTGCACCCGCTGGACCACGGCGGGATTGCCGATCTTGGCGCGCTGGCCGCTCATCAGCTGCGACAGCATCGGGGCCGACAGCCCCAGAGCGGCGGCGAGCCGGGCCTGATTGAGCCCGAGATCGTCGATGAGCTTACGGAAGAGCGCCCCCAGCGGCTCCCCGTACCAGTTCCGCTGGAGCTCCCGCGCTCTCGCGGTGGCTTCCTGCTGTGCGGCGTCCATTGCGTCTCCCCATCGCTTCCCCAGAAAACCGAGGTTCGCTGTAGCGAACCCACGTCGAGCATCCTACGGAGCGTGGTGTTTCGCGGGGACCCCCAATCTTTTTGCGGGATACGGGGGGTGAACCGGTACTCTGGTCTGCGACGCCCGCCGGGAGCGTGATCTCCTGTCGGCCGTTCCCTTCCGGGGCCTTAGCTCAGTTGGTAGAGCGCTGTCTTTGCATGGCAGATGTCAGGGGTTCGACTCCCCTAGGCTCCACAGCGAAAAGCCCCCTCCGACCTGCGGAAACGCAGTCGGAGGGGGCTTTTTCCGGTCACCGTGGGGACGGGGCCGAGGATGGGGGCGGGGCGCTGTTTCACGTGAAACAGCGGGTGGTGCCCGTGACTTGGGGCGTCAGGTCACCTGTTCTCTTCGCCCTCGTCTTCTTCGATCTTCGCCTGGACCTCGGGGTCCAGCACGGAGGGTCCGGTGCCGTCGACCGAGTGCAGACGGGCGGCGTCCGGCATCTCCGTGGCGGCCGGGGGCTCGACCAGCCAGTCCGGGTTGGCCTGGCGGTCCCACCACTGCCACGCGGCGTATGCGCCACCCGCGAGCAGGCTCGCCAGCGCCACGTACTTGAGCGCGCGGCCGCGGCGGCCCCGGCGCTCGTTGCGGCGGGCCAGCTTCTTGATCTCCTTGGCCGAGACATTGCCGCGCAGCGCGACCAGGGCGGCCGCACTGCGTGCGGCGGCCTCGTCGTACACCGGGGTGGCGGCGGCCACGGCCTGCTCGATCACCGGGCGGGAAGCCTCGGCCGCCTGCTTGGCGGCCTTGCGGGTCAGCACGGCGGCTTCCTGCGCCGCCTGGTCGACCTTCGGCGGTACGTGGGAGAGGGCTCGCTCCACCCGAGGGGCGAGCCGGGAGTCGTACTGAAGGCGTGCCTGGTCGGCCGCCTGGGCGACCACGGGCGCCAGCCGTACTCGTGCCTCCTGCGTGTAATGAGCGGCACGCTCCTTGGCCGTGTCGGCATAGGGCGCCACCACGTCCGCTGCGTGCAGCACGCTGTCCTTGGCCGAACCGGTCGCGGCGCGCACGCTGTCGATGCGGGTCACGGGAACCTCCTCCTCGGTGGCGTACGGTATTTCGACTGTCCACCCTGTTACGGATCATGCCTGCCCCTGCCCCACGCGGCATGCGTGGGCGGGCATACGGGTGCCCATCGCCGTCGAATTCATGAAATTCCGGTCGGCCGATCTTGCGGGAAACCCGCCGCCGCCCGTCCGGCTCCGGGCCGCCGGGGGCGTGCGAGGATCGGGGGCGAACGGAAAGACAACGGAAGGCAGATCGTGGCCGAGCAGCTTTACGCCACCCTGAAGACGAACCACGGCGACATCAAGATCAGGCTGTTCCCGAACCACGCGCCGGCCACGGTCAGGAACTTCGTCGAGCTGGCTCAGGGCGAGCGGTCCTGGAAGCACCCGGGGACCGGCGTCGAGAGCACGGACCGGCTCTACGACGGCACCACCTTCCACCGGGTGATCAGCGGCTTCATGCTCCAGGGCGGCGACCCGATCGGCACCGGCATCGGCGGGCCCGGCTACCAGTTCCCGGACGAGTTCCACCCCGACCTGTCCTTCAACAAGCCCTATCTGCTCGCGATGGCCAACGCCGGGCCGGGCACCAACGGCTCGCAGTTCTTCATCACGGTCTCGCCGACCACCTGGCTCAACCGCAAGCACACCATCTTCGGCGAGGTCGCCGACCCGGCGAGCCAGAAGGTGGTCGACGCCATCGCCGCCGTCCCCACCGGCCGCAACGACCGTCCGGTCGAGGACGTGGTGATCGAGTCCGTGGTCGTGGAGAAGACCGAGAGCTGACCGGTGACCGCGCGGGAGCCGGCCCGGCGCCGGTGAATCCCGCACAGGGAACCAAACGCCCCGCTCGTCCGTAAGGATGGGCGGGGGGCGGTGCTGTGCCCCCCCGGCCGGCTCCGGCGGACGACGCGAGGGACAAGGGGATCTCATGGACCAGGCCGCAGCCAGTGCCCAGGGCGCCCGCAGTGTGCCCGTGTGCTACCGGCACCCGGACCGCGAGACCGGCGTGCGCTGCACCCGCTGCGACCGGCCGATCTGCCCCGAGTGCATGGTCGACGCCTCCGTCGGCTTCCAGTGCCCCGACTGCGTGCGCGGCGGCACCCCCGGACCCGGCGGCCCCGCTCCCGCCGCCGGTGACAGCCGGCCCCGCACCCTGGCGGGCGGCACCCTCACCAGCGACCCCCGGCTGGTCACCAAGATCCTCATCGGGCTGAACCTGGCGTTCTTCCTGGTGCAGATGTCCCTGGGCGATGCCTTCACCAACCGCCTGGACCTCATCGGCCAGGCCTACGCCGCCCACCTCCCCGGAGTGCAGGGCGTCGCCGAGGGCCAGTACTACCGCCTGCTGACCTCGATGTTCCTGCACGGCGGGTACGTGCACATCCTGTTCAACATGCTCAGCCTGTGGTGGATCGGCGGCCCGCTGGAGGCGGCCCTCGGCCGGGCCCGCTACCTCGCGCTGTATCTGATCTCCGGTCTGGCCGGCAGCGCGCTCACCTATCTGCTGGCCGCGCCCAACCAGCCCTCCTTGGGGGCCTCCGGCGCGATCTTCGGCCTCTTCGGCGCCACCGCCGTCCTGCTGCGCCGCCTCCGGTACGACATGCGGCCGGTCGTCGTGCTGCTGGTGGTCAACCTGATCATCACGTTCGGCTGGGCGAACATCGCCTGGCAGGCGCACATCGGCGGGCTGGTCGCCGGCCTGATCACCGGCGCCGCGATGGTCTACGCCCCGCGCGAGCGGCGGGCGCTGGTGCAGTACGGCGCCTGCGCGGTGGTGCTCGTCGTGGTGGCGGTTCTCACCCTGGTGCGCACCCTTCAGCTCACCTGAGACCGAGTTTGTCCACAGTGTGTGTCCGATCTTGTGCACACGGTGCGCGAACGACTGTGCCCCCTGCCGCTCGGATGAGTATCCGCAGGTCAGGCAGGGGGCGCTGAGGTGCTGAACAGTCGTGGGATGGTGTTCCCGGCGTCAACCGGGGATTAGTTATCCACAGATCGTATTCCTTTTCCCCAGGGGGATGTGGAAACTGCCTTGGCCTGTGGATAACTCAGCGGAGAGCCGTGGGCAGAGCCCGCCGGGACCAGGACCGGAGCCCGGTCACTTCCACTGCGTGGAGACGCCGAAGCCCGCCGCGATGAAGCCGAAGCCGACGACGATGTTCCAGTTGTCCAGGCTGTCGATCGGCAGCGAGCCGTCGGTCACGTAGAACACCACGATCCATGCCAGGCCGATGAGGAACATGGCCAGCATGACCGGAGCGACCCAGGCGCTGTTGGTGAGCTTGAGCGCCTGCGCCTGCTTGACGGGCGGCGGCGTGTAGTCGGCCTTCTTGCGGATCCGTGACTTCGGCACGAAGGTCTCTCCCTGTCGATGCGCTGCGTGGCCGCGCAGGTGTCTGGGTCGGGCTCGGGGCAGCGTACAAGGGGACGGCAAGGGCGCACTGAGCGCGCCCCGGGACGTCCGTTAGCGTAGTGCTTCCGCGGCGCCGAAGGAGATAAGGGTACGTTGAGCAATTCTGCCGACTCCCAGGGGACGGAATCAACGGGTTCCGCTCCGGCCCGCCGTCCGCGCCTGCGGCCGGTGCGGATTCTCACCGCCGGCGTCTTCGCTCTGGCCGGGCTCATCTTCGTCACCAGCTTCAACACCGCCAAGGGCACCGACCTGCGCACCGACACCT
Source organism: Streptomyces sp. NPDC046860 (assembly GCF_040645115.1). Taxonomy (NCBI): domain Bacteria; kingdom Bacillati; phylum Actinomycetota; class Actinomycetes; order Kitasatosporales; family Streptomycetaceae; genus Streptomyces; species Streptomyces sp. NPDC046860. The sequence goes on along the minus strand of NZ_JBEYXQ010000007.1, from coordinate 74,377 downwards.
CGCTGCTGAAGCTGTCGGACCTCATCCAGGAGCGCAGCCGGAAGAACCAGGGGCTGGACGAGACCAACGCCACCCTGCGGCACCGCGTCGAATCGCTCGCCGAGGGCGACGACGGCAGCACCCGCGCCCAGGACGAGCGGCTCGGCGGGCTGGAGAAGAGCGCCGGCACCGAGCGCGTGACCGGCCGGGCGGTCACCGTCACCCTCAACGACGCCCCGCCGAACGCCACCGCCAAGCTCCCCGGCTATCCCCCGCCGCAGCCCGACTACCTCGTCATCCACCAGCAGGACCTCCAGGCGGTGGTCAACGCGCTGTGGCACGGCGGGGCCCAGGGCATCAAGGTCATGGACCAGCGGCTGATCTCCACCAGCGCCGTGCGCTGCGTCGGCAACACCCTGATCCTCCAGGGCCGCGTCTACTCGCCCCCGTACAAGATCACCGCTGTGGGTGACCCGGACCGGCTGAAGCAGGCGCTCGCCGCGAGCAAGGCGATCCAGAACTACATGGTGTACGTCAACGTCTACGGCCTCGGCTGGGACGTCGCCGACCAGGGCACCGTCACCCTGCCCGGTTACACCGGCACCGTGGACCTGCACTACGCGACCCCGGTGAAGTAGCCGCCGCTCACCCGGCGGCCGCGTGTTCGCCCGCCCGGGCGGCCGGGAGCGGCGCGAAACCGGTCCTTTGGTCGTTGAGGTGATCGGCGCCCGGCGCCGTATGTCCAGGTGTGCTCCAGGCACGCCGGTGACGGGCCCGGCGCCGTTAGTCTGGTGCCGTACGGCGCGAGTCAGGAGCCGTGGAGGAACGGAAAGGGACGGCATGTACGGCTGGATCTGGCGGCATCTGCCGGGCAACGCGCTGGTCAGGGCACTGATCTCGCTGCTGCTCGTCGTGGCCGCGGTCTACGTCCTGTTCCAGTACGTGTTCCCGTGGGCGGAACCGCTGCTGCCCTTCAACGATGTGACGGTGGACAACCAGTGAGCAGCGCGCGGATTCTCGTCGTCGACAACTACGACAGCTTCGTCTTCAACCTCGTCCAGTACCTGTACCAGCTCGGTGCGGAGTGCGAGGTGCTGCGCAACGACGAGGTGACCACGGCGCATGCCCAGGACGGCTTCGACGGCGTCCTCCTCTCGCCCGGACCGGGCACGCCGGAGCAGGCCGGGGTCTGCGTGGACATGGTCCGGCACTGCGCCGCGACCGGTGTCCCGGTGTTCGGGGTCTGCCTCGGCATGCAGTCGATGCAGGTCGCCTACGGCGGCGTGGTCGACCGGGCGCCGGAGCTGCTGCACGGCAAGACCTCGCCCGTGATCCACGGGGGCCGGGGCGTCTTCGCCGGCCTGCCCTCGCCGTTCATCGCCACCCGGTACCACTCGCTGGCCGCCGAGCCGGCCACCGTCCCCGCGGAGCTGGAGGTCACCGCCCGCACCGAGGACGGGATCATCATGGGGCTGCGCCACCGTGAACTCCCTGTGGAGGGCGTGCAGTTCCACCCCGAGTCGGTGCTGACCGAGCACGGCCACCGGATGCTGGCCAACTGGCTCGCCGAGTGCGGCGACCACGACGCGGTGGCGAGGTCGGCGGGGCTCGCCCCGGTGGTGGGCAGGGCCACGGCGTGACCACGCCGCGCCCGGAGCGCGAGGACGGGTACGGCGGGGTGCCGTACGGGTCCTACGGTCCGGCGTTCATGGGCCCGGCCGATCCGGGCACGGCACGGATGCCCGCGGTGGGCGGGTACGACGACTACCCGGTGATGCCCGAACTCCCGCTGGACGACCGGACGATGGGGCTGCGGGTGCCCGCCCCGCCGGAGGGCGCGTACGGCTCGCTGAGCGGCTCCGCGGGCGCTTCGGGCGCCCCGGGGACCACCGGGGGCCGCGCGGCCCGCAGAAAGGCCGCCAAGCGGGGCGGTGGGCGCGGCGGGCGCCACGGCGGGGGCCGGGAGGCGGCGGCGCCGGCGGGAGCCGTGGAGGGTGCGGGACGGCCGCTGTCGCGGATGGAGGCCAGGCAGCGGGAGCGGGCCCGCAAGCCGGGGGCCGCGGTCCTGGTGAGCCGGGCGGTCGGCGAACTCTTCATCACCACCGGTGTGGTCATGCTGCTGTTCGTCACCTATCAGCTCTGGTGGACGAACGTGCGCGCGCACGCGCAGGCCGGCAGCGAGGCGAGCCAGCTCCAGGACGAGTGGGCGAACGGCAAGCGGGCGCCGGGGGCGTTCGAGCCGGGGCAGGGGTTCGCCCTCCTGCACATCCCCAAGCTGGACGTGGTGGTGCCGATCGCGGAGGGCGTCAGCAACAAGGACGTGCTCGACAAGGGCATGGTCGGGCACTACGGCGAGGCCCCGCTGAAGACGGCGATGCCGTACGACAAGGCCGGCAACTTCGGGCTCGCCGCGCACCGCAACACCCACGGCGAGCCCTTCCGCTACATCAACCGGCTGGTGCCGGGCGACGCGGTCGTGGTCGAGACGCAGGACGAGTACTTCGTGTACAAGATGGCGTCGACGCTGCCGGTGACGCCTCCGTCCAACACCAGCGTGCTGAATCCGGTGCCCCAGGGGTCCGGGTTCACCCAGCAGGGGCGGTACATCACCCTGACCACCTGCACGCCCGAGTTCACCAGCAAGTACCGGCTGATCGTCTGGGGCAAGATGGTCGAGGAACGCCCGCGCAGCAAGGGCAAGCCGGACGCGCTCATCCAGTAGCGGCGCTCCGCCGAAGAGCAGAACATGGGCAGGGGATCTGTGGCAGCGACCGCCGACGGCACCGAAGAGCACACGGACGCGCCCGGCACGGGCGGGGGTCCGCCGCGGGGGCAGGGGCCGGTCGCCCTCGCGGTCAGCTTCCTCGGGGAACTCCTCATCACGGCCGGAGTGGTGCTCGGCCTCTTCGTCGTCTACTCGCTGTGGTGGACGAACGTCGTCGCCGACCGGCACGCCGACCGGCAGGCCGACAAGGTCCGCGACCACTGGGCGCACGCCGCCACGGGCCCCGGCGCGCTGGACACCAAGGAGGGCATCGGCTTCCTCCACGTCCCGGCCATGCGCAACGGCACGGTGCTGGTGGAGAAGGGAACCTCGCCGGGCGTCCTGGACGACGGCGTGGCCGGCTACTACACCGACCCGGCCAAGGCCGTGCTCCCGATGACCGGCAAGAAGGGCAACTTCACGCTCGCCGCGCACCGCGACGGCCACGGCGCCAAGTTCCACAACATCGACAAGGTGCGCGAGGGCGATCCGGTCGTCTTCGAGACCAGGGACACCTGGTACGTCTACAAGGTCTACTCGATCCTGCCCGAGACCTCGAAGTACAACGTCGACGTCCTCGCCCAGGTCCCGAAGGAGTCCGGCAAGGCCCAGCCGGGCCACTACATCACCCTGACGACCTGCACCCCGGTCTACACGAGCCGCTACCGGTACGTGGTCTGGGCGGAGCTGGTCCGCACGCAGAAGGTGGACGGCGAGCGGACGCCGCCGAAGGAACTCGGCTGACCGTTCCCGGCGTACGGGCGGAGAAAGAGAAGTCACCCGGCACCTGACAGGTGCCGGGGGACTTCTCTTCGTTCCGGGGAGGCGGGTCAGCCGTTCGGGCCGCCGAAGATCCCGCCGCCGTTGTTGCCGCCCCCGCCCACGACCGCGAGGGTCACGGTGTCGCCCTTGTTGACCGGCGTACCGGGCGCGGGGTTCTGCTGGAGGACGATGCCGTTCTCGTCACCGGCGCCCGGCCCCTGGGCCTGGACCTGGAGGCCGAGGTCCTGGAGGGCCTTGCGGGCGTCCTTGAGGGCCTGGTTGCGGACCTCCGGGACCTGCACCTGCTGTGGGGTGTCGTTCTTGCCCACGAGGACGGACACCGGGGTGTTCTTCTTCACCTGGGTGCCGGCCGGCGGGTTGGTGCCCTGGACCTTGCCGTTCTGGGCCGGGTCGGCCACGGGCTGGTCGTTGCAGGTCGGCGTGAGCCCGGCGTTCTGCAGCGCGGCCTTGGCCTCGTCACAGGTCTTGCCGGCGAGGTCCGGGACCGCGACCTTCTCCTCGGCCTTGGCGACGATCAGGGTGATCGCCGACCCCTTCTGCACCTCGTTGCCGCCGACCGGGTTCTGGTCGAGGACGTTGCCCGGGGTGTCGCTGGAGACGCGGAGCTCCTTCTTCACCGTGAGCTGGTAGTCGTCGCCCTCCAGCTTCTCCCTGGCGTCGTCGAAGCTGAGCCCGATGACGCTCGGGACCGTCACCTTGGGGGCGCCGGTGGAGACGGTCAGGGCGATCTTGTCGTCCTTCTCCACGTCCGAGCCGGCGGCCGGGGTCTGCGAGCAGACCTTGTTCTTGGGCTGGTTCTCGCACGGCTCGCGCTTGATCTCGCCCAGCTGCACACCGGCGTTGTCCGCCATCTTCTGCGCCTGCGAGAGCGAGTTGCCGACGAAGTTCGGTGCCTGCAGGGGCTTGTCGCTCTTGCCGGGGAACATGTACATCCCGATCAGCACGGCGCCGACGAGCACCAGCACGCCCGCGACCGCGAGCAGGATCGTGGAGGAGTTGCTGTTCTTCTTCTGCTGGCGCCGGCGGTCGGGCCGGTCGTCGTAGCCGTAGCCGCCGTCGTCCGGGTTCATCGGCGGGAGCATGGTCGTCGCCCCGGCCGGCTCCTGCCGCATGGCGGTGGTGGCCTGGTCGTCGGCGTAGCCGTAGCCGACCGTGCTCATCGCGGCGGTCGCGGCGACGGGCTGGCCGTCGAGGCACGCCTCGATGTCGGCACGCATCTCGTCGGCCGACTGGTAGCGGTAGTTCGGGTCCTTGGTCAGCGCCTTGAGGACGATCGCGTCCATCTCCGGCGTGATCTCGGGGTCGAACACGCTCGGCGGCTGCGGCTCCTCGCGCACGTGCTGGTAGGCCACGGCCACCGGGGAGTCGCCGACGAACGGCGGACGGACGGTCAGCAGCTCGTAGAGGAGGCAGCCCGTGGAGTAGAGGTCGGACCGGGCGTCGACCTGCTCGCCCTTGGCCTGCTCCGGCGAGAGGTACTGGGCGGTGCCGATCACGGCGGCGGTCTGCGTCATCGTCATCCCGGAGTCGCCCATGGCGCGGGCGATGCCGAAGTCCATCACCTTGACCTGGCCGTTGCGGGTCAGCATGACGTTGGCCGGCTTGATGTCCCGGTGGACGATGCCGCTGCGGTGGGCGTACTCCAGGCCCTGGAGGATGCCGATGGTCATCTCCATCGAGCGCTCGGGCAGCAGCTTGCGCCCGGAGTGCAGCAGCTCACGGAGCGTGGAGCCGTCGACGTACTCCATCACGATGTACGGGATCGAGACCCCGTCGATGTAGTCCTCGCCCGTGTCGTAGACCGCGACGATCGCGGGATGGTTGAGCGAGGCGGCAGACTGGGCCTCCCGGCGGAACCGGGCCTGGAAGGACGGATCACGCGCGAGGTCCGCGCGCAGCGTCTTCACCGCCACGGTGCGGCCGAGGCGGGTGTCATGGGCGAGGTAGACCTCCGCCATGCCACCACGGCCGAGCACGTGGCCCAGCTCGTACCGGCCGCCTAGGCGACGCGGCTCTTCCATAGCTACTTACCAGCCCTCTCCGTCGGTCCCGGCCGGCACGGGTGTGCGCGGCCGGAGCTGCCGTCCGGGCCTACCGTACCCGGCTCGCTCTGTGTGACCTGGCCAAGCCGGTAACCCGATACCGGACCGGTATCGCAACGTGCGCCGATGTGAAGGCCACGTGAGCGGACTCACTTCTTCGAGTTGATGACCGCTTCCATGACCTTCTTCGCGATCGGGGCGGCGAGGCCGCCACCGGAGATGTCGTCGCGGACGGCGTTGTCGTCCTCGATGACCACGGCCACCGCGACCGGGGCGCCGCCGTCGGGCAGCTTGGCGTAGGAGAGGAACCACGCGTAGGGGTTCTCGCTGTTCTCCACACCGTGCTGCGCGGTACCGGTCTTGCCGCCCACGGTCACACCGTTGATCTGCGCGTTCTTACCGGTGCCGTCCTTGACCACCGTCTCCATCATCGACTGCAGGATCTGGGCGTTGCCCGGCGTGAGCGGCTGGCTCATCTGCTCCGGCTCGGTCTTCTCGACCGGGTCCAGGTTGGAGGAGCGCAGCTCGTCGACCATGTACGGCTTCATCAGCTTGCCGTCGTTGGCGACCGCGGAGGCGACCATGGCCATCTGCAGCGGGGTGGCGGCGGTGTCGAACTGGCCGATGGAGGACAGCGCGGTCTGCGAGTCGTTCATGTCCTTGCCGAACACCGAGGCGTTGGCGCGGGTCGGCGTGAAGTGCTCGGAGCCGAAGCCGAACTTCTTGGCCTCCTCCAGCATCTTGTCGTTGCCGAGGTCGGCGCCGATCTTGCCGAAGACGGTGTTGCAGGAGAACTGGAGCGCGACCCGCATCGTCGCGTCCTTGCAGGGGATGTTGCCCTCGTTCTTCAGCTCGGTCTGCGTGCCGGGCATGACCCAGGGGAGCGGGGTGTCCGTCTTCTGGTCGGCCGAGGAGTACTTGCCGTTCTCCAGCGCCGCGGCGGCGGTGACCACCTTGAAGGTCGAGCCGGGCGGGTAGGTCTCGCGCAGCGCCCGGTTGAGCATCGGGTCGGAGGAGTCGCTCTTCTTCTGCAGCTTGCTCCAGGCGGCCGCGTCGTCGTCACGGGCGCCCGCGAAGGACGACGGGTCGTAGGAGGGGTACGAGGCCAGTGCCAGGATCTTGCCGGTGGAGGGCTCCAGGGCGACGACCGCGCCCTTGCCGCCCTGGTTCTTCAGCCCGCTGAAGGCGGCCTTCTGCGCCGAGGAGTTGAGCGTGGTGACGACGTCACCGCCCTGCTTCGGCTTGCCGGTGATCATGTCGAGGGTGTTGCGGAAGAACAGCCGGTCGTCGTTGCCGGTGAGGATGCCGTCGTTGATCTTCTCGAGCGCGGTGCTGTCGAACGCCTGGGAGGAGTAGCCGGTGACCGGCGCCCACATGGGGCCGTCCTTGTACGTGCGCTTGAACTTGTAGTCACCGGACTTGCTCTCGACGGAACCGGTTATCGGGTTCCCGTCGACGACGATGTTGCCGCGCGGCGAGGCGTAGCGCTCGATGGCGACGCGGCGGTTGTCCGTGTCCGTGCGCAGCTTGTCGGCCTGGGCGTACTGGAGCCAGTTGTCGCGGATCAGCAATGCCAGGACGAGCAGTCCGCAGAAGACTGCGATGCGGCGCAGGGGCTTGTTCACGTCCGGCCTTTCCACGAGCTGACAGGGGCGGCTCCTGTCGCTTCGGTCTCTCGGTGTCGCTGGGGCTGTCCCCCGTCCATGGCCGCCCACAGTCTAGGGGCAGCCGCTGTGGCCGCGGACGGTCCGGCGGCCGGGCGGCGGGACCCGCCCAGGGGTACGGTCCCGCCGCCGGCCGCGCTCACTGCGGGTCGGGCCCGGTGGCGCCGGGCCGCACGATCTGCGTCATCTCGGCGTCCGGGTTGGACGCGGGCGTCGGCGCGGGCCTGCGGGCGGTGTCGCTGATGCGGATCAGCACACCGATGAGGGCCCAGTTGGCGATGACGGACGAACCGCCGTACGCGAGGAACGGCATCGTCATACCGGTCAGCGGGATGAGGCCCATCACACCGCCGGCGACGACGAACACCTGGAGGGCGAACGCGCCGGACAGGCCGATCGCGAGGAGCTTGCCGAACGGGTCGCGGGCGGCGAGCGCCGTGCGCACACCGCGCTCGGCGATCAGACCGTAGATCAGCAGGATCGCCATGATCCCCGCGAGACCCAGTTCCTCGCCGTAGGTGGCGAGGATGAAGTCGGAGTTGGCCGCGAAGCCGATCAGCTCGGAGTGGCCCTGGCCCCAGCCGGTACCGAGGGTGCCGCCGGAACCGAAGGCCCACAGGGCCTGCATGGCCTGTTCGGAGTGCAGGACGCCGTCACTCACGCCGGACCGGCTGGCCGCGAACTCGCCCATGGGGTCGAGCCACGCCTGGACACGGGTCTGGACGTGCGGCTCGAAGCTGGCGACGCCGACGGCGCCGGCCGCCGACATCAGCAGACCGAAGACGATCCAGCTGGTCCGCTCGGTGGCCACGTACAGCATGATCACGAACATGCCGAAGAACAGCAGCGAGGTACCGAGGTCGGTCTCGAAGACCAGGATGAGGATCGAGATGGCCCAGACGACCAGGATCGGGCCGAGGTCGCGGCCGCGCGGCAGGTAGATGCCCATGAAGCGGCGGCTGGCCAGCGCGAGCGCGTCCCGCTTGACCATCAGATAGCCGGCGAAGAACACCGCCAGCACGATCTTGGCGAACTCACCCGGCTGGATGGTGAAGCTGCCGACCTGGATCCAGATCTTGGCGCCGTAGACGTCGGCACCGAGGCCGGGGACCAGCGGGAGGAGCAGCAGGAACAGCGCGACCACCATCGAGATGTAGGTGTAGCGCTGGAGCGTGCGGTGGTCCTTGAGGAAGATCAGCACGATCACGAAGAGCGCGATGCCCAGGGCCGTGTAGATCAGCTGGTTGGTCGCCTTGTCACCGGCCGCGTGCATGGCCTGGAGCCGCTTGGACTGGTCCAGCCGCCAGATGGCGACCAGGCCGAGCCCGTTGAGCAGGGTGGCCAGCGGAAGCATCAGCGGGTCGGCGTACGGGGCGAACTTGCGCACCGCGAGGTGGCCGACGCCGGCCAGCAGGCCGAGGCCCAGGCCGTAGCCGAGCAGGCCCGCGGGGACCTGGTCGTTGAGGGCCAGGCCCACGTTGGCGTAGGCGAACACCGGGATGGCCACGGCGAAGATCAGCAGGGCCAGCTCGGTGTTGCGGCGGCTCGGCGCACCGATCGAGCCGATCGTGGACGTGTGGTGCGTCGGCGTGTTGGTAGTACTGCTCATCGTGTGACGGGGCCTCTCACGGCTTGCCTACTGCTTGCCGCACTGATCGGCGACCTTCTGCTCATCCTCGGAGAGGCTGGGGCCGGGCCGGGGAGTGGCGGACGCGGTCGGGGACTTCGAGGGCGACGCCGGGGACTTCGACGAGGAGGCCGAGGGGTCCGGCGAGGGGCTGGCCTTGGTGAAGGCGGTCTTGGTGGCACCGGTGGTGCCGCCGGTCTCGCCCTGGCCCGTCCTGGAGTTCTGCTGCTCACGCTCGGCGGCCGTGCGTTCGGCCTCCTTGCGGCAGGCGGAGGCCTGCACACCGAGCGTCTCCACCTTGGAGCGGGCCTGGGAGAGCCCGCCGGCCGCGATCGTGTTCTTGACCTGCGTCTGCTGGTACGCCGGCAGGTACTTGAGTTCGATCTCGGGGTGGTCCTGCTCGACCTTGGACAGCGAGACCCAGGCGAGGTCCTGACTGATGCCCCGGTAGAGCGCGACGTGTTCGCCGTTGGTGCCGACGTAGTACTGGGTCTGGGTCCAGCGCCAGCCGCCGTAGACCGCGCCGCCGATCACCGCGAGGGCCAGCGCGCTCCAGAGGGAACGCTTCAGCCAGCGCATGCCCTTGCGGGGCTTGGTGAAGTCCTCGTCGGAGTACTCGGCGAAGCCGCCCTGGGGGGCGTATTCGCCGGTGTCGCCGGGGGGCTGGCCGTGCCTGCCGCCGCCCTGCCTGCGGCCCTGGCGGCCCAGGTGCGAGGCGCGGCCGGCCGGGGTCTGCATGATGCCGTTGTCGTGGTTCAGGTGGTGCTGGTTCTCGGCCACGGCACCGACCACGACCGGGGTGTCGGAGAGCTGTCCGGCGAGGGTGTCGCCGGTCTCCAGGTCGAGCACGTCGGCGATGATCACCGTGATGTTGTCGGGGCCGCCGCCGCGCAGCGCGAGCTGGATCAGCTCCTGCACGGTCTCCTGGGGGCCCTGGTAGCTGGCGAGGGCCTCCTCCATCGTCTGGTGGGAGACGACGCCGGAGAGCCCGTCGGAGCAGATGAGGTAACGGTCGCCCGCGCGGACCTCGCGGATGGAGAGGTCGGGGTCGACGTGGTCGCCGCTGCCGAGGGCGCGCATCAGCAGCGCGCGCTGCGGGTGGGCGTTGGCCTCCTCCTCGGTGATCCGGCCCTCGTCGACCAGGCGCTGCACCCAGGTGTGGTCCTGGGTGATCTGGCTGAGCATGCCGTCGCGCAGCAGGTAGGCGCGGGAGTCGCCGACGTGCACGAGACCGAGCCGCTGGCCGGTCCACAGCAGCGCGGTGAGGGTGGTGCCCATGCCCTCGAGCTGGGGGTCCTCCTCGACCATGGTGCGCAGCTGCTCGTTGGCGCGGCGCACGGCGTTGCCCAGCGAGGTGAGGATGTCGGAGCCGGGCACGTCGTCGTCGAGCGTGACCAGGGTGGAGATGACCTCGGAGGAGGCGACCTCACCGGCGGCCTGGCCGCCCATGCCGTCGGCGATGGCGAGCAGGCGCGGACCGGCGTAACCGGAGTCCTCGTTGCCCTCCCGGATCATGCCCTTGTGCGATCCGGCGGCGAAGCGCAGTGACAGGCTCATGCGCACCTCGCCAGTCGGCTCCGGGTACAGCCGGTCGTGTCGAGCCACACTGCCCACCCTCCGGTCGGGAGCGCGCGGGGGACCGGATTGCGGTCCGCCGCCGCGTGCTCGCTCCGCTCGCGCTCATTCATTGGTGTAGCACTACTTCCGCAGCTCGATGACGGTCTTGCCGATGCGGATCGCACCGCCCAGCGGGACCGGCGTCGGGGTCGTCAGCCGGGACCGGTCCAGGTACGTGCCGTTGGTGGAGCCGAGGTCCTCCACGATCCACTGGCCGTCGCGGTCGGGGTAGATCCTGGCATGCCTGCTGGAGGCGTAGTCGTCGTCCAGCACGATCGTCGAGTCGTGCGCGCGGCCCAGCGTGATGGTCTGGCCCTGGAGCGCGACGGTGGTCCCGGCGAGGGTGCCCTCGGTGACCACGAGCTTGCTGGGCGCGTTGCGCCGCTGGCGGCCGCCGCTCTGCTGGGCCCGCTGTCCACGCTGGCCGCGCTGCTGCTGCGGCGGTGCGGACTGCTGCCGGGCGGCGGTCTGCGGGCGCGTGGCTTCCCTGCGCGATCCCCGCTGTGTGACACGCGTACCGAACAGATCGCTGCGGATGACCTGCACGGCCACGATCACGAACAGCCACAGTACGGCCAGGAAACCCAGCCGCATGACCGTGAGGGTCAGCTCTGACATTGCCCCCGCTTCACCCTTCGGCTTGCCTATAGATAACGGTGGTGCTGCCCACGACGATCCGCGAGCCGTCGCGGAGCGTAGCGCGGGTGGTGTGCTGGCCGTCCACCACGATGCCGTTGGTGGAGCCGAGGTCCTGGATGGTCGAGGGGGTCCCGGTCCGGATCTCGCAGTGCCGGCGCGAGACGCCGGGGTCGTCGATCCGTACGTCCGCCTCGGTGCTGCGGCCCATCACCAGGGTCTGGCGGGAGATCTGGTGGCGGGTGCCGTTGACCTCGACCCAGTACCGGGTGGCGCCGCCGCCCATGGGCGCGGCCGAGGGCCGCTGGGTGGCGGGCTGGGGGTAGCCGTAGCCGCCGGGCCGGGCGCCGGGAGGCGGCGCGGACGGCATCGGAGGAGCTCCGGCGGGCGGGTAGCCGTAGCCGCCCTGGGGGGCCGAGGGGCCCTGGCCGCCGGACTGGGGCGCCGAGGGGTCCTGCTGGCTGCTGGAGGAGGCGAGGGTGCGGCTGCGCACCCGGTACAGACCGGTGTCCAGGTCGGGGGCCTTCTCCAGGGTGACCTTGATCGGCCCCATGAAGGTGTAGCGCTGCTGCTTGGCGTAGTCGCGCACCATTCCGGCCAGCTCGTCGCCGAGCTGTCCGGAGTAGGGGCTGAGCCGCTCGTGGTCGGGCGTGCTCAGCTCCACGATGAAGTCATTGGGGACCACGGTCCGGTCGCGGTTCCAGATGGTGGCGTTGTTGTCGCACTCCCGCTGGAGCGCGCCGGCGATCTCCACCGGCTGGACCTCGGACTTGAACACCTTGGCGAAGGTGCCGTTGACCAGACCTTCGAGACGCTGCTCGAATTTCTTCAGGACTCCCATGGGGCACCTCCTCCGTCGCTGCCGTTCTGCCGTGCCGTGCTCGGCGCGGCAGCCTCGCCGGTACTGCTCACTGATCGTATCTACGCGCCCGGCAATCAGCCGGTTCCCCCAGCGGGCCCCCTTCGAACTCCTTCGGAGGAGGATCGTAGAGGTGGCCCTGCTCCAGTGTCCCGCACCCGGCGGGGAGCCCGGTCCCCCTGTGGACGAGATGGCCGGGACCGGTACGAGGTTGATACCTGAACAGCTTTGTCTCCGTGGCGGAGGTTGCGAGCGGGGCCGACAGGGCCCGCGTGCGGTGCGGGTTCACCGGCCGGGCGGGACAGATGGCCAGGTGGGGGGCCTGGAGAAGGGATGTGATTCCACCCCGTGGGCCGTGCTAATGTTCTGCATGTCGGAAGGGGCCAGCCCGCAAGGGCCGAACCGGAAGACACACCCAATGCGCGGGTGGCGGAATAGGCAGACGCGCTGGATTCAGGTTCCAGTGCCCGAAAGGGCGTGGGGGTTCAACTCCCCCCTCGCGCACAGTAGCCAAGTGGGCGGCATCGTCAAGATGCCGCCCACTTCGGCGTTTCCGGCCAGGTCCTCGCGTGCGGGCGTTTGTGAGGAAGGTCTCAGGGCCCCTTGATCGCGGGGCAGTTGGCCGGCACGCGGAGTGTCGGGCTTCTCACGGATCTCTCAGCGCGGCCTTATGGCGCCCTCACGGACCGTTCCTAACGTGCCGACATGTTCTTCACCTACCTGAGGCGCGAGCTGCGCCGCCGCAGAAAAGCGGCCCTCGTCGTCGCCTCCGGGCTCGCGCTGGGCATCGCCCTGGTCATCGTGGTCAACTCCGTGTCCAACGGCATGGGCAGGGCCCAGGACAAGGTCCTCCAGTCGCTCTACGGCCTCGGTACCGACATGACCGTCACCAAGGCGGCGTCCGCCTCCACCGGGGACGCGCAGCGGCCGCGCTTCCGGTTCGACGCACAGGACGACGGCGGCTCCGCGTCGCAGAGCAGCGACCGCGTGATGGTGCAGGGCTTCAGCACCCTCGCCGCCACCACGGTCGGCAAGGTCGCCTCGCAGCAGGGCGTCTCCGACGCCGCCGGCGGTCTGAGCCTCAACGTGGTGAAGGTCAACGGTGAGTTCACCCGGGGCAAGTTCGAGCAGAACTCCGGCGGCGGCCGGGGCGGCCCGGGCCAGGGCGGCGGAGCGCCCTCGGGCGAGGTGCGCGGCGGAGGCGCCGACTTCGACATCAACCAGTACACGGTCTACGGCACCGATGTCACCAAAACGGCCCTCGGACCCCTGACCTCCTCGAAGATCACCAGCGGCCGCGGCTTCAAGGCGACCGAGACCGACGCCAAGGTCGTCGTCGCCGACGCGGCGTACGCGAAGACGAAGAAGTACAAGGTCGGCAGCGAGATCACCGTCAAGGGCGTCACGTACGAGGTGATCGGCATCGCCACCGCCAGCAGCGGTGACTCGGCCGCCAACCTCTACATGCCGCTCAAGCAGGCACAGACCCTGGCGGGCGAGAAGGACAAGGTCACCACGATCTACGTCAAGGCGACCGACTCGCAGCAGATCGCCGCCGTCAAGGGCACCATCCGGAAGAACGTCTCCGGCACGACGGTGACCACCTCGGCCGACCTCGCCGACACGGTCTCCGGCTCGCTGTCCACCGCCTCCACTCTCGCGTCCAGCGTCGGCAGGTGGCTGTCCGCCGCGGTGCTGATCGCGGCCTTCCTGGTCGCCGGGCTGCTCACCTCCTCCGCCGTCTCCCGACGGGTGCGCGAGTTCGGCACGCTCAAGGCGCTGGGCTGGAAGTCGCGCCGGGTGACCGGGCAGGTCGTCGGCGAGGCCGTCGTCAACGGCCTGGTCGGCGGTGCGCTGGGCATCGCGCTCGGCCTGGCGGGCGCCTACGCCGTCACCGCGGTCAGCCCGAGCCTGCAGGCGCAGCTCAGCGGTGCCGGCGGTGGTGCCAGCGGTGGCGCCGGGGGGATGCGGGGCGGCTTCGGCGGTGGCGGCGGCCTCGGCGGACCGGGGCGGCAGGCCGCCAAGTCCATGGAGGTCGCCCTCACGGCGCCGGTCGGCGTGACGACGATCCTGCTCGCGGTGGGCCTGGCGGTGGCCGGCGGCCTGATCGCGGGGGCCTTCGGCGGCTGGCGGGCCTCCCGGCTCCGTCCGGCGGACGCGCTGCGCCGCGTGGAGTAGCGGCCGCCGCACCGTACGCGCATGCCCGACCCGAGACCACAGGAGCCACCATGTACCACTTGAGAAACGTCGCCAAGACCTACACCCGCGGCAAGGACACCGTCCACGCCCTCGACGGCGTCGACCTCACCATCGGCGAAGGCGACCGCCTGGTCATCCAGGGGCCCACCGGCGGAGGCAAGTCCACGCTGCTCCAGATGCTCGGCGGCCTGGACCGTCCGGACTCCGGCGAGGTCGTGCTGGACGGCACGGACCTGGCCGGGCTGTCCGAAGCGCGGCTGACCAAGGTCCGCAGCGAGACCATCGGCTTCGTCTTCCAGTCCTTCAACCTCATACCCACGCTCACCGCGCAGGAGAACGTGGAGACCGCCCTGGTGCCGCTCGGGGTGAAGGCGCGGGAGCGCCGTGCGCGGGCCGCCGAGGCGCTCGCCTCGGTGGGCCTCGGTGAACGGCTCGCCCACCTGCCGTCCGAGATGTCCGGGGGCCAGCAGCAGCGCGTCGCCATCGCCCGCGCCCTGGTCAAGCAGCCCAGGGTGCTGCTCGCCGACGAGCCCACCGGCAATCTCGACGAGGGCATGCGCGACGAGATCATGGAGGTGCTGGAACGGATGTGGAAGGAGCACGGGCTGACCTTCGTCATGGTGACCCACGACTCCGCGATCGCCAGGAAGGCCCCGCGGCTGGCGACCATCCGCAAGGGCCGGATCACGGTCACCGAGCGCGCGGTCGCGTAGGAGGCCGCGCGGGCGCGTGCCATGACGGGGCGTGCGGTGCCCCGAGGCCCGGTCCGAGGGTGCTGGTGCGGGAGAAGCGGCGGATGTCCGCATCCGGCGAGTTGTCCACAGGGTCTGACACGTTTCGGCCACCGCATGTACCTTCTGCACGAGTTGATGTTCGAGACGCTCGTGCGGGGCGTGGGCTGTCAGGGTGCGGGGGAGGCGGTCGTGGTGGCCGGAGCCGGAGCGGAGCCGACTGACGCGGTGCGGGAGAGCCGGGTGCCACGGCTGCGCGGGTTCGCGCAGTGGCCGCCGGACGGCTCCGCCAAGCGCCGGGGCAAGGCGCTGCGGGCCGACGTGCCCCGCGCCCGTCACCGGGACCTCGTGGCGGACGGCGATCGTCCGGACGCGGTCGCCGCGGTCGAGGAGTCCAACGCCGGGCGCATCCCCGAGCTGACCCCGATCCGGGTGGGCCGCATGGCCGCGTCGCCCTTCGCCTTCCTGCGCGGCTCGGCGGGCCTCATGGCCCACGACCTGGCCCGCACCCCGGCGACCGGTATCGGCACCCAGCTCTGCGGCGACGCCCACGCGGCCAACTTCGGTCTCTACGGAGACGCGCGCGGCGGTCTGGTCATCGACCTGAACGACTTCGACGAGACGGTGCACGGTCCCTGGGAGTGGGATCTGAAGCGGCTCGCCGCCTCCCTGGTGCTGGCCGGCCGCCAGGCCGGGGCCGACGAGGACACCTGCCGTGCCGCGGCGCGGGACGCCGTGGGCGCCTACCGGCGCACCATGCGGCTGCTCGCCGGGCTGCCCGCGCTGGACGCCTGGAACGCCATCGCGGACGAGGAACTCGTCTCCCACGCCGACGCCCATGACCTGCTCGGCACCCTGGAGCGGGTGGCGGCGAAGGCGCGGGCCAACACCAGCGGGCGCTTCGCCGCCAGATCGACGGAGGAGACCGAGGACGGCGGCCGCCGCTTCGTCGACGCCCCGCCGGTGCTGCGCCGCGTCCCGGACGCCGAGGCGGCCGCCGTCGCCGGCTCGCTGGAGCCGTATCTGTCGACGCTCGGCCCGGACCGGCTCCCGCTGCTCTCCCGGTACGCGGTGCAGGACGTCGCCTTCCGTGTCGTCGGCACCGGCAGCGTCGGCACCCGTTCCTACGTCGTGCTGCTCCTGGACCATCGCGGGGAGCCGCTCGTCCTGCAGGTGAAGGAGGCCCGGCCCTCCGCGCTCGCCCCGCACCTGGCCACGGCGGGCTTCCCGGTCCCGGCGGCCGGACACGAGGGGCGGCGGGTGGTGCTCGGGCAGAAGCGGATGCAGGTCGTCAGCGACATACTGCTGGGCTGGACCACGGTCGGCGGACTTCCCTTCCAGGTACGCCAGTTCCGCAACCGCAAGGGCAGCGTCGACCCCGCGGCCCTCGCCGCCGACCAGGTCGACGACTACGGCCGGATGACCGGCGCCCTGCTGGCGCGGGCCCACTCCCACAGCGCCGACCCCCGTCTCATCGCCGGTTACTGCGGGAAGAACGAGGAACTGGACGACGCCGTGGCCGACTTCGCCACCGCCTACGCCGACCGCACCGAGGCCGACCACGCCCGGCTGGCCGCGGCGGTCCGCTCGGGGCGGATCGCGGCCGAGACGGGAGTGTGACCGCCGATGCCGATGCCGATGCCGAATCCGATCCCGACGCCGGGGGCGGTGGCCGTCGTCCTGAAGCCGCTTGCCGGGGTGCCGAGATGAAGTACGTCGAGCTGCGCGGCGGAGGCGGCGAGGAGCCGGTGCTCGCCGATCCCCGCCCCTATCTCGCCCGGCTGCCGGGCATCGCCGCCGGACTCCCGCCCGGCGCCCGCGCCTTCGCCACCGACCCGGCGCACTACGACCCCGAGGCCAAGCGCTGCGTCCGCGACCTGCTGCCCGCCCGGGTGAGCCGCACGGCCGACGGCGACGTCGAGATCCGCTTCCGGCACAACTGCTTCCGCCACGAGGAGGACCTGCTGGTCCGCTACACCGGCGTCTCCCGCTTCCAGTCGGACGTGCTGGACGTGTGCGACCCGGCCTCGCTGGGCGATGTGATCCTCGACGAGATCCTGCCGCAGCCCGGCGGCTGCACCCACGAGGTGGCCTGCCGTCCCGGCCGGCTGGTGGTGGCCTGCCAGGACCTGGTGGCCCAGTGGGTACCGGCCGCCTGCCCGGACACGGGCTTCGGCGCGGGGGTGGAGGAAGGGGCCTAGGGAGGAAGGGGCCTACGAAGGATGAGCGAATCGCGTGGCGGCGTCGCGCCGTTCGGACGGGACCGGGGGTTGTGGCCGTGGCCTAGGCTGGTCGGGTGACGACCCCGGAAGCTGAGCAGAGCGAGCAGTCCCAGGCACCGCGGCCCGAAGAGCGGCTGGAGAAGGCCGTCCGCGTCGCAGAGCAGGCCCTGATCGACTTCGAGATCGCCGTGGAGACCTTCCGCGTCGAGGTCGAGAACTTCGCCCGGCTCCACGAACAGCGGCTCGGTCCCCTCTACGCCCGCATCGAGGAGCTGGACGCCTCGATCGCCGAGGCGCGGGCCGCCCGCACCCAGGACCCTGAGGACATCCGCCGTGCCGCCGAGGCGCGTGCCAACCTCTCGCCCATCCCCGGGGTCGAGGAACTCCTGCACGGCTGGATGGACGGCCAGGGCCTGTTCCCCGAGGCCACCGCGATGCTCACCGACCAGCCCGTGCGGCCCCCGGAGCGCGTGCGCCCCAGCGAGGAGGTGCGCAAGCTCTACCGCGACCTCGCCCGCAAGGCCCACCCCGACCTCGCCCAGGAGAACGCCGAGCGCACCCGCCGCGAGGAGTTCATCACCCGCGTCAACGCCGCCTACGCCCGCGGCGACGAGGCCCTGCTCAGGGAACTCGCCGCGGAGTGGGCCGCCGGCCCGGTGCCGCCCGAGCGGCAGCCCAGCCCCAGCGACGAGCTGTACGCCCGCCTGGAGTGGCTGGCCCAGCGCAAGGAGCTGCTCACCCTGGTCGCCCGGGAGCTGGAGAACGGCGCCATCGCCGGCATGCTCCGCCTGGCCCCGGACGACCCCGACAGTCTGCTCACCGAGATCGCCGAACGGCTGCACGGTGACATCGCGCGACGTGAGGCCGATCTCGCGGCCCTGCTGACGCAGGAGTGAGACCGGCGTCGGGCCGGGCGCTTCGGGTAGCGTCGGGGGCATGAGTTTCGGAGCTGGTGTGCCCACGGTCGAGGTCACGGACCTCAAGGACGGCGATTTCCTGCTGGACGTCCGCGAGGACGACGAGTGGCGGGCCGGTCACGCCGAGGGAGCGCTGCACATCCCGATCAGCGACTTCGTCGCCCGGTACGGCGAGCTGACCGAGGCCGCCCCGCAGGACGGCCGGGTCAACGTCATCTGCCGCTCCGGCGGCCGCTCGGCCCAGGTCACGATGTACCTCGTCCAGCAGGGCATCGACGCGGTGAACGTCGACGGCGGCATGAAGTACTGGGAGGCCGCGGGCCGCCCCGTCGTCACGGACGCGGGCCAGGCCGGGGTCGTGATCTAGGCACCCTCGCTCACCGGTCGAAGTCCACCTCCACCTTCTCCGTCATGGGGTGGGACTGGCAGGCCAGGACGTAGCCCGCTTCGGTCTCCTCGGGTTCGAGGGCGAAGTTGCGGTCCATGCGGACCTCGCCGGTGACCAGGAAGGCGCGGCAGGTGCCGCAGACGCCGCCCTTGCAGGCGTAGGGGGCGTCGGGCCGGTTGCGCAGGACGGTGTCCAGGAGGGACTCGCCCTGCTGGGCCGGCCAGCTGCCGCCGCGGCCGTCGAGGCGGGCGGTGACCGTGCTGTGCGCGGGTGCCGGGACGGTGGTGGCCGGGGCGGTGCCGCCGTCCACGTGGAAGATCTCCTGATGGATGCCGGTACGGTCCACGCCGAGTCCGCGCAGGGCCCGTTCGGCGTCCTCCACCAGGCCGTACGGGCCGCACAGGAACCAGCCCTTCACCGCCTCAACCGGAAGCAGCGCGGGCAGCAGGGCGGTGAGCCGGTCCCGGTCCAGGCGGCCGGAGGGCAGGCCGGCCTGCTGTTCCTCGCGGGAGAGCACCGTCACCAGCTGGAAACGCTCCGGGTGACGGTCCTTCAGGTCGGCCACCTCCTCCAGGAACATGGTCGAGGCGGCCGTACGGTCGGCGCGGATCAGGCAGAAGCGGGCGTCGGGCTCGCGGGCCAGCAGCGTGGCGGCGATGGACAGCACCGGGGTGATGCCGCTGCCGCCCACCACGGCCGCGTAGTGCCCCGGCGCCGGGTCCAGGGTGAAGCGCCCGGCCGGGGTCATCACCTCCAGCTCGTCCCCGGCGGCGATCTCCTTGAAGGCGTAGGTCGAGAAGGCGCCGCCGTCGACCAGCCGCACCCCCACCCGCAGCGTGTCCGGGCCGGGTCCGGCGGGGTCGGGCGCAGGGGAGCAGATCGAGTACGTGCGGCGGATGTCCCCGCCGTCCACGTGGCGGCGCAGGGTGAGGTGCTGTCCCGGCTTGTGCCGGTACTCCTCGCGTAGTTCGGCCGGCACGGCGAAGGTGACGGCGACCGAGTCGTCGGTCAGCCGGTCGGTCTCGGCCACCCGGAGCCGGTGGAAGCGTGCCATCACAACTCCTTGAAGTGGTCGAAGGGTTCACGGCAGACCAGGCACCGGCGCAGTGCCTTGCAGGCGGTGGAGGAGAAGCGGCTCAGCAGCTCGGTGTCGGCGGAGTCGCAGTGCGGGCAGCGGATCGCCTCCGGTTCCGGTCCGGGCGCCTGGTCGCCTTCGTGCCCGGTGCGGGTCGGGCCGAGGGTGAGGGCGACCGGTCCCTCGGCGTGCAGGGCGCGGGGCGGGGCGATGCCGGACTGCCGGAGTTTGCGGCGGCCCTCGGGGGTGATGTCGTCCGTGGACCAGGCGGGCGCGAGGACCGTGCGGACGGTGACCTCGTGCATGCCGTGGGCGCGCAGGACCCGTTCGATGTCCGCGCTCATCGTCTCGACGGCCGGGCAGCCGGTGTAGGTCGGGGTGAGGTCCACCTCGACCGCGTCGGTGCCGGTGAGGTGGACGGCGCGCACCACGCCCAGCTCGCGCAGGGTGAGCACGGGCAGTTCGGGGTCGGGCACCGAGCCGGCCAGCTCCAGCAGCTCCGTCTCCAGGGCGGTGGCGGTCACCATGACGCCCCCGGGTGGCTGCGGTGCAGGTGCTGCATCTCGGCGAGCATCCGCCCGAACGACTCGGTGTGCAGTCCCTGCCGGCCCGCGCCCGCCGCCCAGGCGCCCGTGCGGGGGCCCTCGGGCACGGTCAGGGTGGCCCGGCCGAGCACATCGGTCACGGACCGGAGCCAACTCGCCTCCAGCAAGGCCCAGTCCGCGTCCATACCGGGTACCGGCTGGAACATCTCGCCGGTGAAGCGCCACAGCGCGTCGCAGGCCCGGCTCATCCGGTCGCGGCTGTGATCGGTTCCGTCGCCCAGGCGCGCGGTCCACTGCTCGGCGTGGTCGCGGTGGTAGGCGACCTCCTTGACCGCCTTGGCGGCCAGCGGCTGGAACGGGCCTTCCCGTGAGGCGAGTTCGGTGTACAGGAGGTGCTGGTAGGTGGAGAAGTACAGCTGCCGGGCGATGGTGTGGGCGAAGTCGCCGTTCGGCTGCTCCACCAACTGGAGGTTGGTGAAGGCGCGTTCCTCGCGGAGGTAGGCGAGTTCGTCCTCGTCGCCGGTCATGGACAGCAGCACGCGGGCCTGGCCGAGGAGGTCGAGCGCGATGTTGGCCAGGGCGACCTCCTCCTCCAGGACGGGGGCGTGCCCGGCCCACTCGCCGAGACGGTGGGAGAGCACCAGGGCGTCGTCGCCGAGGGCGAGCGCGGCGGTGGCGGGGACGGTGGCGGTCACAGGTGCTTCACCCCGTCCGGGATCTCGTAGAAGGTCGGGTGCCGGTAGGGCTTGTCGGCGGACGGCTCGAAGAAGGGGTCCTTCTCGTCGGGCGAGGAGGCGGTGATGGCGCCGGCCGGGACGACCCAGATGGAGACGCCCTCGCCGCGCCGGGTGTAGAGGTCGCGGGCGTTGCGCAGGGCCAGCTCGGCGTCGGGGGCGTGCAGGCTGCCGGCGTGGGTGTGGGAGAGGCCGCGGCGGGAGCGGACGAAGACCTCCCACAGGGGCCAGTCGGTGTGGGTCATGCGCGCGTCGCTCCTGTCCGGCCGGTGCTCCCGGCGTGCTTGGCCGCGTGTGCGGCGGCCGCTTCCCTGACCCAGGCGCCCTCGTCGTGTGCGCGGCGGCGCTGGGTGATGCGCTGTTCGTTGCAGGGGCCGTTGCCCTTGAGGACCTCGTGGAACTCGGTCCAGTCGATGGCGCCGAAGTCGTGGTGCCCGCGTTCCTCGTTCCACCGCAGGTCGGGGTCGGGGAGGGTGAGGCCGAGGGACTCGGCCTGGGGGACGGCGATGTCGACGAAGCGCTGGCGCAGTTCGTCGTTGGAGTGGCGCTTGATCTTCCACTCCATGGACTGGGCCGAGTGCTGGGAGGCGTCGTCGGGCGGGCCGAACATCATCAGCGAGGGCCACCACCAGCGGTCGACCGCGTCCTGCGCCATGGCGTGCTGCTCCGGGGTGCCCTTGCTGAGGGCGAGGAGGAGTTCGTACCCCTGGCGCTGGTGGAAGGACTCCTCCTTGCAGATGCGGACCATCGCGCGGGCGTAGGGGCCGTAGGAGCAGCGGCACAGGGGGACCTGGTTGGTGATCGCGGCGCCGTCCACCAGCCAGCCGATCGCGCCCACGTCGGCCCAGGTCAGGGTCGGGTAGTTGAAGATCGAGGAGTACTTCTGGCGGCCGCTGTGCAGCTTGTCGAGCAGTTCCTCCCGGCTGGCGCCGAGGGTCTCGGCGGCGCTGTAGAGGTAGAGGCCGTGGCCTGCCTCGTCCTGGACCTTGGCCATCAGGATGGCCTTGCGGCGCAGGCTGGGGGCGCGGGTGATCCAGTTCGCCTCCGGCTGCATGCCGATGATCTCGGAGTGGGCATGCTGCGCGATCTGGCGGACGAGGGTGGCGCGGTAGGCGTCCGGCATCCAGTCGCGTGGCTCGATGCGCTCCTCGGCGGCCACCGCCGCGTCGAAGGCGTGCTGGTGCGCCGCCGTGTCCGCGGTGGCGCCGGGTGCGCCGCCCGCGGGTGAGCGGTCCGTGCGAGGCGCGGCTGCTGTGGCCATGCGGTCCCCCTGACCTAGGACTCTGCCGGAGACACGTCCCGACCGATCGTTCGGTTCGTGCGTGTCAATGGTGTGCCGGGGCGTCGTCGGGTGTCAACCGCTGTGGACAACGCCGTGGGGCGCCTGTGGAGAACCTCGCCGTCCCGGGCGCGCTCCCGGGCGGTACGGGCCGGGCCCTGGGCTGCGCGGGGCGGGTGGGGCTGAGTACCGTTCCGTGCGGATGCCGAGCGGAAGCGGAGGCGTCCGAGGACCAGGGGGCGCCCGTGACGGGCGCGTCGACGACGGAGCGGGGGACGGGGCGGGATGGACGCGTACGACGAGGACTCGAAGGCGCCGCGCGGGCCGGACGGGCCGGCCGGGGCGCGTCGCACGGAGGCCGCCGACGGCCCCGGCGCACCGCCCGGGGAGAGACGGGGCGCCGAGACCGGTGAGCCCGCGCCCTCCGCGACCCCCGCGTCACCGGGTCAGCCCGCCGGACTGGCCGCCCTCCCGCCCCGCTACCGGATCGTGGCCGGGGCCGGGCTCGCGGCCGTGGCGGCCGTCGCCGCGGTGCACCTCGGCATGGTCTTCCTGAGCCTCGCCCCCGCCAACACCGTGAGCAAGCGGCACGGTGAGGCGGTGCAGGCGTGGGTGTACCCGGAGTTCGAACAGAACTGGAAGCTGTTCGCGCCGAACCCGCTGCAGCAGAACGTCGCCGTGCAGGCGCGCGCCGAGGTCCGGACCGAGGACGGTGATCTGCGCACGACCGGCTGGACCGACCTGTCCGCGCAGGACGGCGCCGCCATCGACGGCAATCTGCTGCCCAGCCACACCCAGCAGAACGAGCTGCGCCGCGCCTGGGACTTCCTCGGCGCCACGCACGGCACGGACAACCGGCCCGTGGGCGTGCGCGGCGCGCTCTCCGAGCAGTACGTGCGCCGGATCGTGGTGCTGCGCCTGGAGCGGGACGGGGAGGCCGGCCGCGCCGGGACCCTCCAGCGCGTGCAGGTGCGCTCCCGTACGGTCAACGTTCCGCCGCCCGAGTGGAGCCGCGAGAAGGTGTCGGCCAACCCCGTCTACCGTGTGCTGCCCTGGTGGACGGTGACCGGTGACGAGACCGAGGCGGGTGCGCGATGAACCGGCTGTCCCAGACCGTCGCCCGGGGTGTCGAACGCGTCACCGGCTCGGCCCTCGGCCCGTACCAGAGCGCCGTGATCCGCATCGGGTTCGCCGGGACCTGGCTGCTGTTCCTGCTGCGCGAGTTCCCGAACCGCCTGGAGCTGTACGGCCCGGCCGGCCCCTGGAGCTGGAACCTGGCCCGCCAGCTGATCGACGACAACCAGGCCTTCACGGTGCTGATGTGGTCCGACGGGCGGCTCTGGTTCGAGCTCTGCTACCTCCTGGCCGTCCTGGCCAGTGCCGCGCTGCTGGTCGGCTGGCGCACCCGTACCGCGTCCGTGCTGTTCATGGTCGGGGTGCTGTCGCTGCAGAACCGCAGCGTGTTCATGGGGGACGGCGGCGACAACGTGCTGCATCTGATGTCCCTCTACCTGGTCTTCACCCGCTGCGGCCAGGTGTGGTCGCTGGACGCGCGGCGCGCCGGGCGGGCGGAGGCGGCACGCGCGCGCGGGGAGAGCGTTCCCGCCGACCGGGTGGGGCCGGTGCTGTGGGCTCTGTCCGGCGCGGTGCTGGTGACGGCCGCGCTGACCGGCCGTCTCGGCGGCGGCTGGCTGGTGCCCGCGCTGCTGTGGACGGTCTGGGCCGGGCTCGGCCTGTGGTGGTTTGCCGGCCGCCCGGCGCGGTCACCCCGGCCCCGGATGCTGCTCGACGTGCTGGCGAACGTGACGCACAACGCCGCCCTTGCCGTGATCATGGCGGAGGCGTGCCTGATCTACGCCACGGCCGGCTGGTACAAGATCCAGGGCTCGCGCTGGCAGGACGGCACCGCCGTCTACTACCCGCTCCACCTGGACTACTTCTCCCCCTGGCCCGCTCTCGCCGGGCTGATGTCCGCCAGCGGGGTGCTGATGATGATCGTGACCTACGGGACGGTCATGGTGCAGGTCGCCTTCCCCTTCACCCTGTTCAACCGGCGGGTGAAGAACGTCCTGCTGGTGCTGATGATGACCGAGCACGCGGTGATCGCCGTCGTCCTCGGGCTGCCCTTCTTCTCGCTGGCCATGATCGCGGCGGACGCGGTCTTCCTGCCCACCGCCTTCCTGCTGCTCCTCGGCGGCTGGGTCACACGCGCACGTGGCCGGCTCATACGGCGCGGCGGTGCCGGCCGGGTGCCGCCTCCCCGCACCCCCGAGGAGGCTTCCGGGAGCCGCGTAGGGTTCACGGCATGACCGACCCCCTGAACCGCTGGCGCGAGCGCGCCGGGGACGCCGTGCTGCTGGACGGCTTCCACGCTCTCAAGCACGCGCTGCGCTTCGGGGCCGAGGTGCCCGTGGCGGTCACCACCGACCGGGCGGCCACCCTCGCTCTGGCGCATGAGCTCGCCGGGGACGTCAGGGACACCCTGGACGCGCTGCTGACGGAGGTGCCCCAGGCGGCCTACGCCTCGCTCGTGCCCCGTCCGCACCCGACCGGGGTGGCGGCGCTGGCCGTACGGCCCTCCCGCGAGGCCAACCTCGGGACGCTGGCCCGTACGCCCCGCACCGCCCCCGTGGTGGTGCTGGACGAGCCGCGCAACCTCGGCAACGCGGGCGCGGTGATCCGGCTGGCCGCCGGTTTCGGGGTGACCGGGGTCGTCACCACGGGCACCCTCGACCCCTGGCACTCCACCGTGGTGCGCGGCGGGGCGGGGCTGCACTTCGCCACTGCCGTGGAACGGCTCGGGGTCGACGAGCTGCCTGACGGGCCGCTGTTCGCCCTCGATCCCGAGGGCGACGACATCCGGCGCACCGAGCTGCCGGACGACGCGGTGCTGGCGTTCGGCTCGGAGCGCAGCGGGCTCTCGGCCCCCTTGCGCGCCCGCGCCGACCGGCTGCTGGCGCTGCCCATGCGGCCGCAGGTCTCCAGCTACAACCTGGCCACCAGCGTGGCCATGACGCTGTACCACTGGAGCCTGCGCGCCGCCTGAACCGCAGGGGCTCAGCGCTCCCGGCGGACCTCCACCACGCGGAAGCGGTTGGCCACGTACGCGCCGTCGGTGAGGGCCGCGTTCGCCGCCGGGTTGCCGCCGGAGCCGTGGAAGTCGGAGAAGGCTGCGGTCTGGTTGACGTACACCCCGCCGGTCAGGTTCAGGGAGAGCTGGGCGGGCTCCTCCAGGCAGACCTCCTCGATCGCCCGCGCGACCTCCGGGTCGATGGTGTGGGCGCCGACCGTCATGGCGCCCTGCTCGCGGATCGTGCGCCGCAGCAGCTCCACCGCGTCGGCGGCCGAGTCGACGGCCACGGCGAAGGACACCGGGCCGAAGCACTCGCTGAGGTAGGCGGCCTCGGCGTCCGGCTTGGTGCCGTCCAGCTTCACGATGACCGGGGTGCGCACCACCGCGTCGGGGAAGTCCGGGTTGGTGATCTCGCGGGAGGCCAGGGCGACCTCGCCGAGGTCGGCGGCGGCCTCCAGCCGGGCCTTGACGTCCGGGTTGACGATGGCGCCCAGCAGGGCGTTCGCGCGGGCGTCGTCGCCGAGCAGGCCCTCGACGGCACGGGCCAGGTCGCGGGTGACCTCGTCGAAGGTCTTGTGGCCCTCGTCCGTGCCGATGCCCTCGCGCGGGATCAGCAGGTTCTGCGGGGTGGTGCACATCTGGCCGCTGTACAGGGACAGCGAGAAGGCCAGGTTGGACAGCATGCCCTGGTAGTCGCCGGTGGACTCCACGATCACCGTGTTGACGCCGGCCTTCTCGGTGTAGACCTGCGCCTGGCGGGCGTTGGCCTCCAGCCAGTCGCCGA
The DNA here is from genome assembly GCF_040645115.1 of Streptomyces sp. NPDC046860. Lineage (NCBI taxonomy): Bacteria > Bacillati > Actinomycetota > Actinomycetes > Kitasatosporales > Streptomycetaceae > Streptomyces > Streptomyces sp. NPDC046860. The sequence goes on along the minus strand of NZ_JBEYXQ010000007.1, from coordinate 48,459 downwards.
AGGCGGTGGAGCCGGTGTAGTCGATGATCCGGATCTCGGGGCGGGTGGCGAGGGTCTTGGCGATGCCCTCCCCGGGCCGCTCGGCGGCCAGCGCGACCAGGTCGCTGTCGAAGCCGGCCTCGGCCAGCACCTCGCGGGCCACCTGGACGGTGAGCGCCAGCGGCAGCACCGCGCGCGGGTGCGGCTTGACCAGCACGGCGTTGCCGGTCGCCAGGGAGGCGAACAGGCCCGGGTAACCGTTCCAGGTCGGGAAGGTGTTGCAGCCGATCATCAGCGCGATGCCGCGCGGGACCGGGGTGAAGCTCTTGGTCAGCGTCAGCGGGTCGCGCTTGCCCTGCGGCTTGCTCCACTCCGCCGTGCCGGGCGTGCGGGTCTGCTCCGCGTACGCGTACGCCACGGCCTCCAGGCCGCGGTCCTGGGCGTGCGGGCCGCCCGCCTGGAACGCCATCATGAACGCCTGGCCGCTGGTGTGCATGACCGCGTGGGCGAACTCGTGCGTCCGGTCGCTGATCCGCTTGAGGATCTCCAGACAGACCGCCGCGCGGGTCTCCGCGCCCGCGTCCCGCCAGGCCGCCTGCCCGGCGCGCATCGCCGGCAGCAGCACGTCGAGGTCGGCGTGGGGGTAGCTCACGCCCAGTTCGACGCCGTACGGCGAGACCTCGCCGCCCACCCAGTCGTCCGTGCCGGGCTGGTCCAGGTCGAGGCGGGTGCCCAGGAGCGCGTCGAAGGCGGCCTTGCCCGCGCCCGCGTCCAGGCTGCCGTGCTCGCCGTACGCCTTGGGGTGCTCGGGGTGCGGGGACCAGTACGCGCGGGTGCGGATCGCTTCCAGGGCCTGGTCGAGCGTGGGCCGGTGCTTGGCGATCAGCTCGTGTGCGGTCGGTCGGGCGGTCATCCTGGACCAACTCCTCGTCTGCGTGAACTCGTCGTCGAGCTCGTGACCTGGGCGTGGGGAGAGACGGCAGGGGTGGCGGCGGCCCGGATCTGCGGAGCCTTCCGCCGGACGGTGGTGGGCTGCGGGCGGTCGGAGCTAGAGTAACCGAACGATCGGTCGGGACAAGGGGGTCCGCCGCATCTGTGGACAACGTCGTGCGGGAGGATCGCGCACATGACAGCTATCGACCTCAGCAGCCCCGTGGCCGTGGTCGGCACCGGAACCATGGGCCAGGGCATCGCCCAGGTCGCGCTGGCCGCCGGCCACCCCGTGCTGCTCCACGACGCCGTGCCGGGGCGGGCGCGTGAGGCCGCCGAGGCCATCGGGGCCCGCCTCGACCGGCTCGTGGCCAAGGGCCGCCTCGGAGCGGACGAGCGGGACGCGGCGCGCGCCCGGCTCACGCCCGTCGGGCACCTCGGCGAGCTGGCCGACTGCGCGCTGGTCGTGGAAGCCGTGCTGGAGCGGCTGGACGTCAAGCAGGAGCTGTTCCGGGAGCTGGAGGGGGTCGTCTCCGAGGACTGTCTGCTCGCCACCAACACCTCCTCCCTGTCGGTGACCGCCGTCGGCGGGGCGCTCGCCTCCCCCGGCCGCTTCCTGGGCCTGCACTTCTTCAACCCGGCCCCGCTGCTGCCGCTGGTGGAGGTCGTCTCCGGGTTCGCCACCGACGTCACCTCGGCAACGCGCGCGTTCGAGACCGCCCGCGCCTGGGGCAAGAGTCCGGTGGCCTGCGCCGACACCCCCGGTTTCATCGTCAACCGCATCGCCCGGCCGTTCTACGCCGAGGCGTTCGCGGTGCTGGAGGCCCAGGGCGCCGATCCCGCGACGATCGACGCGGTGCTGCGCGAGTGCGGGGGCTTCCGCATGGGCGCCTTCGAACTGACCGATCTCATCGGGCAGGACGTCAACGAGTCCGTCACCCACTCGGTGTGGAACTCCTTCTTCCAGGACGTCCGCTTCACGCCCTCGCTCGCCCAGCGCCGCCTGGTGGAGTCGGGGCGGCTCGGCCGCAAGAGCGGACAGGGCTGGTTCGACCACGCGGAGGGGGCCGAGCGCCCCGAGCCGCACACCGCGGAGAAGGAGAAGCCGCCGGCCCATGTCACCGTCGAGGGTGACCTCGGCCCGGCCGCCGGACTGCTCCCGCTGATCCGCGAGGCGGGCATCACCGTCCACGAGGAGGAAGAGGACCACGGCACCCGCCTGGTCCTGCCGAGCGGCGGTCAGCTGGCCCTCGCCGACGGCCAGACCGCGGTGGAGTTCCGGGACGTCGTCTTCTTCGACCTCGCCCTCGACTACCGGGCCGCCACCCGGATCGCGCTCTCCGCCTCCCGGGAGACCCCCTCACGCACCCTCGCCGAGGCCATCGGCCTCTTCCAGGCGCTCGGCAAGGACGTCAGCGTCGTCGGCGACGTGCCCGGCATGATCGTCGCGCGGACGGTGGCCCGGATCGTCGACCTCGCGCACGACGCCGTCGCCAAGGGCGTGGCCACCGAGGAGGACGTCGACACCGCGATGCGCCTGGGCGTCAACTACCCCCTCGGACCCTTCGAGTGGAGCCGCGCGCTCGGCCGGAGCTGGGCCTACGAACTGCTGGAGGAGCTGCACCTGCGCGACCCCTCCGGCCGGTACGCGCCGTCCCTCGCGCTCTACCGCCACGCTTACGCCACCGACAAGCGGGAGGGCACCTCATGACCACGGCCAAGCGCGACACCTACACCCCCGAGACCCTGCTCTCGGTCGCCGTGGGCGTGTTCAACGAGCGCGGCTACGACGGCACCTCCATGGAGCACCTCTCCAGGGCCGCGGGCATCTCCAAGTCCTCGATATACCACCACGTCAGCGGCAAGGAGGAACTGCTGCGCCGCGCCGTCAGCCGGGCGCTGGACGGGCTGTTCGCCATCCTGGAGGAGGAGCACGCGCGCGTGGGCCGCCCGGTGGACCGGCTGGAGCACGTCGTGCGGCGCATGGTCGAGGTGCTCATAGCCGAGCTGCCCTACGTGACGCTGCTGCTGCGCGTGCGGGGCAACACCGAGGCGGAGCGGTGGGCGCTGGAGCGGCGCCGGGACTTCGACCACCGGGTGGCCGAGCTGCTGAGCGCGGCCGCCGACGACGGGGACGTGCGCGGCGACGTGGAGGTGCGGCTGGCGACCCGGCTGGTCTTCGGGATGATCAACTCCATCGTGGAGTGGTACCGGCCCGAGACGCGCGGGGCGGCCGGGCGCGAGGTGGCCGACGCGGTGGTGCGGCTGGTCTTCGCGGGCCTTCGGGAGGAGTAGCCGCTCCTCGGAGCGAAGAGGACGTAGCCGCTCCTCGGAGCGGAGAGGTCACGCGTCCGGCTCCAGGTCCTCCTCCTCGAACACCAGCAGCGTGCGGGTGCCGAGCACCTCGGGGATGGACTGGAGCCGGGTGAGCACCAGCTCGCGCAGCGCCCGGTTGTCCGGGGTGTGCACCAGCAGCAGCACGTCGAAGTCGCCGCCGACCAGCGCCATGTGCGAGGCGCCGGGCAGGCGGCGCAGGTGTTCGCGGACCGTGCGCCAGGTGTTCTGGACGATGTTCAGCGTGATGTACGCCGAGGTGCCGTGTCCGGCCCGCTCGTGGTCGACGCGGGCGCCGAAGCCCCGGATCACCCCGTCCTCGACCAGCCGGTTGATCCGGGCGTAGGCGTTGGCGCGGGAGACGTGGACGCGCTCGGCGACCGACCGTATCGAGGCACGGCCGTCCGACTGGAGGATCTTCAGGATGTCCTGATCTATGGCGTCCAGCGGTCGGGGCGGGGGCAGTGCGCCACCCGGCTCCGGTGCCTGGGCCATTTGTTCAGGCGTCATGTCCCCCCGCTTCATCGCCGTGGACGTCCTGCATTCATTCCAAGCTGTGCAAAACCGTTTGTCCACAGCCTGAGGGGGCCAGTAGCCAAAATGCGCCGTCGACCGAACAATCGGTAGGTGAGGCGGGTCGCATCCGACCCGCCTCTCGTAGCCGCTCCCACGAGGAGGTGCCGTCATGACGGTCATGGAGCAGCGGGGCGCGTACCGGCCATCGCCGCCGCCCGCCTGGCAGCCCCGCACGGACCCCGCGCCGCTGCTGCCCGACGCCGAGCCGTACCGCGTGCTCGGCACCGACACGGCCGCCAAGGCCGACCCGGATCTGCTGCGCCGGCTGTACCGCCAGGTGGTCCGCGGCCGCCGGTACAACACGCAGGCCACCGCGCTCACCAAGCAGGGCCGGCTTGCCGTGTACCCCTCCAGCACCGGTCAGGAGGCGTGCGAGGTCGCCGCCGCCCTGGCCCTGGAGGAACGCGACTGGCTCTTCCCGAGCTACCGCGACACCCTTGCCGTCGTCGCCCGCGGCGTCGACCCGGTCGAGACCCTCACCCTGCTGCGCGGCGACTGGCACAACGGCTACGACCCGCACACCCACCGCGTCGCCCCGCTCAGCACCCCGCTCGCCACCCAGTTGCCGCACGCCGTGGGCCTCGCGCACGCCGCGCGCCTCAAGGGGGACGACGTGGTCGCGCTGGCCATGGTCGGCGACGGCGGCACCAGCGAGGGCGACTTCCACGAGGCGCTGAACTTCGCCGCCGTCTGGCAGGCCCCCGTCGTCTTCCTCGTGCAGAACAACGGCTTCGCCATCTCGGTCCCGCTGGCCAAGCAGACCGCCGCGCCCTCCCTCGCCCACAAGGCGGTCGGGTACGGCATGCCGGGCCGCCTTGTGGACGGCAACGACGCGGTCGCGGTGCACGAAGTGCTCAGCGACGCGGTGCGGCACGCCCGCGCGGGCGGCGGCCCGACCCTGGTCGAGGCGGTGACCTACCGCGTCGAGGCCCACACCAACGCCGACGACGCCACCCGCTACCGCGAGGACGACGAGGTCGAGACCTGGCGGAGGCACGACCCCGTCCAGCTCCTGGAGCGCGAGCTGACCGCGCGCGGGCTGCTCGACGAGGCCGCCCTGGACGCGGTCCGGCGGGACGCCGAGGCGATGGCCGCCGACCTGCGCGAGCGCATGAACCAGGACCCCCGGCTCGACCCCATGGACCTCTTCGACCACGTGTACGCCGAGCCCACCCCGCAGTTGCGCGAACAGCGCGCGCTGCTCAGGACCGAGCTGGCCGCCGAGCAGGACGACCAGGAAGGCGACCCGCGATGACCACCGTCGCCGTCAAGCCCGCCACCATGGCGCAGGCCCTCACCCGCGCGATGCGCGACGCGATGGCCGCCGACCCCGCCGTCCATGTCATGGGCGAGGACGTCGGCACCCTCGGCGGGGTCTTCCGGGTCACCGATGGGCTCGCCGCCGAGTTCGGCGAGGACCGGTGCACGGACACCCCGCTGGCCGAGGCGGGCATCCTCGGCGCCGCCGTGGGCATGGCCATGTACGGCCTCAGGCCCGTGGTGGAGATGCAGTTCGACGCCTTCGCCTACCCGGCGTTCGAGCAGTTGATCAGCCATGTCTCCCGGATGCGCAACCGCACCCGGGGCCGGATGCCGCTGCCGATCACCGTGCGCGTCCCCTACGGCGGCGGCATCGGCGGCGTCGAGCACCACAGCGACTCCTCCGAGGCGTACTACATGGCCACCCCCGGCCTGCACGTCGTCACCCCGGCCACCGTCGCCGACGCCTACGGGCTGCTCCGGCAGGCCATCGCCTCCGACGACCCCGTGGTCTTCCTGGAGCCCAAGCGGCTGTACTGGTCGAAGGACTCCTGGAACGCCGACCACCCCACCGAGGTGGAGCCCATCGGGCGCGCGGTGGTCCGGCGCCCCGGCAGCAGCGCCACCCTCGTCACCTACGGGCCGTCCCTGCCGGTGTGCATGGAGGCCGCCGAGGCCGCCCGCGCGGAGGGCTGGGACCTGGAGGTCCTCGACCTGCGCTCGCTGGTGCCCTTCGATGACGAGACGGTCTGCGCCTCCGTGCGGCGCACCGGACGCGCGGTCGTCGTGCACGAGTCCACCGGCTTCGGCGGGCCGGGCGGCGAGATCGCGGCCCGGATCACCGAGCGCTGCTTCCACCACCTGGAGGCGCCCGTGCTGCGCGTGGCCGGGTTCGACCTGCCCTACCCGCCGCCGATGCTGGAGCGGCACCACCTGCCCGGTGTCGACCGGGTGCTGGACGCGGTGGCCCGCCTGCAGTGGGAGGCGGAGAACTGATGGCACAGGTACTGGAGTTCAAGCTGCCCGATCTCGGTGAGGGGCTCACCGAGGCGGAGATCGTGCGCTGGCTGGTGGCCGTGGGCGACGTGGTCGCGGTCGACCAGCCGGTGGTCGAGGTCGAGACGGCCAAGGCGATGGTGGAGGTGCCCTGCCCCTACGGCGGCGTCGTCACCGCCCGCTTCGGCGAGGAGGGCACCGAACTGCCCGTGGGAGCACCGCTGATCACCGTCGCGGTCGGCTCCCCCGACCCCGCGGGACCAGCCGGGGAACCCGGCGGCGACCTCGCCCCGGACGAGCGGACCGAGGGCTCCGGGAACGTCCTGGTCGGATACGGCACCCAGGCGCCCGCGCGGCGCCGGCGCCGGGTGCGCGCGGAGATCACCGTGACCGACGGGGCCACTCCGGCAGCCCCAGCCACCCCGACCGCCCCGGCCGCTCCGGCAGCCCCGACCGCCCCGACCGCCCCGGCCGCTCCCGGCGTCCGGGCCGAAGCGGCACCGCCAGCCCCGCAGGGACCGGTGCCCGTCATCTCGCCCCTGGTCCGCAAGCTCGCCCGGGACAACGGAGTCGATCTGCGCGCCCTGCGCGGGTCCGGCCCGGACGGCCTGATCCTGCGGGCGGACGTGGAAGCGGCCCTGCGCGTCGAGATGCCGGCGCCCACCGAGGCACCGACCTTGGCCCCGGCCCCGCCCCTGACCCCGGCCGCCGCCTCCGAAGGCACCCGTGTCCCCCTCAAGGGCGTGCGCGGGGCCGTCGCCGAGAAGCTGAGCCGCAGCCGCCGGGAGATCCCGGACGCCACCTGCTGGGTCGACGCCGACGCGACCGGACTCCTGCGCGCGCGGGCCGCGATGAACGCCGCCGGGGGCCCGAAGATCTCCCTGGTCGCGCTGCTCGCCCGGATCTGCGCGGCCGCCCTCGCCAGGTTCCCGGAGCTGAACTCCTACGTCGACACCGAGGCCCGCGAGATCGTGCGGCTGCCCGGCGTGCACCTGGGGTTCGCCGCGCAGACCGAACGCGGACTGGTCGTTCCGGTCGTCCGGGACGCCCACCGGCGGGACGCCGAGTCGCTGACCGCCGAGTTCGCCCGGCTCACCGAGGCCGCCCGCGCCGGACGGCTGACCCCGGGCGAACTCACCGGCGGCACCTTCACGCTGAACAACTACGGCGTCTTCGGCGTCGACGGCTCGACCCCCATCATCAACCACCCCGAGGCGGCCATGCTCGGCGTCGGCCGCATCGTCCCGAGGCCCTGGGTGCACGAGGGCGAGCTGGCCGTGCGCCAGGTCGTGCAGCTCTCGCTCACCTTCGACCACCGGGTCTGCGACGGCGGGACGGCCGGGGGCTTCCTCAGGTACGTGGCCGACTGCGTGGAAGCGCCGGCCGTGCTGCTCCGCACGGTGTGAGACGCCTGCCGGGCCGCCCGCTCCCCGCGCGGCGGCCCGGCGGGCGGCGTCCGCCGCCGGAGCGCCCACCGGCCATACTCGAAGAGCGCCCACCGGCCATACTCGAAGGGTGACCGACAACGCCCAGGACGTATCCCCTCCGGCCGCCTCCTCCCAGGCCGGCGGGTCCGCGCCGGAACCGGGCGCACCGTATGACGCCGTCGTGCTCGCCGGGGGCGGCGCGCGCCGGCTGGGCGGGGCGGACAAGCCCGGTGTCCAGGTCGGCGGCAGGGCGCTGCTCGACCGGGTGCTGGCCGCCTGCGCCGACGCCGCCACCACCGTCGTCGTGGCCGACCCCCGCTCCACCGCCCGGCCGGTGCGCTGGGCGCGGGAGGAGCCGCCCGGCGCGGGGCCCGTCGCCGCGCTCGACGCGGGACTGCGGCTGACCACCGCCGAGGAGGCGGTGGTGCTCTCCGCCGACCTGCCCTTCCTCGACGCCGACACCCTCCACCGGCTGCTGGCCGCCCTTCGGGACACCGGCGCCGACGGAGCGATGCTCACCGACGACGACGGCCGCGACCAGCCCCTCGTGGCCGCCTACCGCACCGCCGCCCTGCGGGACGCCCTCGCGGCCCTCGCCGCCGAGCACGGCGGGCTGACCGGGCTGCCGCTGCGCCGCCTGACCGGTGCCCTGCGACTGACCCGGCTCACCGACCCGCTCGCCTCCTTCGACTGCGACACCTGGGACGACATCGCCCACGCCAGAGCGCGGATCAGGGAGCATGGGCACGTGCTGAACGAATGGATCACCGCAGTCAAGAACGAGCTGGGCATCGAGCTCGAGGTCGACACCCGTGTCCTCCTCGACGTGGCCCGCGATGTCGCCCACGGCGTGGCACGCCCCGCCGCGCCGCTCACCACCTTCCTCGTCGGCTACGCCGCCGCGCAGGGCAACGGCGACGCCGAGTCCATCGCCGAGGCGGCGGGCAAGGTCGCCGCGCTGGCGATGCGCTGGGAGGCCGAGCACGGCGGAGGCGAGTCCGCCCCGGATGCCGGATGACCCCCTCCGGAACCCACGCCGGCCCGCACGCGGGCAACGGCGACGACCTCGGCGTGGACGACGCCCTGGCGCTCGTCCGCGACCCCGTGGCTGACCGGACCGACCGAGCCGACCGGACCGACCGAGCCGACCGGACCGACCGAGCCGGGCGGGCGGGCCGCGCGCCCGCCCGCCCGGACGGGCACCCGGGACCCATGCGCGGGCACGGCCACGAGGGCGCCACCTCCTGGCCTCGGGCCCGTGAGATCGCCGCCCGGGCCGGGCGCGCGGGGGAGCGGCGGCCCGGTGTCTCCGTCGCCCTCGGCGACGCCCTCGGGCTGGTCCTCGGCGCCCCCCTGGACGCGCTCGGCGACCTGCCCTCCTTCGACACCTCCGCGATGGACGGCTGGGCCGTCGCCGGACCCGGGCCCTGGCGGCTGCGGGACGGCGGGGTGCTCGCCGGGCACGCGCCGCCCGAGCCGCTCACGGACGGCGAGGCGGTCCGTATCGCCACCGGCGCCCGGGTGCCCGCCGGGGTCACCGCCGTCCTGCGCAGCGAGCACGGCGGCACCGGCCCCCAGGAACGGCTGCACGCCACCCGGGAACTGAGCCACGGTCAGGACATCCGGCCGCGCGGTCAGGAGTGCCGTCGCGGCGACCGGCTGCTGCCCGCCGGGACCCTGATCACCCCGGCCGTGCTGGGCCTGGCCGCGGCCGCCGGGTACGACACCCTCGCGGTCGTGCCGCGCCCGCGCGCCGAGGTCCTCGTCCTCGGGGACGAACTCCTCACCGAGGGGCTGCCGCACGACGGGCTGATCCGGGACGCGCTCGGCCCCATGCTCGCGCCGTGGCTGCGCGCCCTGGGCGCCGAGGTCGTCGCCGTCCGCAGGCTCGGCGACGACGCCAAGGCCCTGCGCAAGGCGATCACCACCTCCCGCGCCGAACTGATCGTCACCACCGGGGGCACCGCCGCCGGACCGGTCGACCACGTCCATCCCACCCTGGACCGGATCGGCGCCGAACTCCTCGTCGACGGCGTCGCGGTGCGCCCCGGCCACCCCATGCTGCTGGCCCGTACCAAGGCGGACCAGCATCTCGTCGGGCTGCCCGGCAACCCGCTCGCGGCCGTCTCCGGGCTGATGACGCTCGCCGAGCCGCTGCTGCGGGCGCTGGCCGCCCATCCGGAGCTGGAGCCGTACCGGACGCCGCTCCGGGAAGCGGTGCAGGGGCATCCGGACGACACCCGGCTCGTGCCCGTCGTGCTGCGCGGCGAGCGGGCCGCACCGCTGCGCTACAGCGGGCCCGCCATGCTGCGCGGGATCGCCGCCGCCGACGCGCTGGCCGTCGTCCCGCCGGGCGGTGCGCCGCAGGGCGCCTCCATGGAACTGCTGGACCTGCCGTGGGCCACGGCCGGAATCGGAGTGTGTTTCACGTGAAACTTCCGGGCCATGACGCCATAGCCCGCCAGGCCGACGAGCATCTGGTGCCCTCCCGGGTGAAGCTTCCGAGGAAGGCGGTGGAGCGCCCCCTGCGCCAGGTCACCAAACGCCTGGCCATGGCGCTGCTGGTGCTGGTCGCCACCGCGTTCGTCGTCTACGCAGACCGGGGCGGCTACCGCGACATCTCCGACGGCCCCGTCGATCTGCTCGACGCGTTCTACTACGCGACGGTCACCCTCTCCACCACCGGGTACGGCGACATCACCCCGGTCAGTGACAGTGCCCGGCTCGTCAACATCCTCGTCGTCACCCCGCTGCGCGTGCTCTTCCTGATCATCCTGGTCGGCACCACGCTGGAGGTCCTCACCGAACGCACCCGTGAGGAATGGCGTCTCAACCGCTGGAGGTCCACCTTGCGCGACCACACCGTGGTCATCGGCTTCGGCACGAAGGGGCGTTCGGCGATCCAGACCGTCTGCGCGACCGGGCTGAAGAAGGAACAGGTCGTCGTCGTGGACCCCAGTTCCAAGGCGATCGAGGCGGCCACCGCCGAGGGCTACGCGGGCGTCACCGGCGATGCCACCCGCAGCGATGTGCTCCGGCGCGCGGAGGTGCACAAGGCGCGGCAGATCATCATCGCCCCGCAGCGCGACGACACCGCCGTGCTGGTCACCCTGACGGCCCGGCAGCTCAACCGGGGCGCGAAGATCGTGGCCGCCGTCCGCGAGGAGGAGAACGCCCCGCTGCTCAAGCAGTCGGGCGCCGACGCGGTGATCACCAGCTCCGGGGCCGCGGGCCGGCTGCTCGGTCTGTCGGTGCTCAGCCCCGCGGCCGGCATGGTGATGGAGGACCTGATCCAGCAGGGCAGCGGCCTGGACATCGTGGACCGCCCGGTGGTGCGCGCCGAGGTGGGCCGCACGCCGCGTGAGGCGGAGGACCTCGTGGTCAGCGTCGTACGCGGGCACCGTGTCCTCGGGTACGACGATCCGGCCGTCGGGGAGCTGCAGCTCACCGACCGGCTGATCACCATCGTCCGGGCCACGCCGAGCGCGCACGTCGCCCCGCACGCACGTCCACTGCCGGGCGACTGAGCGAGGCCGCCCGGCCTTCGGCCGGGCCGGGGAGTAGCGTCGCTGACATGCATGCGATCACGATTCCCGAACCCGGTGGCCCCGAGACGCTGACCTGGACCGAGGTGCCCGATCCGGTGCCCGGCGAGGGCGAGGTGCTGGTCGAGGTGGTGGCGAGCGCGGTCAACCGCGCCGACATCATGCAGCGCCAGGGCCACTACGACCCGCCGCCCGGCGCCCCCGCCTACCCCGGTCTGGAGTGCTCCGGCCGGATCGCCGCGCTCGGTCCGGGTGTCTCCGGGTGGTCCGTGGGCGACGAGGTGTGCGCGCTGCTCGCGGGCGGCGGCTACGCGCAGAAGGTCGTCATCCCGGCCGGGCAGCTGCTGCCGGTGCCCGAGGGCATCGACCTGAAGCAGGCGGCCGCGCTGCCCGAGGTGGCCTGCACGGTCTGGTCCAACGTCTTCATGCTGGCCCACCTGAGGCCCGGCGAGCTGCTGCTCGTGCACGGCGGCTCCAGCGGAATCGGCACCATGGCGATCCAGCTGGCCAAGGCCATCGGGGCGCGGGTCGCGGTGACGGCCGGCACCAAGGAGAAGCTCGACTTCTGCGCCGAGCTGGGCGCGGACATCCTGATCAACTACCGCGAGCAGGACTTCGTCGCGGAGATCGAGCGGGCCACCGACGGGGCCGGTGCCGACGTCATCCTCGACAACATGGGCGCCAAGTACCTGGGCCGGAACGTGGAGGCGCTGGCCGTCAACGGCCGCGTCATGATCATCGGCATGCAGGGCGGCACCAAGGGCGAGCTGAACATCGGGCTGCTGCTGGGCAAGCGCGGCGCGGTCAGCGCCACCTCGCTGCGGGCCCGCCCGCTGAGCGAGAAGACGGCCATCGTGGCGGCCGTGCGCGAGCACGTGTGGCCGCTGATCGCCTCGGGTGTCGTGCGACCCGTGGTCGACCGTGAGCTGCCGATGACCGACGCGGCCGAGGGACACCGGGTCGTGGAGGGCAGCGGCCACATCGGCAAGGTGCTGCTGGTCGCCCCGTAACCCTTCTCAGGGGCGGCGCAGCCGCAGTCCGGCCATGGCCAGGGCGAGTCCCAGGCCGAGCAGGACGAGTCCGCTGCCCAGGGGGAGGTACCGCGGCGCCGGCGCGGCGGTGTCCTCCCCCGGCCGGACGGCCGGCCGGGAGTCGGCGGCGGTGGCCGTGGGCGCGGTCGGAGTGGGGGCGGCGGGGCTGTCGGCGGTCTCCGGCTCCTCCGGGTAGGCGGCCGCCGGGGTGACGGGCGTGCCGCTGCCCGCCGGGTCCTGGGCCTGCTCCTCCGGGTCCGGCCGCTGGGGCCGTCCTGGCCGCATCTGCCCCTCTCCCGCCCGGCTCCCGGCCCGCGCGGGTTTGGACACGGTCGGGGACGCCGAGGCGGTGTCCGCGGCGTTCCGGGCGCGTACGGCGGGCGTGGAGGCACGGCCCGAGGGCGTGGGGGAACCCGGCGGGGCGCTCTCCGCGCCGTACGCGGCCGCCGTGCCGCACACGGGTGCCGCCGTCGCCAGCACGAGCAGCACCCGCACCAGGCGGAGCGTGAGTCGCAGCCATGGAGTCACGTCGGTGACCTCCGGAGGAATACCGAGGGAAAGACGGAATCCAGCCTCACATTTCATGGCGGGACGGGCATTTCCGGTTGGGCCGTCGGGGTCGGAATGCCGGATCACCGGCGGGCGGGGGTGCGGCGGTGATGGGGTGGAGGGGTGCGAGAGAATGACGGCATGGAGATGCCGAGGAACGAACGGTCGCCCGAGAACCCCCAGATCCTCGTCGTGGGACAGGACGGGATGGCGCTCGGTGGCGGCACGGACGAGGGCTCCCGCGAGACTCCGGTGACGGAGCAGGTCGAGCAGCCGGCGAAGGTCATGCGGATCGGCAGCATGATCAAGCAGTTGCTGGAGGAGGTGCGCGCCGCTCCTCTGGACGAGGCCAGCCGGGTCCGGCTGAAGGAGATCCACGCCAGCTCGGTCAAGGAGCTGGAGGACGGTCTGGCGCCGGAGCTGGTGGAGGAGCTGGAGCGGCTTTCGCTGCCCTTCACCGACGAGGGGACGCCGAGCGACGCGGAGCTGCGGATCGCGCAGGCCCAGCTCGTCGGCTGGCTGGAGGGCCTGTTCCACGGCATCCAGACCACGCTGTTCGCCCAGCAGATGGCCGCGCGGGCCCAGCTGGAGCAGATGCGGCGCGCGCTGCCGCCGGGGATGGTGCCGGAGGGCGGCGAGGAGCCGCACACCGGCGGCCGCTCGGGCGGCCCGTACCTCTAGCCCTCACGGGCGCGGCAGGTCAGGCAGACGAAGGGGCCCGGCGGACGACCGCCGGGCCCTTCGCACGCCTTCCGTCCGCCCGGTGATCCCGGTCACAAGATCTCGCCGACGGTTGGTCAGAAAGGGCGTTCTGTCTAGCCTTTGGGCTTTCCGGCTCCAGGAAAGGACCTCTTGTGCAGATGAGACGTTCCGCGCTTGTCGTCGCCGGCGCTCTGGCCTGTCTGGCCGTGCCGGCGATGGCCACTCCGGCGGCCGCCGACTCGATGGTCACCGGCAACTGCGGTGTCACCGGTGCCTACGGCGCCTACACCGGCTTCTTCACCAGCAAGACCCGCGTCGACCCGCTGCGCCTGCGCGCGCTCGACAACGCGGCGGACGGCCACCACGCGGCCGTCCGGCTGTCCACCATCCGCAACAACGGTGACTTCCAGGCATGGCCCTGGCACCACAACTACGGCGGCAACGGCGCCGATCAGGTCTGGGACACCAGCGCCTCCGACACCAACGGCATCGCGGCGGTCCGTATCGACGTCGGCCTGTTCGAGGGCAACGACCTGCTGAAGATCTGCACCTCCAGCATCAAGACCAACCCCTACAGCTGAGGGCGGCCGGGTTCCCGGCCTCCGGTCACTGCGGCGGCTCACCCGTGGAGACGCTGAGCGAGACCTCACCGATGTTCTTGGGGTCGACGTCGGTGCCGGGGGCGGGGAACTGGTCGAGGACCGTGCCGTCGCCCCAGGTGTTGTTGTCTTCCTTCTTCACCGTGTACCGCCAGCTCGCGGCCTGGAAGCACGCCTTCACCGAGTCGATGTTCTTGTACCGGAAGTCGGGCAGCCGGACCTTGTCCTCGTCGTCGTAGGACTCCTCCGGCTCGGTGCACTCGGTCTCCTCGATCGTCCGGGAGGTGTCCGGACCCCGGTAACCGGCCGCGTGCGAGGAGGTGGAGGCGCTGGGGGAGCTGCCGCCGCCCGCCTTGTCGTCGTCCTTCTTGTTCATGTTCAGCGCGATCAGCAGGCCCGCGATCAGTACCGCGGCCACCGCGACCGAGCCGATCAGGACCGGCTTGCCGCCGCGTCCGCCGTTCCCGGAGGCGGGTACGGCGGTCGGCGGCTGGGCGCCGTAGGCGGGCGCGGGCTGCTGCCCGTACGCCGGGGGCGTCGGGTAGCCGCCCTGCTGCGGGTAGCCGTAGGACGGGGGCGGGGTGCCGTACGGGTTCGGCGTCGGCTGGTACGGCTGCCGCACCGGGCCGGGGTGCGGCTGCGGGGCCGTCCGGTCCACCGGCGGGAACACCGCCGAGCCCACACCCGCGCCGCTCTGCGTCGGACCCGCGCCCGGCACGATGCTCGGCGCGGCCGGCTGGAGGGAGGCGGCCACGCGCAGGCACTCGTCGCGCATGGACTCGGCGGTGGGGAAGCGTTCGGCCGGGTTCTTCTTCAGCGCGCGGGCCACCAGGGCGTCCACCGCCGGGGGCAGGGCGCTGTTGATGGAGGAGGGCGCGACCGGCTCCTCCTGCACGTGCGCGTAGGCGATGGCCAGCGGCGAGTCCGCGTCGAACGGCAGACGGCCGGTGACGAGCTGGAACAGCATGATGCCGACCGAGTACAGGTCGGAGCGGGCGTCCACGCCCCGGCCGAGCGCCTGCTCGGGGGAGAGGTACTGCGGGGTGCCGACGACCATGCCGGTCTGCGTCATCGAGGTGACCCCGGACTGCATGGCCCGCGCGATGCCGAAGTCCATCACCTTGACCACACCGCGCTTGGTGGTCATCACGTTGCCCGGCTTGATGTCCCGGTGGACCAGCCCCTTCTCGTGGCTGATCTCCAGCGCGGCCAGCACATCCGCGGTGATCTTCAGGGCCCGGTCGGCGGGCATCGCGCCGAACTGCCGTATGTCGTCGGCGAGTACGGAGCCGAGCGGGCGGCCCTCCACGTACTCCATGACGATGTAGGGCATGCCGTCCGCTTCGTCCTCGCCGGTGTCGAAGACGGAGACGATGTTGGTGTGGGTGAGCTTGGCCACGGCCTGGGCCTCGCGGCGGAACCGCTCGCGGAACGCCTGCTCCCGGCCCAGCTCGGTGTGCAGCGTCTTGACGGCCACCTGGCGGTCCAGCACCGAGTCGTAGGCCAGGTGCACGGACGCCATGCCGCCCTCGCCGAGCAGGTCGCGCAGCTGGTAGCGGCCTGAGGCCAGTGCGCGTCCCGGGTAGCGGCCGCCCTGTGCGCCGTCCTGGCTCATCGTTCCGTGTCCCCCACTGGCCCGTCGGAGCCGTCATCGACCTGACATGTGCCGCAGCGCACACGACTTGATCGAATGTGTCATTCCCGGCCAAGTCTGCCCGAGGGCACGGACACGTCAAGCCCGGTGCCCGTTCCGTGACCGTACGCGAAAGAAGCGTCGCGGAAGCGTTACAGCAGGCGTACGAGCGCTGCACGGAATTTGCACGGGTGCCTGTGCTGCGGGTTTCATGGCCGGTCCGTGCTGGGCCCGTCCCGGTGCCGGATCGGGACCGGCGGCCACCGGTGAGGCTGTAGCGTGGCCCGACGGAGACCGTAAGACACCGCGCACCGCGGGCAGAAACGACGGCGAGGACCGATGGCACAGACGCACGGCGGCCAGGGCCCGTCCGACCCAGAGGCGGCCGGCGGTATGGCGGAGTCGCCGGAGAACTGGGGCAACGGCGGGCTCGTCGGCGACGGCCGCTACCGGCTCACCCACCGGCTCGGCCGGGGCGGCATGGCCGAGGTGTTCGCGGCCGAGGACGTCCGTCTGGGCCGCACGGTCGCGGTCAAGCTGCTGCGCGCCGACCTCGCCGAGGACCCCACCTCCAAGGCCCGCTTCACCCGCGAGGCCCAGTCGGTGGCCGGACTCAACCACCACTCGATCGTCGCCGTGTACGACTCCGGCGAGGACCAGGCGGGCGGCCAGGCCGTGCCGTACATCGTGATGGAGCTGGTCGAGGGCCGCACCATCCGTGAGCTGCTGGTCGACGCGGACGCGCCGGGACCCGAGCAGGCCCTGCTCATCGTCTCCGGGGTGCTGGACGCGCTCGCCTACTCGCACCAGCACGGCATCGTGCACCGTGACATCAAGCCCGCCAACGTCATCATCACCGACAACGGCGCGGTGAAGGTGATGGACTTCGGCATCGCCCGCGCCCTGCACGGCGCCTCCACGACGATGACGCAGACCGGCATGGTCATGGGCACCCCGCAGTACCTCTCCCCGGAGCAGGCGCTCGGCAAGGCCGTCGACCACCGCTCCGACCTGTACGCGACCGGCTGCCTGCTCTACGAACTCCTCGCGCTGCGGCCCCCGTTCACCGGTGAGACCCCGCTGTCGGTGGTCTACCAGCACGTGCAGGACATGCCCGTGCCGCCCTCGCAGGTCACCGGGGACTGCCCGCCCGAGCTGGACGGCCTGGTCATGCGCTCCCTCGCCAAGGAGCCGGACGACCGCTTCCAGACGGCCGAGGAGATGCGCGGCCTGATCCAGTACGGCCTGCAGATGCTGTACGACCAGGGCGCCCACTCCGGCACCTGGAACACCGGCCCGGTGGACGCCTCCCCGGGCGCGCCGACCCCGCCCGGCGGCTTCGCGGGCACCACCGTCATGCCCCAGTCCGGCGGCTACGGCGGCGGCACCACGCAGATCCCGCAGCCGATCCTGCCCGGCGGTTACCGGGGCGGCGACGACGGCGGCTTCGAGGGCAACGGCAACAGAGGCAGCGGCCGGGGCAAGCTGTGGGTGCTGGCCGCGCTCGCGGTGGTCGCGGTGGTGGCCGGTGTCGCGCTCGCGCTGAACAACACGGGCGGCGACGGCACGCCGAGCAACAAGCCGTCGCCGAGCCACTCCCAGAGCCACAAGAGCGACGAGACGTCCGAGACGCCGTCCGACGACACCACCGACGAGCCCACCGACAACCCGGCCACCCAGGGCGGCTCGGGCTGGAGCAACGGTTCGAACTGGTCGCCGTCCAGCAGCCCGTCCGACCCCGGCACCACCGAGCCGTCGGACGAGCCGACCGACCAGCAGCCGAGCAAGCCGCAGCCGAGCAAGCCGCAGACCTCGCCGCCCGCGACGGGCAACCCGGCGACCGGCGGTGGCGGCACGACGGGTACGAGCGGTACCGAAACCGGCGGCACCGAAACCGGCGGCGCTGACGCCGGCGGTACGGACGCCGGTGCGGTGGCCGGCACTGAGGCCGGCGGCGCGACCGGCACTTGAAGGCCGACCACGCAGCCTTCCGCCCCCGGTCCGGACGGGCCGGTGGGCGGCTGACCGGTCATGGACCGGCTCAGCCCGTGAAGGCGTCGCACACCGCGTCGTACTCCCTGGTCCACCACACCGCGAGCGCGGAGGCGGCCGGGAACTGGCAGTCGGCGCGGGTGTCACCGCGCTCGTAGTGCCAGCGCAGCATCCAGAAGTCGTTCAGGCGCTCCCACCACACCCGGTGCACGGCCGCCGCCAGCTCCGAGGGGGTGGCGCGGGCCGCGCGCCGGTACGCCCGCGCGTACGCCCGCGCCTTGGGCAGGTCCAGCATGCCCGCCGGCCGTACGAAGAAGATCGCGGCGGCCCGTACCGCCTCCTCCGCGCGGGGCTGCACCCCGAGGCGGTCCCAGTCGACGATGGCGGCCGGGGTGCCGCCCCGGTAGAGCAGGTTGAACGGGTGGAAGTCGCCGTGCACCCAGCCGACCGGGCCGCCGCGCGGCGGGCGGCGGTGGGTGTGCTGCTCCAGCAGCGCGCGGCGTTCCAGCAGCCGGTGGCGGGCCAGGTCGTCGAAGGCGTCGGCCGGCCGGTGCCGGTGGACGTGGCCGAGCAGGTCGTCGATGAGGTCGAAGGTGTCGGCCGGGTCGGCGCTCTCCACCGGGTGCGGGCTCGTGGCCGGGCGGGTGCGCCCCTTGGGCGGCATGACCCGCTCCAGACAGGCGTGCACGGCCCCCAGCAGCGCCCCCAGGCGGGCGCTCTCGGAGCGGGTGAGCTGGCCGCCGTGCAGATGCCCGCCGTCGATCCAGGGGTGCAGGGCGTAGGCGTGGCCGCCGACGACGGCGACCGTACGGCCCTCGCGGTGGGTCAGCGGCGGGACGGCCGGGACCCCGACCTCGGCCAGGCGCCGGGTGGCCAGGTGGCGGCGCTCGATGGCGTCGGGGTCGGCGGTGTCGGGGTCGAAGTGGTGCTTGAGGAAGTAGCGGCCCCGTGTGGTGCGCACCCGGTAGCCCCGGTTGAGCAGCCCCTGGTCGACCGGTTCGCAGGCGAGGGCCGTACCGGCTCCGTAGAGGGATAACAAGGTGCCGAGCGGGGGCGCGTGAGGCACGGCGGGTGGTACACGAAGGTGCTGCACGCGGCCGATGCTAGGGCACGGAAAGACCCCGTGAGCTGGGGTTTATCACAGCCAGTCGTCGGCGGTCGCATTCGGTCACTCGGGGTGTCCCGGTGAACTTCGAAGCACAATTCGCGAGAGGCGCGAAAGAAATCCGCGACCGGTCCCGCAGACGCGCCGGGACTCTTCCTTTGGGCTGGGTGCGCGGGATAACGTGCCGTTGCTCCGGCCTCCTGCAAGGCTGTGACCAGGGAACTTCCGGGCTTTGCCGATTTACTTGGAAATCCAAGCAAAATCGCAGGTCAGGTGGGGTTTCACAGAAATGTGGAGCACTGGGTAACGTTAAAAGCCGCAGGCGCTCGCCGGGGCACCTGTCACGCCTGTTCCCGGCCGAGCGGCACCCACCCCGTGCCCGGTGGTCGAGAAGAGGTGGCCGCTCCCCCCGGCTCCGACCGAGCAAGGGGGACCCCAGGCTCACCGGCAACCCCGTGGGCCGGAACGACGGAGGAGCACACGTGACCGTGGAGAGCAGTGCCGCGCGCAAGCCGCGACGCAGCGCCGCAGGCAAGGCCGGTACCGCCGGCGCCAGGCGCAGCAACCGCAGCGCCGCGAAGCAGGGTGGTGAGCCGGAGCTGGTGCAGCTCCTGACGCCCGAGGGCAAGCGGGTCAAGAACCCCGAGTTCGACGCCTACGTCGCCGGGATCACCCCCGACGACCTGCGCGGCCTGTACCGCGACATGGTGCTCACCCGCCGCTTCGACGCCGAGGCCACCGCCCTGCAGCGCCAGGGCGAGCTGGGCCTGTGGGCGTCCCTGCTCGGCCAGGAGGCCGCGCAGATCGGCTCCGGCCGCGCCACCCGCGAGGACGACTACGTCTTCCCGACCTACCGCGAGCACGGCGTCGCCTGGTGCCGCGGGGTCGACCCGACCAACCTGCTCGGCATGTTCCGGGGTGTGAACAACGGCGGCTGGGACCCCAACGGCAACAACTTCCACCTGTACACGATCGTCATCGGCTCGCAGACGCTGCACGCCACCGGCTACGCCATGGGCGTGGCCAAGGACGGCGCGGACTCGGCCGTGATCGCCTACTTCGGCGACGGCGCGTCCAGCCAGGGCGACGTGGCGGAGTCCTTCACCTTCTCCGCGGTGTACAACGCCCCGGTCGTGTTCTTCTGCCAGAACAACCAGTGGGCGATCTCCGAGCCCACCGAGAAGCAGACCCGGGTCCCGCTCTACCAGCGCGCCCAGGGCTACGGCTTCCCCGGCGTCCGCGTGGACGGCAACGACGTGCTGGCCTGCCTGGCGGTGACCCGCTGGGCGCTGGAGCGCGCCCGCAACGGCGAGGGCCCCACCCTGGTCGAGGCGTTCACCTACCGGATGGGCGCCCACACCACCTCCGACGACCCGACCCGCTACCGGCACGACGACGAGCGCGTCGCGTGGGAGGCGAAGGACCCGATCCTGCGCCTGCGCGCCCACCTGGAGGCGGCCGGCCACGCGGACGAGGACTTCTTCGCGGAACTGGAGGCCGAGTCCGAGACGTTGGGCAAGCGGGTGCGTGAGGCGGTCCGCGCGATGCCGGACCCGGACCGGTTCGCCATCTTCGAGAACGTGTACGCGGACGGGCACGCGCTCGTCGACGAGGAGCGCGCCCAGTTCGCCGCCTACCAGGCGTCGTTCGCGGACGCGGAAGGGGGCAACTGACATGGCCGAGAAGATGGCTCTGGCCAAGGCGATCAACGAATCGCTGCGGCATGCCCTGGAAGAGGACCCCAAGGTCCTGGTGATGGGTGAGGACGTCGGCAAGCTCGGCGGTGTCTTCCGGGTGACCGACGGCCTGCAGAAGGACTTCGGCGAGGAGCGGGTCATCGACACCCCGCTCGCCGAGTCCGGCATCGTGGGCGCCGCGATCGGTCTGGCCCTGCGCGGCTACCGCCCGGTGGTGGAGATCCAGTTCGACGGCTTCGTCTTCCCGGCCTACGACCAGATCGTCACCCAGCTCGCGAAGATGCACGCCCGCTCGCTGGGCAAGGTCAAGATGCCTGTCGTCATCCGCATCCCCTACGGCGGCGGCATCGGCGCGGTGGAGCACCACTCCGAGTCCCCCGAGGCGCTGTTCGCGCACGTCGCCGGTCTGAAGATCGTCAGCCCGTCGAACTCCTCGGACGCCTACTGGATGATGCAGCAGGCCATCCAGAGCGACGACCCGGTGATCTACTTCGAGCCCAAGCGGCGCTACTGGGACAAGGGCGAGGTGGACGCCGAGGCGATCCCGGCCCCCCTGCACAAGGCCCGTGTGGTGCGTGAGGGCACCGACCTGACGCTGGCCGCCTACGGCCCCATGGTCAAGCTCTGCCAGGAGGTGGCGAACGCGGCCGCCGAGGAGGGCAAGTCCCTGGAGGTTCTCGACCTGCGCTCGGTCTCCCCGCTGGACTTCGACGCGATCCAGTCCTCGGTGGAGAAGACCCGCCGTCTGGTGGTCGTCCACGAGGCGCCGGTGTTCTTCGGCTCCGGCGCGGAGATCGCCGCGCGCATCACCGAGCGCTGCTTCTACCACCTGGAGGCCCCGGTGCTCCGGGTCGGCGGCTATCACGCCCCGTACCCGCCGGCCCGCCTGGAGGAGGAGTACCTGCCGAGCCTGGACCGGGTGCTCGACGCCGTCGACCGCGCCCTGGCGTACTGAGGAAGGTTTCGTGACGACGATGACGGAAGCTTCCGTGCGCGAGTTCAAGATGCCCGACGTGGGCGAGGGGCTCACCGAGGCCGAGATCCTCAAGTGGTACGTACAGGTCGGGGACACGGTCACCGACGGCCAGGTGGTGTGCGAGGTCGAGACCGCCAAGGCGGCCGTCGAACTGCCCATCCCCTACGACGGGGTGGTGCGCGAGCTGCGCTTCGCCGAGGGCACGACGGTCGACGTGGGCACCGCGATCATCGCGGTGGACGTGTCGGGCGGGGCCGCTCCCGAGCCGGCGCCGGCCGCGCCCGCCGAGCCTGAGCCCGCGCCCGCCGCCGAGGAGGCCGAGCCGAAGGGCCGTACGCCGGTGCTGGTGGGGTACGGCGTGGCCGCCTCCTCCACCAAGCGGCGTCCCCGCAAGGGGCCCGACGTGGCGGTGGCCGCCGCCGCGCAGGCGGTGCAGGCCGAGCTGAACGGGCACGGTGCTGCGGCTCCGGTCAAGGAGCGCCCGCTGGCCAAGCCGCCGGTGCGCAAGCTCGCCAAGGACCTGGGTGTCGACCTGACCCTGGTCACCCCGTCCGGCCCGGACGGCATCATCACCCGCGAGGACGTGCACGCGGCGGTGGCTCCGGTGACTCCGGTGGTCGAAGCTCCGGTTCCGGCCCCGGCCGCCGTGCCCGCGCCCGCCGTGGCGGTGCCCGCCGTGGCCGCGTACGACTCCGGCCGGGAGACCCGTGTCCCGGTCAAGGGCGTCCGCAAGGCGACCGCGCAGGCGATGATCGGCTCGGCGTTCACGGCGCCGCACGTCACGGAGTTCGTGACCGTGGACGTGACGCGGACGATGAAGCTGGTCGAGGAGCTGAAGCAGGACAAGGAGTTCCAGGGGCTGCGGGTGAACCCGCTGCTGCTGATCGCCAAGGCCCTGCTGGTCGCGATCAAGCGCAATCCCGAGGTCAACGCGTCCTGGGACGAGGCGGCCCAGGAGATCGTGCTCAAGCACTACGTGAACCTGGGTATCGCGGCCGCGACCCCGCGCGGTCTGATCGTCCCGAACATCAAGGACGCCCAGGACAAGACGCTTCCGCAGCTGTCGGCGGCGCTGGGCGAGCTGGTGACCACGGCGCGCGAGGGCAAGACGTCCCCGGCGGCGATGCAGGGCGGCACGGTGACCATCACCAACGTCGGCGTCTTCGGCGTGGACACCGGCACCCCGATCCTGAACCCGGGCGAGTCCGCGATCCTCGCGGTCGGCGCGATCAAGCTCCAGCCCTGGGTGCACAAGGGCAAGGTCAAGCCCCGTCAGGTGACCACGCTGGCCCTCAGCTTCGACCACCGCCTGGTCGACGGCGAGCTGGGCTCCAAGGTGCTGGCCGACGTGGCCGCGGTCCTGGAGCAGCCCAAGCGGCTGATCACCTGGGCGTAGCCGCCCGGAGGTGTGCGAAGGGCCCGCCGTCACGGAGTGATCCGTGGGGGCGGGCCCTTCGGCGTGCGGGCTACTTGGTGAAGCCGTAGTTCAGGATCTTCGTCGCGTCCGTGCCGCGCTGGGTGACGGAGGACGACGCGAGGACCGTGCCGATGACCGTCTTGCCGTTGCGGGTGGCGGCGAACACCAGGCAGTACTTGGCCTCGGGACCGGAGCCGGTCTTGACGCCGATGGTGCCGCTGTAGCTGCTGAGCAGCGTGTTGGTGTTGGTCCACGCCTTCATCGTGCGCGTGCTGCCGGTCTTGGTGACCGTCTTCGCCGTGTACGACTTGGTCTTGACGATCGCGCGGAAGTTCGCGCTCTTCATCGCGCTGCTGGCGATCTTCGTCAGGTCGCGCGGGGTCGAGTAGTTCGAGCCCTTGCCGATGCCGTCGAAGGAATCGAAGTGCGTGTTCTTCAGGTTGAGGGCCTTCGCGGCGGAGTTCATCTTGCCGAGGAAGGAGTTCACGCGCGCGGTGTGCGTGCTGCCCGAGCCGTACTTGTCCGCGAGGACGTACGCGGCGTCGCAGCCGGACGGCAGCATCAGCCCGTAGAGGAGCTGGCGGACGGTGACCTTGTCGCCGACGATCAGGCCGGCCGAGGACGCGTTGTTGGCGACGATGTAGTCGCTGGCGCCCTTCGGGATCGTGACCTTGGCGTCCAGGTTCAGGTTCGGCTGCGCCAGGACGACCTTCGCGGTCAT
Organism: Streptomyces sp. NPDC046860; assembly: GCF_040645115.1. Classification (NCBI taxonomy): domain Bacteria; kingdom Bacillati; phylum Actinomycetota; class Actinomycetes; order Kitasatosporales; family Streptomycetaceae; genus Streptomyces; species Streptomyces sp. NPDC046860. Next base: position 24,990 of record NZ_JBEYXQ010000007.1, on the reverse strand, counting down.
GATCTTGGTGGTCGAACCCGTGGAGCGCCGGGTGTCCGCGTTCTTGGTGTACAGCGACGCGCCGGTCGAGTTGTTCATCGCGTAACCGCCCGCGGCCGCGATGGACGGCGCGGAGGCGGCCTGCGCGGGCGCCACGGTGAGGGCACTCGTGGTGAGCAGCGCGCCGGACGCGACGGCGACGGCGGCGGCCCTGCGGAGGGACGAGCCCTTGATGCCGGTAATCAAAGTGGAATACCTCGATTGTCTGAAATGCCCGTGAGTACGGCCTAGTTGAGGTGCCCTGAAAGGAGGGCCGCACGTGTGTGACAGCTGAACGGCCCCCATGGTTGCACCCGTCGGGAGAAAAATTTCCCGGGACTCCGCCGCCGCCCTGTGCCGGGGTCCGCATCCTGGACCGCGCTGTCCCCCGTACGCATGTTGTATCTATCCTGTGGGCATGCAAACCGCCACCAGGCAGCCACCCGCCGCCGACCGCGTCTACGCCCACGTCAAGCAGGGCGTCCTCGAACGTCGGTACGAGGGCGGCACCCTGCTCACCGAGGGCGAGCTGGCCGAGGCGGTGGGCGTGTCCCGCACCCCGGTCCGCGAGGCGCTGCTGCGGCTGGAGGCCGAGGGGCTGATCCGGCTGTACCCGAAGAAGGGCGCCCTGGTGCTGCCGGTCTCCGCGCAGGAGATCGCCGACGTGGTGGAGACCCGGCTGCTGGTCGAGGAGCACGCCGCCCGCAAGGCCGTGCCCGCGTCGCCCGCCCTGCTGGAGCGCCTCGCCGAACTGCTGGACCGGCAGCGGGAGCAGGCGGCGGCGGGCGACTTCGCCGCCGCGGCCGTCACCGACCGCCGCTTCCACGCCGAGATCGTGCGCAGCGGCGGCAACGAGATCCTGTCGCGGCTCTACGACCAGTTGCGCGACCGCCAGCTGCGGATGGGGGTCGCCGTCATGCACTCGCACCCCGACCGGATCGCCAAGACCCTCGCCGAGCACGCCGAGATCCTCCAGGCGCTGCGCGCCGGGGACGCGGAGGCCGCGGTCGGGATCGTGCACCGGCACGTCGGCTGGTTCTCCGAGCTGGCCCGTGGGGAGGTCCGATGAGCCGGGCCGTCACCACCCTGCCGGGTGACCCTCCGGGCGGCCGCCGGGCCGTCGCGGTGTGGTCCATAGGCGTCGCGGTCTACTTCGTCGCCGTCATCTTCCGCACCTCGCTCGGCGTGGCCGGCCTGGACGCGGCCGACCGCTTCCAGGTGAACGCCTCCGCGCTGTCGACGTTCTCGATCCTCCAGCTCCTCGTGTACGCGGGCATGCAGATACCCGTCGGCCTGCTGGTCGACCGGCTCGGCACCAAGAAGGTGCTGTGCCTGGGCGCGGTGCTGTTCACGGCCGGGCAGCTGGGCTTCGCCTTCTCCCCGTCGTACGGCACGGCCCTCGCCTCGCGCGCGCTGCTGGGCTGCGGCGACGCGATGACGTTCATCAGCGTGCTGCGTCTGGGCACCCGCTGGTTCCCGGCCCGGCGCGGGCCGTTCGTGGCCCAGCTCGCCGGTCTGGTCGGCATGGCGGGCAACCTCGTCTCCACCCTGGTGCTGGCCCGGCTGCTGCACGGGCTCGGCTGGACCCCGGCGTTCGCGGGCAGCGCGCTCGCGGGTGTGGTCGTGCTGGTGCTGACGCTGCTGTTCCTCAAGGACCACCCCGAGGGCCACGAGCCGGAGCCCTCCCCGCATCAGGGCGCCGCGTACGTGCGCCGGCAGATCGCGCAGGCGTGGCGGGAGCCCGGTACCCGGCTGGGGCTGTGGGTGCACTTCACCACCCAGTTCCCGGCGATGGTCTTCCTGCTGCTGTGGGGGCTGCCCTTCCTGGTGCGGGCGCAGGGGCTCAGCCGGGCCACCGCGGGTGAGCTGCTCACCCTGGTGGTGCTCTCCAACATCGTGATCGGGCTGGTCTACGGCCAGGTCGTCGCCCGGCACCACGCCGCCCGGCTGCCGCTGGCCCTCGGCACGGTCGCCGCGACCGCCCTCATGTGGGCGCTGACCCTGGCCTGGCCCGGTGAGCACGCGCCGATGGCGCTGCTGCTGGCGCTGTGCGTGGTGCTCGGCGCGTGCGGGCCGGCCTCGATGCTCGGCTTCGACTTCTCCCGCCCCGCCAATCCGCCCGAGCGTCAGGGCACCGCCTCCGGCATCACCAACATGGGCGGCTTCATCGCCTCCATGACGACGCTCTTCGCCGTGGGCGTCCTCCTGGACGCCACGGGCGACAACTACTCGGTGGCCTTCTGCGCGATCTTCGTCCTCCAGGCGCTGGGCCTCACCCAGATCCTCCGCCTGCGCGGCCGGGCCGCCCGCCGCGAGCGGGAGCGGCTGGTGGCGAGCAGGGTGGAGACGGTGCACGTACCGGCGGTGTGAGCGGCGCCGGAGGCGGTCAGCGGGTCACGGGGACGAGGGTGAGGTAGGCCAGGCCCAGCACGCCCCGATAGCTCATCCACTGCCCCCGGTGCCGGTCCAGGCGCTCGCGGACCGCGGCCGCCTGGGGATCGTCCGGGTGCCCGGCGAGCCAGACCTCCTGGTCGGCCTGGTACGCGGACTCGAACTCCTCCCACTCCGAGCGGGTCGCCGTCTCCGTCCACTCGGGGCGGAAGCCCGCCGCGACGGCGAGGTCGAGCAGCTCGCCCAGGCCGGTGTGGTCCTCGGGGCGCGCCCGGGGCCACATGCCCGCCAGCTCGGCCGGGGTGGGCGTCCGCTCCCAGAAGCCCTCGCCGAGCAGGACCCGGCCGCCGTCGGCCACCAGCCGCCGCAGCTCGCGCAGCGCCTCGGCGGTGGGCGGTTCGGCGGTGCTCAGCGCCTGCCCGGCGCCCAGGCACAGCACCAGGTCGGCGGGGCCGCGCGTGGTGCCGGTCGCGGACTCGGCGAGGAACTCCACCCGCCCGGCGAGCCCTCGCGCCCGCGCGTTGTCCCGCCCGCGCGCGAGGTCCTCCTCCTCGGTGTCGATCCCGGTCCCCCGCGCCTCGGGCACGGCGTCCAGCACCCGCAGCATCAACTCGCCCCAGCCGCAGCCGATGTCGAGGACGGTGCGGGGCCGCTGGGCGGCGAGCCGCCCGACGATCGCCCCCGCCCGTGCCTCGGAGAGGGGGCCGTGGAAGGTGAGCCGCCTGAGCCGGCCGGTCTGCGCGGGGTCCGTGGTCATGCCGGGCACGCTAACGGCGGCCGGGGCCACCGGCACCCGATTAAAAGGTCAGGGCGTGACCGTGAAGTTGCGCAGGACGGCCGACGTCAGTTCCGGGTCGCCCTCGGTCTTGATGCGGTCGCCGGCCGCGTCCGGGGTGATCCGGCCGCAGGCCAGGCGGAAGTAGGTCTCCCAGTCGAGGGTGAAGGTCGCGGCGGGACCGAGCGCGGGGGCCGTCTCCAGGGTGCCCCGGCCCTGGATGTCGACGCGGATCGTGCGCAGGAACTCCACCGGGCCGTGCACGTCGAAGACGATCGCCGAACTGCGCGGCGCCTGGGCCCCCTTGGCGACCACCTTGGGCAGTCCGGCCAGCAGCAGGTCACGGGCGACGAGGGCGCCGGGCGAGTCGAGGTTGCCGGGGCGGCCGAGGGCGGTCCGCAGGTCCTGCTCGTGCACCCACACATCGAACGCCCGCATCCGCATGGCGAGTTCGAGGGTGATCTCCTTGCCCATCGGACCGCGCACCAGGGTGCCGGGCTCGCGGGACTCGTTGCGCAGCTGCCGGCTGCGCCGGATGACCGTGTACTCCAGCTCCGACGTCATCTCCGGCGCCGTGTGGTGGCGGCGGACGTCGACCTGCATCTCCATGTACCGCTGCGACTCGTTGGTGACGTGGAAGAGGTCGCGGGGCAGGGTGTGGATGGGCCGGGGGTCGCCCAGCATCTCGCAGTCCAGGCCGATCACGTGCGAGACCACGTCCCGCACCGACCAGCCGGGGCACGGCGTACGCCGGTTCCACTCACCCTCGACCAGCGGGTTGACCAGCTCGGCTATCGCGTCGATCGAGTGGGTCCAGGCGTCGGCGTAGGGCTGGAGGGTGGGATGCAGACTCACGGAACAGGACCCCTCGGCGGTCGTTACACGGGCAGAATCGGCGGCTGCACTGGGCGGGCGTCTGGAGACTCCCCGAGCTCTCGGCTTCGCGTGAGCAGGGGGACCCCAAGTTACGCTGCTCCGATACCCCCCGGCAGTGCTTTCGTGTGACGATCGTAGGCCCGTGGGAACGACTCGAATGCCAGGACGGTGGTAGTGTGCGCGCCTCGCTGATCCAGATCCGTGTGGACGAGGGCGAATCGGTGGCCGAGCGGCGTCAGCGCGCGGCCGGGCTCGTGCGGGCACAGGAGGGCGCCGACCTCGTCGTTCTGCCCGAGCTGTGGACCACGGGGGCCTTCGCCTACGAGGCGTTCGCCACCGAGGCGGAGCCGCTTCAGGGTCCCACCCACGAGGCGATGGCCAAGGCCGCGCGGGACGCGGAGGTCTGGCTGCACGCCGGGTCCGTCCCGGAGCGCGCCCCCGACGGCACCCTCTACAACACCGCCCTCGTCTTCTCCCCCTCGGGCGAACTCGCCGCGTCCTACCGCAAGATCCACCGCTTCGGCTTCGACCGGGGTGAGGCCGTGCTGATGGGCGCCGGGAGCGAGCCGGTGACCGTACGCCTGCCGGAGACCACGGCCGGCCTCGCCACCTGCTACGACCTCCGCTTCCCCGAACTCTTCCGCACCCTCACCGACGCGGGCGCCGAGACCCTGGTCGTCTCCGCGGGCTGGCCCGAGCGCCGCCGCGCGCACTGGACCCTGCTGGCCCGGGCGCGGGCGGTCGAGAACCAGGCGTACGTCCTGGCCTGCGGCACGGCCGGGACGCACGCCGGGGTCGCGCAGGCGGGGTACTCGGTCGTGGTGGACCCCTGGGGCGAGGTCCTGGCGGAGGCGGGCGCGGACGAGGAGGTGCTCACCGCCGAGTTCGACCCGGCGAAGGTCGCCGTGACCCGTGAGCAGTTCCCCGCTCTCAAGGACCGCGTCCTGGGCCTGGACCCGCCCCGCCGGTAGCCCTCTCGGGCCGCTCGGGCCCCTCAGTCGTCCTCCCGCTCCTTGTCCGCCAGGTGGATCACGCACACCGCCACCGCGATGAGCAGCGTCGGGTCGGCGTCGTCGCGTACGACGTCGACCCCGTAGGTGTCCCGGACGGTCATCAGGCGGCGGGAGATCACCGCGAGCAGCTCGCCCGCGTACTCCACGGCGAACTCGCGGTCGAGGATCTTGCCGCTGACGTCGAGTTCGGTGCCGTCGGCCAGGTCCACGCGGTAGTGGTTGCGCAGCAGGGAGAGGCGCTTGCGGCGGATGGTGGCGAGGTCGGCGCCGTCCCGCCGGATCACCATGGTGTCGCGCAGGGCGAACATCTTCTGGTGGATGTCGATCAGGACATGGCCGTCGGTGTCCTTCAGCTCGAAGGTGTCCCGCAGCCGCATGGCCTTGCCGTCGACGAGGAAGACCTTGCGGCCGTTCCCGTCCTCGATCCAGTAGTCGTCGCCGATGCCCAGCAGCCGGTCGCGCACGAGGAATCTCATGGTGAAGCGCTTCCCCGGCGGGAGGCGTTCCTCACCGGGCGGCCGGGCCGAACCGCTTGCGGTAGCCGGAGGGGCTCAGTCCGGTCTCCCGGCGCAGCCTCGCCCGCAGGTTGGCCGCCGTGCCCAGCCCGCAGCGGGCCGCGACCACCTCCAGCCGGGTCTCCCCCCGCTCGATCAGCCGGCAGGCCAGCGCCACCCGTTCGCCGGTGAGCCAGGCCAGCGGGGTGGTGCCGAGCATGGCGCGGAAGCGGCGGTGCAGGGTGGCGGGGGAGACGGCCGCGCGGGCGGCGAGATCGGCGACGGTCAGCGGTTCCCCGAGCCGCTCCTGCGCCCAGGCGAGCAGCGGTCCGAGGGAGCCGTCGGGCACGTCGGGCAGCGGGCGTTCCACGAACTGCCGCTGTCCGCCGTCGCGGTGGGCGGCGAAGAGCAGCCGCCGGGAGACCGAGTTGGCGATCTCGGCGCCGTGGTCCCGGCGCCACAGGTACAGCCCGAGGTCGAGCGCGGCGGCGCTGCCCGAGGCGGACAGCACGTCCCCCTCGTCGACGAAGAGCACGTCCGGCTCCAGCAGCACGCGCGGGTGCAGCCGCCTCAGGAGCGCGGCCCACTTCCAGTGCGTGGTGGCCCGGCGTCCGTCGAGCAGCCCGGCCTCGGCGAGCGCGAAGGTGCCGGTGCAGAAGCTGACGATCCGGGCTCCCCGCGCGTGCGCCCGCCGGATCGCCTCCCGTACGGGGGCCTCGCGCGGGACCACGTTGTCCGGGCGGCCGGGCACGACGAGGGTGTCCGCGCCGTCCACGGCGTCCAGCCCGGCCACGCCGGTCAGGGTGAAGAAGCCGTGGTTCATGCGCACCTCGGGGGCGGGCGCGCACAGCGTGACCTCGTACAGCGGCTGCGGCAGGCCGAGTTCGGGGCGGGGCAGGCCGAACAGCTCGGTGGCGACCCCCACCTCGAACGGGTTGGTCCCGGTGTCCACCAGGACGGCGACCCGATGGGTGCGACGCGGCTGCGAGGAATCGTGCGCCATGTGCGATTCCTAGCACTCGTACGGGCCGCGCGCACGCCCCACGATGAAGGCATGGCTACCGAAGAACCCCGTTCCCTCCCCCAGGTCCTCGCCTCCTTCGACGACCGCTGGAGTCCCCGTATCGTCGCGTCGGTCAACGACTACGACGTCCGCGTGGCCAAGGCCGAGGGCGAGCACGTCTGGCACGCGCACGACGACACCGACGAGTTCTTCCTCGTCCTCACCGGCGAACTCCACCTCGGCCTGCGCGAACCGGCCGGCGAGCGCACGGTGGTCCTGCGCGAGGGCTCGGTGTTCACCGTCCCGCGCGGCACCGAGCACAAGCCCTACGCCCCCGTCCCCACCGAGATCCTGGTCCTCGAACCCACCGGCACCCTGTCCGTGGGCGACCGCCACGACGAGGTCCCGGCCCATGTGGACGCCACCACGGGACACGCCCTGGACTGATCCGCCGGAGCCGGGGTGGCACCCTTGAAGGATGAACGACTCCGCTTCTCGACGTGTCCGTGTCCGTGCTCCCGAACTGGTCGGCAAGGGGGGCTGGCTGAACACCGGCGGTCAGCAGTACACCCTTGCCGACCTGCGGGGACGCATCGTCATCCTCGACTTCTGGACCTTCTGCTGCATCAACTGCCTGCACGTCCTGGACGAGCTGCGCGAGCTGGAGGAGAAGCACCGGGACACGGTGGTGGTCATCGGGGTGCACTCCCCGAAGTTCGTGCACGAGGCGGAGCACCAGTCGGTCGTGGACGCCGTCGAGCGGTACGGCGTGGAGCACCCCGTGCTGGACGACCCGGAGCTGGCCACCTGGAAGCAGTACGCGGTGCGCGCGTGGCCGACGCTGGTGGTGATCGACCCCGAGGGGTACGTGGTCGCCCAGCATGCCGGTGAGGGTCATGTGCACGCCATCGAGCGGCTGGTGGAGGAACTGGAGGCCGAGCACGGGGCCAAGGGCACCCTGCGCCGGGGCGACGGCCCGTACGTGGCACCGGAGCCGGAGCCGACCGTGCTGCGCTTCCCCGGCAAGGCGCTGCTGCTGCCCTCGGGGAACTTCCTGGTCAGCGACACCACCCGGCACCAGCTGGTGGAGCTGGCCGAGGACGGCGAGTCCGTCGTGCGCCGGATCGGCTCCGGGGCGCGCGGCTTCGCGGACGGACCGGCCGGGCTGGCGTCATTCAACGAGCCGCAGGGCCTCGCGCTGACCGGCGACGGCTTTGTGGTCGTCGCCGACACCGTGAACCACGCCCTGCGCCGCGTCGGCCTCGCCTCCGGCGAGGTCACCACCCTGGCGGGCACCGGCCGGCAGTGGATGCAGGGCGCGCCCACCTCGGGACCGGCCCGCGAGGTCGCGCTGTCCTCACCGTGGGACGTGGCCGTCTTCGGCGGCGAGGTGTGGATCGCCATGGCGGGCGTGCACCAGCTCTGGACGTACGACCCGGAGGCGGACACCGTCCGGGTCGCGGCCGGCACGACCAACGAGGGCCTGGTGGACGGGCCCGGCGCCGAGGCGTGGTTCGCGCAGCCCTCGGGGCTCGCCGCGACGGAGGACCGGCTGTGGCTCGCGGACTCCGAGACCTCCGCGCTGCGCTGGGTGGACGCCGGCGGCGCCGTGCACACCGCCGTCGGCACCGGCCTGTTCGACTTCGGCCACCGGGACGGCGAGGCGGGGCAGGCCCTGCTCCAGCACCCGCTGGGCGTCACCGCACTGCCGGACGGCTCGGTCGCCGTCGCCGACACCTACAACCACGCCCTGCGCCGCTACGACCCCGCCACCGGCGAGGTCACCACGCTCGCCACGGACCTGCGTGAGCCCAGCGACGCGGTGCTCGCCGGGGACGACATCGTGGTGGTCGAGTCCGCCCGGCACCGGCTGACCCGGCTGCGCCTGCCCGAGGAGGCGGTACGCGTGGAGGCGGTCGCCCACCGCACGCAGCGCGCCGCCACCGAGGTGGCGCCCGGCCGACTGCGGCTGGACGTGATCTTCCAGGCCCCCGCGGGCCAGAAGCTGGACACCCGCTACGGCCCCTCGACCCGGCTGCTGGTCTCCGCGACCCCGCCCGAGCTGCTGCTCAAGGGCGAGGGCGCGGACAGCGACCTCAGCCGCGATCTGGAGCTGGACCCGGCCGTCGCCGAGGGCGTGCTGCACGTCTCCGCGATGGCCGCCTCCTGCGACGACGACCCGGCCAACGAGTACCCGGCCTGCCACGTCCACCAGCAGGACTGGGGCGTCCCGGTGCGCCTCGTCGAGGGCGCCTCGGACCGGCTGCCGCTGGTGCTGGCCGGCCTCGACGAGGGCGAGGGGCGCTGAGTCAGGCGCCGTAGCCGTCCGAGTAGCCGTCGCGCGGCACGTGCCGCTCCTCCTCCACCACCCGGGTGGGCGGGACCACCACGCGGCGGCGCCGGGCGATGCCGCTGAACGTCACCAGCCCGATGAGTCCGACGGCCATGAGGATGACGCCGACCAGATCGAGGTTGACGCCGCTCATGTGCCAGTCGGTGGCAAACGTGAGGATCGCTCCCACGGCTATGAGGATGATGCATCCGCCGAGGCCCATGAGATCCTGCCTCCCCTGAAGGGTTCCGGAATCTCCGGTCCCGTTCGGCGGATACCCCCCATCCGGCGGGCTAGCCCTCCCCGCGCGCCGTCAACTAGCCCTCCAGGAAGGCCGTCAGGGCCGCGGCGAGAAGGAACGGGTCCTTGTCGCCGCACAGTTCGCGCGCGCTGTGCATGGAGAGGATCGCCACGCCGATGTCGACGGTGCTGATCCCGTGCCGGGCGGCGGTGATCGGGCCGATGGTGGTGCCGCAGGGCATCGAGTTGTTCGAGACGAACGTCTGGAAGGGCACCCCGGCCCGCTCGCACGCGGCGGCGAACACCGCGCGCCCCGAACCGTCCGTGGCGTAGCGGTTGTTGACGTTCACCTTGAGGATCGGGCCGCCGTTGACGCGCGGGTGGTGCGTCGGGTCGTGCCGCTCCGCGTAGTTGGGGTGCACGGCGTGGCCGGTGTCGGAGGAGAGGCAGACGGTGCCGGCGAAGGCGCGTGCCCGGTCCTCGTAGGAGCCGCCGCGCGCGAACACCGAGCGCTCCAGGACGCCGCCGAGCAGCGGGCCGTCGGCGCCGGTGTCGGACTGGGAGCCGTTCTCCTCGTGGTCGAAGGCGGCGAGGACCGGGATGTGGGTGAGCGGCTCACCGGAGGTGGCGGCGGCGACCAGGGCGGCCGTACCGGCGTGCACGGACAACAGGTTGTCCATCCGGGGCCCGGCGACCAGCTCGCGGTCCCGGCCCAGGTAGGCGGGCGCCTCGACGGGATAGGTCATCAGGTCCCAGCCCGCGACGGAACCGGGCTCAAGCCCGGCCTCCTCCTCCAGGAACGCGATCAGGTCGCCCTCGGAGACGTCGTCGCCGAGTCCCCACACGGGCTGGAGGTGGCGCTGCTTGTCGAGCTTGAGGCCGTCGGCGGAGACCGAGCGGTCCAGGTGGATGGCGAGCTGCGGCACCCGCAGCAGCGGGCGGTCGATGTCGACCAGGACCGAGCCGCCGTCGCGCAGGGTGAGCCGGCCGGCGATGCCGAGGTCGCGGTCGAGCCAGGAGTTCATCAGCGGGCCGCCGTAGATCTCCACCGCGACCTGGCGCCAGCCGTGCGCCCCGCTGTCCGGTTCGGGCTTGACCCGGAGGTTGGGGGAGTCGGTGTGCGCGCCGATGATCCGGAACGGGGTGTGCGGAGCGGCACCCTCGGGGACGTACCAGGCGATGACCGCGCCGCCGCGCAGCACGTACCGGCCGCCGCTGCCGGTGCCCGCGGGGGTGTCCCACGCCTCGGTCTCGGCGACCTGGGTGAAGCCCGCCTCGTCCAGCCGTGCGGCGACGTTCGCCACGGCGTGGTACGGCGTCGGGCTCGCCGCGAGGAAGGCCATCAGGTCGTCGGTGTGGCCGCGGTCGAAACGGGCTGCTGCGCTCATGGCGTTTACCTTAACGACGAGCGCGGGCCCGCTCTCCGGAAGGAGGAAGCGGGCCCGCGCGCGGGTGTGGTGCGGGGGGAGCGGACTAGAACGCGGCCTCGTCCAGCTCCATCAGGTCCAGCTCGACACCGGCCGAGATCTTGCGGGCCAGGGTGACGCCGGGCAGGACGTTGGCCGCGAAGAACTTCGCCGCCGCTATCTTGCCGGTGTAGAACGCCTTGTCCTTGGCGGAGGCGGTCTGAAGCTTCTCGGCGGCCACCGCGGCACCGCGCAGCAGCAGGTAGCCGACGATGACGTCGCCGGAGGCCATCAGCAGGCGGGTGGTGTTGAGGCCCACCTTGTAGATGTTCTTCACGTCCTGCTCGGTGGCCGCGAGGTCGGTCAGCATCAGGCCGACGATCGCCTCCAGCTCCACGGCCGCCTTGGCGAGGTGCTCGCGGGCGCCCGCCAGGTCCTCGCCGCCGGTGCCGAGCGCCAGGAACTTCTTGATGTCCTCGGCGAGGCCGTTCAGCGCGGCGCCCTGGTTGCGGACGATCTTCCGGAAGAAGAAGTCCTGGCCCTGGATCGCGGTGGTGCCCTCGTAGAGGGTGTCGATCTTGGCGTCGCGGATGTACTGCTCGATCGGGTACTCCTGCAGGAAGCCGGAGCCGCCGAAGGTCTGCAGCGACTGGGCGAGCTGCTCGTAGCCCTTCTCGGAGCCGTAGCCCTTGACGATCGGCAGGAGCAGGTCGTTCAGCGCGTGCTCGGTGGAGGCGTCCTCGCCGTTCGCCTCCTTGACCGCGATCGTGTCCTGGACGGAGGCGGTGTGCAGCACGAGGGCGCGCATGCCCTCGGCGTACGCCTTCTGCGTCATCAGGGAGCGGCGGACGTCGGGGTGGTGCGTGATGGTGACCTTGGGCGCGGCCTTGTCCATGAACTGGGCCAGGTCCGGTCCCTGCACGCGCTCCTTGGCGTACTCCAGCGCGTTGAGGTAGCCGGTCGACAGGGTCGAGATGGCCTTCGTGCCGACCATCATGCGGGCGAACTCGATGATGCGGAACATCTGGCGGATGCCGTCGTGCTTGTCGCCGATCAGCCAGCCCTTGGCGGGGTGGCGGTCGCCGAAGGTCATCTCGCAGGTGTTGGAGGCCTTCAGGCCCATCTTGTGCTCGACGTTGGTGGCGTAGACGCCGTTGCGCTCGCCCAGCTCGCCGGACTCGCCGTCGAAGAGGAACTTGGGCACGAGGAAGAGGGAGAGACCCTTGGTGCCGGGGCCGGCGCCCTCGGGGCGGGCGAGGACGTAGTGGAGGATGTTCTCCTCCATGTCGTGCTCACCGGAGGTGATGAAGCGCTTCACGCCCTCGATGTGCCAGGAGCCGTCCTCCTGCTGCACGGCCTTGGTGCGGCCGGCGCCCACGTCCGAACCGGCGTCCGGCTCGGTGAGGACCATGGTGGAACCCCAGGTCTTCTCGACCGCGATCCGGGCCCACTTCTGCTGCTCCTCGGTGCCCTCCTCGAAGAGGATGCGCGCGAACGCCGGGCCGGAGGAGTACATCCAGATGGCCGGGTTGGCGCCGAGCACCAGCTCCGCGTACGCCCAGATCAGGGACGGCGGGGTGTTGGTGCCGCCGATCTCCTCGGGCAGGCCGAGCCGCCAGTACTCCGAGTCCATGAAGGCCTTGTAGCTCTTCTTGAAGGAGGCGGGGACCGGCGCGGTGTTGGTCTCGGGGTCGAAGACCGGCGGGTTGCGGTCGGCGTCCACGAAGGACTCCGCCAGCTCGTTCTCCGAGAGCCGGGTCAGCTCGGCGAGGACGGACTTGGCGGTGTCGGTGTCCATCTCCTCGAACGGGCCGGTGCCGTACAGCTTCTCGCGGCCCAGGACTTCGAAGAGGTTGAACTCGATGTCGCGGAGGTTGGACTTGTAGTGCCCCATGGTGACTCCATCACGGACTCGGCGAGGCACTGACTCCTCGCATCTGAACACGTACCAGCAAGTGGCTACGATGATGCTACCCGTCGGTAATAAGACGCAACCCCGCCGGGTGTGAGATGCGGCGGACGGGGCGGCGCACAAAGCTCCCCCGCTCCCCTGACCCCGCCGCCCGCGCTCGGTACTCTTGCGCCCATGTACGGCTACGACCAGAACGCGGGCGCCCAGCAGCAGTACGTGCCGCCGCAGCAGCAGCCGGGTGGTGTCGGCGGGTACGGCCAGCAGCCGCCGCTCTACCCGGAGCCGTCCGCGCCCTCGCTGGCGGACGCGGTACGCGCCTTCACCACCGGGCAGATGCCCGCCGAGGACTTCCAGCAGGTCTTCGCCACGTCCAAGGTGTACTGCCCGCGCGGCGACACCCCCGGCTTCCTCGCCCTGCACAACACCCAGCAGCCGGTGATCCCGATGTTCACCTCGCTCAAGGAGCTGCGCAGGTACGCGGGCAAGGAGTCCAAGTACTTCGTGATCACCGGCGCCGAGGTGATCGACCTGCTCCCCACCGGCTACGGCTTCGTGGTCGACATGGAGGGCGAGCACCGGATGGTGTTCGACGCCAAGGCGGTGGAGCAGATGGTGGAGTTCGCCATGCGCCGGATGTACGGCTAGCCACGGTTCGTCCGTCGAGGCCCGGAGGGAATTACCTCCGGGCCTCCTGTGTTGTGGCTGGCGGAAAGTTCAACGCTCAACTAAACTGGGTCCACAAGGAGGTACCGACCATGCCTGCAGTGACCGTCGAGAACCCGTTGACGCTGCCCCGTGTGACCGCGCCCGCCGACGCCGTGCCGCGTCCGGTGCTGGCCGTGACGACCGCGCCCAGCGGCTTCGAGGGCGAGGGATTCCCGGTGCGCCGCGCGTTCGCCGGGATCAACTACCGCCACCTCGACCCGTTCATCATGATGGACCAGATGGGTGAGGTGGAGTACGCGCCGGGCGAGCCCAAGGGCACCCCCTGGCACCCGCACCGCGGCTTCGAGACCGTCACCTACATCATCGACGGGATCTTCGACCACCAGGACTCCAACGGCGGTGGCGGCACCATCACCAACGGTGACACCCAGTGGATGACCGCCGGCTCGGGCCTGCTGCACATCGAGGCCCCGCCGGAGCACCTGGTCATGTCGGGCGGTCTCTTCCACGGGCTCCAGCTCTGGGTGAACCTCCCCGCCAAGGACAAGATGATGGCGCCGCGCTACCAGGACATCCGGGGCGGCAGCGTCCAGCTCCTCACCACCCCCGACGGCGGCGCGCTGCTGCGCGTCATCGCCGGTGAGCTGGACGGCCACGCGGGTCCCGGCATCACCCACACGCCGATCACGATGATCCACGCGACGGTGGCGCCGGGCGCCGAGATCACCCTGCCGTGGCGCGAGGACTTCAACGGCCTCGCCTACGTGCTGGCCGGCCGCGGCTCGGTGGGCGCGGACCGCCGGCCGGTGCACACCGGGCAGACCGCCGTCTTCGGCGCCGGGGGCACGCTGACCGTCCGCGCGGACGAGAAGCAGGACTCCCACACCCCGGACCTGGAGGTCGTCCTCCTCGGCGGACAGCCCATCCGTGAGCCCATGGCCCACTACGGCCCGTTCGTCATGAACACCAAGGACCAGCTCATGCAGGCCTTCGAGGACTTCCAGAAGGGCCGCCTGGGCACGGTGCCGGCGGTGCACGGCATGACGGAGAGCGGCCCGCAGGGCTGATCCGGTTCTGTTCGCCCACCACTCGGCCGACGGTTCCGGGTGGTGGGTGGGCACAGGCCGGGGGTCCAGGGGGCGGGAGCCCCCTGGGGCGGCACGCGGAGGGACGGCACCTCACCCTCCCGGCCCGCCGCAGCAGGACAGCCGGGCCAACCCCGTGCTCCGCTGGGAGCGTGCAGCTTCTCCCCGTACCCGTGCGCCGCTTCGCCGCCTGGTGTGCCGTGCTGCTGCTGGCCGCGGGGCTCGGCTGGGTCGGCATCCGGCTGTGCGGGGAGCTGCGTACCGCCGTCACCCCCGTACTGCTGGCTCTCCTGGGCACCGCCCTGCTGGGCCCCCTGTACCGCTGGCTGCTCAAGATGAAGCTGAACGCCAGCCTCGCCGCCGCCCTGACCTGCGTGGCCGTCGTGGCGGTGGTCGGCGGCGCCGTCTACATCGTGGTCGCCGCCCTCGTGGACACCGGCGACGAGATCGTGGCCTCCCTGCGCGACGCGGCCAGGGCCATCGCCCGGCACTTCGGCGCCGCCGGGACCGGCCTGGACGACCTCGCCGGCAACGCCCGCGAGCTGCTGGGCAAGTTCGGCGGCACCGCCGTCTCCAACGTCATCAGCGGCGTCAGCGTGGTCGGCGAGTCCATCGCCATCGCGGTCCTCGCCCTGCTGCTGGTCTTCTTCTTCCTGCGCGACTCCCAGCGCGCCCTGCGCTCCCTGCGCGGCCTCGCCCCCGCCGGCACCGCCGACGTGGTGGAGGCCATGGCCCGCCGGGCCTTCGAGGCGGTCGAGGGGTTCATGCGCGGGACGACGATCATCGCGCTCATCGACGCCGTCTGCATCACCGTCGGCCTGCTGATCCTGCGCGTCCCCGGCGCGGTGGGGCTAGGCGCGCTCGTCTTCGTCGCCGCCTACATCCCCTACCTCGGCGCCTTCCTCTCCGGCGCGGTCGCCGTCCTGGTCGCCCTCGCGGACCGGGGTTTCGTGATCGCGCTGTGGGCGCTCGGGGTGGTGCTCGGGGTCCAGGTGCTGGAGGGGCACGTGCTCCAGCCGGCCATCCAGAGCCGGACCGTGCAGATGCACCCGGCGGTGGTGATGCTGACGATCACCGCCGGAGCCTCCGTCGCGGGCATCCTCGGCATGCTCCTCGCCGTACCCCTGACCGCGGCCGTCTTCGGCGTCGTACAGGAACTCCGCGACCGGTACGGCACCCCGCACGAGCAGCCCTAGGGGCCTCCCCCTAGGCCGCGTCCTCCCCGCCCTGTTCAGGCTCGCCCTGTTCAGGACGCTCGTACAGCTCGAACCAGATGCTCTTGCCCTCCCCGCGCGGCTCGACCCCCCAGGCGTCGGCGAGCATCTCGATCAGCATGAGGCCGCGGCCGGAGGAGGCCAGTTCGCCGGGGCGGCGCTTGTGCGGGAGGTCGTCGCCGGAGTCGGTGACCTGCACCCGCAGCCGCCGGTCCCCGTGCTCGCCGAAGATCTCCGCGAGCAGCAGCGCGTCGGCGTCGGTGTGCACCAGCACGTTGGTGATCATCTCGGAGATCAGCAGCACCGCCGCGTCCACCTGCTCGGCGGGCTCCCAGTCGTGCAGCAGTTCCCGCAGATGCTGGCGGGCCTCGGCGATCCGCTCCGGCTCGTCCTGCGCCACCGACATCAGCGTGCTGCGCACCCGGGTCCGGGCCGCGGGCGCGGGGGTGTCGCTCAGCCCCCGGCTCTCGCCGGACCGGAAAAGGAGGAGCACCGCGATGTCGTCCTCGCGGCGGTCGGTCAGCGGGCCGGTGGTGTGGTGCGAGGAGGGCCCGTGCACCCCCTGCACCAGCGCGTCCGCCAGCCCCTCCAGGCCGCTCTCGCGGTCCGTCTCCGCGTCGCCGTACCGCTCCAGGATGGCGCGTACGCGCCGCCAGCCGGTCTCCATGTCGTGGCCGCCGGTCTCGATCAGGCCGTCGGTGCACAGCATCATCGTCTCGCCGGGCTCCAGCGTGAACCGGGTCGTCGGGTAGTCCCCGTCCGGGTCGACGCCCAGCGGCAGCCCGCCCGCCGTGGGCCGGAGCATCACCGTGCCGTCGGCCAGCCGGATCACCGGCTCCGGATGCCCCGCGCGGGCGACCTCCAGCCGTCCGGTCGCGGGGTCGGCCTCGGCGTACAGGCAGGTGGCGAAGCGCAGGTCGGTCAGGTGTTCGTCGTGGTTGATGCCGTGCAGGAAGCGGGAGGCGCGGGAGAGCACCGCGTCCGGGCGGTGGCCCTCGGCGGCGTAGGCGCGCAGCGCGATCCGGAGCTGGCCCATCAGGCCCGCGGCCCGGACGTCGTGTCCCTGTACGTCCCCGATGACCAGTGCGAACCGGCCGCCCTGGGCGGTGTTCGGCGCGACCCCGCCGGGCAGCGGGATCATGTCGTACCAGTCGCCGCCCACCTGGAGGCCGCCGCCGGTCGGGATGTAGCGCCCGGCCACGCTCATGCCGGGGATCTCCGGGAGCAGCGAGGGCATCATGGAGCGCTGGAGGCCCTCCGACAGCTCCCGCTGCGTCTCCGCGTCGCCGGCGCGCGTCAGCGCCTGGGCGAGCATCCGGGCGACCGTGGTGAGCACCGCCCGCTCGTCCGGGGTGAACGCCACCCGGTCGCTGAACGCGGCCATCCACGCGCCCCGCGTGGACCCGCCCAGCGTCAGCGGCAGGAACGCCCACGAGCGGCGGCCGAACTGCTCGGCCAGCGGCCAGGCCGTCGGATACCGGTCGCGGTACTCGCCGGGCGTGGAGAGGTAGACGGCCTTGCCGGTACGGACCACCTCCGCGGCCGGATAGTCCGTGGTCAGCGGCATATGGGTGAAGGGGCCGTCGTCGCCGGGCTGGTAGCCGTGGTGACCGATGATCGTCAGCCGGTCGCCCTCCACCCCGAACACCGCGAGACCGTCCGGGGAGAACCCCGGCATCGACAGCGTCGCCGCGACCCGCAGCACCTCCGCCGTCGACCGTGCCTCGGCCAGCGCCCGGCCCGCGTCCAGCAGGAACGCCTCGCGCGAGCGCCGCCAGTCGCCGGTGACCGCGCTGCGGGCCGAGGAGGTGCCCGGCGCCGGCTCGGTGACCTCCTGAAGGGTGCCGATGAGTTCGTACGCCCGGCGCTCCCGGTCGAAGGACGGCTTGGAGCGGCTGCGCACCACCCGGATGGTGCGGCCCGCGGCGTCCACGACCCGGATGCGCACCTCGGCGAGCGTGCCCTTGGCGACGGCGAGCGGGATGACCCCGGTGATCTCGTTCCAGTCGGAGGGGTGCAGGCGGGAGCGCGCCTGTGCCTCCGTGAGGGTGGTGGGCCGGGCCGGCAGCCCCAGCAGCCGCGCCGCCTCCGCGTCCACGGTGACCAGCTCCGTGGCCGTGTCCCACTGCCAGAGCCCGGTGGCGAGGGAGACGAGGACATCTCCCACGGAGGGCAGCGGCTCACCTGTGCGCATTGCCCCACTTTAAGAAGGTCGTCCCCACTGCTGCCACCCTGGATCGGCAGACGGTAATGGTGGGGAGGCGATCACGGGGTGCCCGGTACCCTTGATGGGTCCGGGCCCCGTGCCCGGGCGAGCCGGGAGAAGCACACTCCGGCAAGGAACCCCCAACGAAGGACGATGAACGACGATGCATCGGTACAGGTCCCACACCTGCGGCCAGCTCCGCGCCTCCGACGTCGGTACCGACGTCCGGCTCAGTGGCTGGCTGCACAATCGGCGCGACCTGGGCGGCATCCTCTTCATCGATCTGCGTGACCACTACGGCATCACGCAGCTCGTGGCCCGTCCCGGCACGCCCGCCTACGAGCTGCTGGACTCCGTCTCCAAGGAGTCCACGGTCCGCGTCGACGGCCGCGTTGTCTCACGCGGAACCGAGAACGTGAACCCCGAACTGCCCACCGGCGAGATCGAGGTCGAGGTCGCGGAGGTCGAGGTGCTGGGCGCCGCCGCCCCGCTGCCCTTCACGATCAACGCCGAGGACGGCGTCAACGAGGAGCGGCGCCTGGAGTACCGCTTCCTGGACCTGCGCCGCGAGCGCATGCACCGCAACATCATGCTGCGGACGTCCGTGATCTCGGCCATGCGCCACAAGATGGCCGCGATGGGCTTCAACGAGATGGCGACGCCGATCCTGTCCGCCACCTCGCCCGAGGGCGCGCGCGACTACGTGGTCCCCTCCCGCGTCCACGCGGGCCGGTTCTACGCCCTGCCGCAGGCGCCGCAGCAGTTCAAGCAGCTGCTGATGATCTCCGGCTTCGACCGCTACTTCCAGATCGCGCCCTGCTTCCGCGACGAGGACGCCCGCGCCGACCGTTCGCCGGGCGAGTTCTACCAGCTTGACGTCGAGATGAGCTTCGTCGAGCAGGAGGACGTCTTCCAGCCGATCGAGAAGCTCATGACCGAGCTGTTCGAGGAGTTCGGCGGCGGCCGCCACGTCACCTCCCCCTTCCCGCGCATCCCGTTCCGCGAGTCGATGCTCAAGTACGGCTCCGACAAGCCGGACCTGCGCGCCAAGCTGGAGCTCGTCGACATCACCGACGTCTTCGAGGGCTCGGCGTTCAAGGCGTTCGCGGGCAAGCACGTGCGCGCGCTGCCGGTGCCGGACGTCGCGGGCCAGAGCCGCAAGTTCTTCGACGGGCTCGGCGAGTTCGCCGTCTCGCAGGGCGCGCAGGGCCTGGCCTGGGTCCGCGTCGGCGAGGACGGTTCGCTGACCGGCCCGATCGCGAAGTTCCTCACCGAGGAGAACGTCGCCGAGCTGACCAAGCGTCTCTCGCTGGCCCCCGGCCACGCGGTGTTCTTCGGCGCGGGCGAGTTCGACGAGGTCTCGAAGATCATGGGCGCCGTGCGCGTCGAGGCCGCCAAGCGGGCGGACCAGTTCGAGGACGGCGTCTTCCGCTTCTGCTGGATCGTCGACTTCCCGATGTACGAGCGGGACGAGGAGACGGGCAAGCTCGACTTCTCCCACAACCCGTTCTCGATGCCGCAGGGCGGCATGGAGGCCCTGGAGACCCAGGACCCGCTGGACATCCTCGGCTGGCAGTACGACATCGTCTGCAACGGTGTGGAGCTGTCCTCCGGCGCCATCCGGAACCACGAGCCGGACATCATGATCAAGGCGTTCGAGATCGCGGGCTACGACCGTGACACCGTCGAGGACAAGTTCGCCGGCATGCTGCGCGCCCTCCGCTTCGGCGCCCCGCCGCACGGTGGCATCGCCCCGGGCGTGGACCGCATCGTGATGCTCCTCGCGGACGAGCCCAACATCCGCGAGACCATCGCCTTCCCGCTCAACGGCAACGCCCAGGACCTGATGATGGGCGCCCCGACCGAGCTGGACGAGACCCGCCTGCGCGAGCTGCACCTGAACGTCAGGAAGCCGCAGCCGAAGTAGTACGCGGTGCGTGTGAGACGGCCCGGCCCCTCTGGGGAGCCGGGCCGTTCCTATTCCTCGTCCTTGTCCTCGTCATCGTCCTCGTCCTCGTCCGGAGAGGCGCCGTCCTCCAGCAGCCGTTCCGCGATGTCGTCGGACCAGTGCTGGGCCCAGGCGCGCAGCGGACCGACCTCGTGCCGGGGCAGTTCGTACCGCAGGAACTCCAGGTCGGAGTAGAAGTCGGTGCCGGTGAGACGGGACTGGAGCGTGGGCAGGTCGAAGGCGTCGTACGCGTGCCGCCGGCCCAGCTCCTCCAGCTCCGGCAGGGAGAACCGCCCGGCGGCGGCCCGTGCGTCGATCAGATCGACGGCCGCTCCCCGGTCGTACAGGGCCCGGATCTTGGTGCCGACGGCGTCCTCCAGGGAGAGCGTCGGCCCGTACGGGGTGAGCACGGGCGGGCTCCAGAAGGCTTCCTTGTGCAGGGCGAGGGGGCAGAGCGTGCCGGACTCGGGGTCCGTGACGGAGAGATGGGCGGACAGGGGCGCCGCGTCCCGCACGGTGACCTCGTGGCCCCGGGAGACCAGCACATCGCGCAGCGCCGCCGCGAGCCGGGACATCGGCTCGGCGCTCTCCGTCGCGAGATCCATGTTCGCGTGCGGCCGTTCGAGCAGGCCGTGCGCCTGCAGGGCGTAACCGCCGGCCAGCGCCGAGGGGATGGCCGAGGCGAGCACGTCGGTGAGAAGGCGGCGGTGGGGTGCGGGGAGGTTCACTCGGGGGCCCGGAGGGTCGCGGTGTGCTGCTGCGGTCAGACCGGCCGGATCACCTCGGTGGCGCTGGTGGCGGTGAGGGCGCGGGCGAGCCAGGTGTTCAGGACCGCGGGGTCGGTACAGCCGGTGATGTGCCGGCGGACCTCGTCGGGTACGTCGACGCCGCGCTGTTCCAGGACCAGCAGTATGGCGTGGGCCTGCCCTTCGGCCCGACCCTCGGCCCGGCCTTCGTCCCGACCCTCGTCCCGGATCTCTTCCGCGATGCTCGACTTGTAGAAGGAGAGGTCCACGGCCACCAGATTCCTCCAGAGCTGCTGGGCCGGGCGGTTGCCCATTCCCTGCGCGACGACTTCGACGATCGGGCCGGAGGCGTCCTCAGGGACGCCCACCAGCGCTGTGGACAGCGCCTTCAGTATGGCACCGATGTCCGGATCACCCGCATGTGTAATGGCGGAAAGTGCGGCCAGCGCGAGGTCCGCCCGTGCCTCGGCCGGGTCGGTGATCACGGGCATGTTGTGCGGGCCCACCACGAGCGGGGTGAGGGTGAGCGTCGGCAGCTGGGGCGGACCACTGGCCGTCGGCCGCCCGGCCCATTCGGCGGTGGCCCGGTCCTGGCACACGACGAGAAGCGCGGTGGGCAGTCGGTACTTCGTCCACAGGTACGCGGTGTAGTAGGCCCAGCTCGGCGGCTTGGCCTGATCCTTGCGGCCCTGAGCCTCGACGGCGAGGAGGAAGGCGCCGTGTTCCGCGGTCCCGAGTCGGAGGAGGGTGTCCACCCGGCGTTCGACCGGGCTGGTCTCGGTGCGGTCGGTGGGCAGGACGGTGACCTCGACCGGTGCGGGGAGGAGCTGGTGGCGGGTGGCGCAGGTGGGGCAGTGGTCGGGGTTCGGGCTTCGGTAGGCGTGGTCGCAGGTGTCGCAGTTTCTCAGGGGGTGGCGGGTGGTGGGCGGGGGTGTGGGGGCGCGGAACGGTGGTGGGGGTGGCAGTTGGGCCGTCAGGCGGTGGGCCAGGATCGCGGCGGGGCGGGTGAGGGGTTCCCGGGGGAGGTTCGCGGTCAGGGCCTCGCGTACGGCGGTGGGGGTGAGGTCGCGCTCCAGCCAGGCGGCGGCGCCGGGGGCCAGGTGCTCCACGTCGGTGGCGGAGAGCAGGAGGCGGGGGTGACGCGGCGGAGGCCGGTGAGGAGGTCGGCGGCCGTCCGGAGGAGGGCGGGAGAGGGGCAGGCGGGCTGGGGCACGGTGGGGAGGCGCCCCCGGGGCGGGCGTTCGGCGGGGTCCGCGCGGCGGGCCGGCCTGGTGGTCGGTTCGGCCGCGGGCTCGGTCCGGGGTCCCGGCCGGTTGCAGGAGACCGTGCGGGTGACGATCCGGCCGCAGGGGGTGCGCTCGCGGGTGCGGCGGAGGTAGCCGTGGGCCTCCAGTTCGCGCAGGGCGGCGGCGACCCGGATCTGCCCCTCGGGGAACCGGGCGGCGAGCGTCTTGATGTCGACGGGGGCACCGGCGGGGAGGGACTGGATGTACACCCCGAGTCCGATCGCGAGCCCGGACAGCTCCGGGTGCTGGGCGAGGTGGTTGCCGATCACCGTGAAGCGTTCGGTGCGGCGGGCGTTGTCGTGGATCACGCCGGAACGCGGGCTGCGGCGCGGGTGGTTTTTGCCCGGGATGAGGGCCTGGGTGGACGCGGGCGCGCTAGGGTTTTCGGAGTCCATCGGGAAGCCTCACTTCCTCGGTGGTCAGGCCCTCGCATTGGGATGCCAGTCCCGGCGGGGGCCGTCTCATGTCTGCGGTTGTCGTGCGGTGCAGGGTTGAGACTAGGGCCGACAACCGGTACCGAATCCAGCCGAGTTGGGCATATTCACTCGCGGGAGTGATCTGCGCCGACGGGCGGGAGGGGTGGGGCTTGGTGGGGTCCTTTTCCCTCGTGTGTTCCTTGGGAAAGAGCACCACTCGGACCGGAACTCACGTGTGCGAGCTCCGGTGGCCGAAGCCGTGGCGTACGGGGCAGCGGCCGGCCCCGCCCGGCACGGAAAAAGGGACCGGCGGCACCTTTCGGCGCCGCCGGTCCCCGTGGTCACGCGTGCTGCGTCACGCCTCCGAGCCGCCGAAGCGCTCCTTGTACGTCTCCAGGTCCTCGTCCGTCAGCTTGGCGAACAGGACCGGGGGGACGGTGAAGGGGGTGCCCGCGGGGACCGTCGTGAGGGCCTTGGCCTCGGCCTCGGTGATCCAGGTCGCCGTGTCGTCCGGCAGCGCGAAGGCCGCGCGCATCGCCGCCGAGGAGGCCGGGATGAAGGGCTCGGAGACCACCGCGTACAGGTGGATCAGGTTCATCGCCGTGCGCAGCGTGAGGGCCGCGGCCTCGGGGTCGGTCTTGATCTCCAGCCAGGGGGCCTTCTCCTCCAGGTAGGAGTTTCCGGCCGACCACAGGGCGCGCAGCGCGGCCGCGGCCTTGCGGAACTGGAGGGCCTCCATCTGGGTCTCGTACTCGGCCAGCAGGCCCGCGATCTCCTCGCCCAGCTTCGCCTCGGCCTCGCCGGCCTCCGCGCCCGCCGGGACCTCCTCGCCGAAGCGCTTCTTGGAGAAGGACAGCACGCGGTTGACGAAGTTGCCCAGCGTGTCCGCGAGGTCCTTGTTGACCGTGGCGGTGAAGTGCTCCCAGGTGAAGGACGAGTCGTCCGACTCGGGGGCGTTGGCGATCAGGAAATAGCGCCAGTAGTCCGCCGGGAGGATGTCCAGGGCCTGGTCGGTGAAGACGCCGCGCTTCTGCGAGGTCGAGAACTTGCCGCCGTAGTACGTCAGCCAGTTGAACGCCTTGACGTAGTCGACCTTCTTCCACGGCTCACGCACGCCCAGCTCGGTGGCCGGGAACATCACCGTGTGGAACGGGACGTTGTCCTTCGCCATGAACTGGGTGTAGCGGACGTCCGCGTCGGCGTCGTACCACCACGACTTCCAGTCCCGGTTCTCCGGGTCCTGGTCGGCCCACTCCTTCGTCGCGCCGATGTACTCCACCGGGGCGTCGAACCAGACGTAGAAGACCTTGCCCTCGGCGGCCAGCTCCGGCCAGGTGTCGGCCGGGACCGGCACGCCCCAGTCCAGGTCACGGGTGATCGCACGGTCGTGCAGGCCCTCGGTCAGCCACTTGCGGGCGATGGAGGAGGCAAGCTGCGGCCAGTCCTGCTCGTGCCGGGAGACCCACTCCTCGACCTCGTGCTGCAGCTTGGACTGGAGCAGGAAGAGGTGCTTGGTCTCGCGGACCTCCAGGTCCGTGGAGCCAGAGATCGCCGAGCGGGGCTCGATCAGGTCGGTCGGGTCCAGGACGCGGGTGCAGTTCTCGCACTGGTCGCCGCGGGCCTTGTCGTAGCCGCAGTGCGGGCAGGTGCCCTCGACGTAGCGGTCCGGCAGGAAGCGGTCGTCGGCCGGGGAGAAGACCTGGCGGATCGCCCGCTCCTCGATGAAGCCGTTCTCGTTCAGCTTCCGGGCGAAGTGCTGGGTGATGTCGCGGTTCTCGGCGGAGGAGCTGCGGCCGAAGTAGTCGAAGGCCAGTGCGAAGCCGTCGTACACCGCCTTCTGCGCGTCGTGGGCCTGGGCGCAGAACTCGTCCACCGGCAGGCCGCGCTCCTTGGCGGCCAGCTCGGCGGGGGTGCCGTGCTCGTCGGTCGCGCAGATGTACAGGACGTCGTGGCCGCGCTGGCGGAGGTACCGGGAGTACACGTCCGCCGGGAGCATGGACCCCACCATGTTGCCCAGGTGCTTGATTCCGTTGATGTACGGAAGGGCGCTGGTGATGAGGTGTCGAGCCATCGGAGGCTGCTCCCAGGTCGCTGCGGGTACGAACCTTGAAATCGTAGCCGACGTGTGTATGCCGCCCGCCTCCCGTTTTACGGGGTGGGACGCGGGCGGCACCTGGGTGGGACGGGGCGGGGCGGGGCTTACGGGCGCCAGGCGGCGAGTACGCCCTCGTAGAGCTCGGTGTCCGTCAGCTCGCGGGGGGTGGGGCCCGCGTGGAAGAAGGACGTGTTGGCCGTCTTGAGCTTGCGGAGGTAGTCGAACGCCTTGTTCTCCGGGTCACCGAAGGCGACGAAGGAGAAGAAGACCCTGGGATGGGTCTTCGCGGCGTTGGTGAGGGCCTGGGTGGCGGGGGTCTTGGCGTCGGGGGCGCCGTCCGTCTGGAACACCACCAGGACGTCGTCCTCGGGGGTGTGGTTCTTGTCGTGGTGGGCGAGTACGGCTTCCACGGCGGCGTGGTAGCTGGTGCGGCCCATGCGGCCGAAGCCCGCGTGCGCCTTGTCGATGCCGGTCTCGTGGTCCTCGGTGAGGGTGAGGTCGGTGGTGCCGTCGACCTCGGTGGAGAAGAAGACGACGTGGACGCGGGGGTCCTCGTCCAGGTGGGCCGCCAGGGCGAGGGTCTGGTCGCCGAGAGCCTGGGCCGAGCCGTCCTTGTAGTACGGGCGCATGCTCGCGGAGCGGTCCAGTACGAGGTAGAGCTTCGCCTTCTTGCCGGTCAGGCCGGTGGCGGCGAGGGTGGCTGCTGCGGCGGAGTGGGCTGTGGCGAGGGAGGGGAGGGGGGCGGGGGTCGTGGGGGGGGGGGGGGGGGGGGGCCCCGCGGCCCAAGAGAACAACACCCCCCCCAACCCCCGCCCGCGGCAGGGGGTGGGGGGGGGCGACAGCGGGGGGGGGTGCGGCCCGGGGGCCG